>JAGQQG010000159.1 GCA_020426325.1 Planctomycetaceae bacterium | reverse complement strand
CAATGTGGTCAACATGGTCGCTGCGGGGAACACGATGGTCGTCAATCCGCACCCATCGGGAGCCCGCATCGCGTGTGAGGGAGTGCGAGCCTTCAACCGGGCGTTCAAAGCGGCCATCGGAATCGACAACATCGTGACCATCATCGGCAAACCGACGATTGAGTCGGCCAATGAAATCTTCAGTCATCGGGGAGTCCGTATCCTTTGTGTCACCGGTGGACCAGCAGTCGCACGGGCAGCACTCAACAGTGGCAAAAAAGCCATCGTCGCTGGTCCTGGTAACCCACCGGTTGTGGTCGACGAAACAGCTGATCTTGATCACGCCGCCAAGTCGATCGTCGCCGGTGCCGCCTACGACAACAATCTGCTGTGCATCGGCGAGAAGGAAGTGTTCGCGGTCAGCAGCATCTTCGGCAGCCTGATGAATGCGATGAGTCGTCACGGCGGCTATCGCCTCTCCCCGCAGCAGATCGACGACCTGACGAAACTCGCGTTCGCTCCGCCGAAAGAGCCGGGCGGACATGCGGTGCTCAACCGTGACCTCATCGGCAAGGATGCAGCCGTCCTGGCCCAGATGATCGGCGTGCAAGTCCCAGCGGGCACTCAAGTGCTGTACGGCGAAACGGACACATCCAACCCGTTCGTTCCGGAAGAGCAGATGATGCCCTTCCTGCCGTTCGTCCGCTGTCGTGATGCGATGCAGGCGATTGAGCTGGCTCACAAATTCGAGCATGGCTTCGGCCACACCGGCATCATCCACTCCCGCAACGTGCACAACATGACCGTGATGGGCCGCCTGATGAATACAACCCTGTTCGTCAAAAACGGCCCTTCGATGGCCGGCCTCGGCCTCGGCGGCGAAGGATACCTCTCCTTCAGCGTCGCGACGCCAACCGGCGAAGGAATCACGAATCCGCTGACGTTCACACGGTCACGACGGTGCGTGATGGTCGACGAACTGAGGGTTGTTTAGTTCACCACGGAGACGCGGAGGCACGGAGAATTACTGGAACCTTGAGTTGATAATGAACACAGACACAACAATGAGACAAATGATCGGCAATTGGAGGTCATGATCTGACCTCCGTGTCTCTGCGTCTCCGTGGTGAAAATAAATCATGAACCTCGCAAAAGTCATCGGCACGACGACTGCCACGATTAAGCATGCGTCCCTCAACGGGTGGCGGATGCTCGTGGTGCAGCCGTTGCTGGTGGACGGCGGGAATGACGGCGAACCAGTGATCGCGGTCGACAACATGGGCAGCGGCATCGGCGACGACGTGATCATAACCTCGGACGGCAAAGCCGTTGGTGAGGCCATGGGAACCCGCAACACCCCGGTGCGATGGATGGTCATCGCCCAACCGGACAATTGAAACAATCCAGTTAGCGACGCATCGCAGATGCGGGCACCTCACGAATGAACCTCGACTCTTCAACAATCGACCGCATTGTCGCCGGCGTGCTGACGCAACTCGGCGCGGGTGTAGACGATGCGCGAGGAGAACTCACCACGAAGACGCAGAGACACGGAGGAAGCGCGGAGTGGGTTGTTATTGATGCAGGTGTCGTCACAGCTCAAGTGCTGCTCCAAGCCTCGAAGAGTGCGTCGCAGGTGACGGTTAGCGATCGCGCGATTGTCACCCCCGCTGCGTGGGATGCCGCGAAAGAGCAGGGGATCGAAATCATCCGCTCAAGCCCACGGGCCACGCCCCGTGGGTCAAAAGATGTGACACCGTCCAATCAACACAACAGGAATACAAACACCAGGACCCACGGGGGGCAACCTGTGGGCGTACGGCCCTTGATGATCGTCGTACGGAGCACGGATGCCATCGAGCGATTGTTCGAGGATTTGCGATCAACGTGGCAGCGTGAATTGCTTGGTTGTCCTGATGACGCGGCTAGTTTGGCAACCAGCGCGATTTGCAGGGGTGACTCAACAACCGTCGTCATCCTTGCCGAACAGACCCATCGAGCTGCCTGCTTTGCCAATCGGAATGAACGAGTGAAAGCCGTCGCCGTCCGTGACGCCGGCGAAGTCCGGCAGGTCCGCAGTCAGCTGAGAGCCAACGTCTGGTGCATCGATCCGACTGACCGTTCGTGGTTTGAACTCCGCAACTTGTTGAAAGCCATTTCCTAGTCCCCATTTCCTACACTCATGCGAATCTGCGAAGTCATCGGCAAAGTGACGCTGTCCCGCTGTCATCCCTCGTTGCGGGGAATGACATGGCGGATCGTCGTTCCGTTGGATCGCGATGGATTGCGGGACCATTCCCAAGGACGCGGCGAGCCGTTCATCACGTTTGACGAACTCGGCAGCGGCGACGGATCGATCGTGGCGATCAGCGAAGGAGGAGAAGCGGTCGCACCGTTCTATCCGGAAGAGAAGCCGATCGATGCGTACTGTGCGGCGTTGTTGGACACAATTGAACTGCAAGCATAATTACATGCCGGAAGTGACACATGGCAGTCAAATTGCATGACATCTCGATTGACCGGATGGTGAATGCCGTGGAAAAGGTGCGCAACAGATTGATGAGAGCCACACGGACGTTAGAGGACGCCGGAGTTCCTTATGCGGTCGTGGGTGGGAACGCAGTAGCAGCTTGGGTCGCACGAGTGGACGAGTCAGCAGTCCGGAATACACGTGACGTCGACATTCTCCTGCGTCGAGATGACCTTCCAGCCGCCCAGACGGCACTGGAAGCGGCAGGCTTCGTGTATCGCCACGTCCGAGGCATCGACATGTTTCTCGACGGACCGGAGGCCAAGGCCAGGGATGCCGTACATGTTGTATTCGCGGGAGAAAAAATCCAACCGGACAGCCTGGCCATTTCACCCGATGTCGATCAGCAGGACCGAACGGGCGATTTTGCGATCCTTGATCTGCAATCACTTGTCACCATGAAGTTGACATCCTACCGCCTCAAGGATCGGGTTCACCTTCAGGACATGCTCGACATCGGACTTATTGATGAAACCTGGCTGTCGCGTATTGAACCGGGATTGAAGGAACGGCTCCAGGAAGTTTTGGACAATCCCACGGCATGAGGCCCTCTTCGGGCGAGGATGTCGCGAAACATACTCGAACTCCCTATGACGAAAGAATCACAAATGTCGAAATCAGAAGATGAGTTTTGTCATCCAGACAATGAACTTCCTTCGTCATGCTGATTTCGTCATTCGACATTTAGACACAATCGCAAACTTAACCAGAAAAGACGACCATGAACTACCACCCGCTCTTCAACACCAGGGAAGCCAAGGACATCAAGGACTGGATCGTCGAGATTGGCAAACGTGTTTACGCGAAGGGGTTCGCTGCGGCGAACGACGGCAACATTTCGTATCGCATCGGCGAGAACGAGGTGCTCTGCTCGCCGACGATGATCTGCAAGGGGTTCATGACTCCGGACGACATCTGCATGGTGGACCTCGACGGCAACCAGTTGGCAGGCACAAAAAAGCGGACCAGTGAGATCCTGCTGCACCTGACCATCATGAAAGAGCGACCGGACGTGAAGGCCGTGGTGCATTGTCACCCGCCGCACGCAACGGCGTTCGCGGTGACGCGCGAACCGATCCCGCAGTGCATCCTGCCGGAGATCGAGGTCTTCATGGGCGAGGTGCCGCTTGCTCCGTATGAGACGCCCGGCGGCCAGGCCTTCGCTGACACGGTCAGGCCGTTCCTTAAAGCGACCAATACCATGATCCTCACCAATCACGGCACGGTCAGCTTCGGCAAGACGCTCGAAGAGGCCTACTGGAAGACGGAGATTCTCGATGCCTACTGCCGGATTCTGATTCTCTCGAAGCAACTCGGCGGCGTGACGTACCTGAACGAACAGAAGTCACGAGAACTGCTCGACCTCAAACAGCGGCTTGGCTTTGATGACCCCCGTTTTCATGTCGAAAACTGTGACTTGTGCGGCAACACGGCCTTCCGCGAGGGATACAGCGAAGCGGGCGTCCAACAGCCGCAGCCGAAAGCCTTCGATCCGGCTCCGAGTTTTCCCGGGTATCTCTCGAAGTCGAACACAACCGCGAATGGTGCGAATACCGAAGCACTTGTGAAGGCGATCACAGATCAGGTGTTAGCGGCTCTGAACTGATATCGCCCAGCGTTGCTTTGTGCCTAACTAAAACATTCAACACTGGACTCTGAACACTCAACTCATCATGAAAGTTTCCATCATCGGCGGCGGCGGACTTGTCGGTTCGTGTGCGGCACTCTCTCTTCAGTACGGCGGCATCGTCAATGAGATTGCCCTCGTAGATGTCAATCAGGACCTTGTCGAAGGACAACGGCTGGACCTGCTGCACGGAGCGGCGCTGACCAGTGATCAGGTCTTCACTGCTGGCGGTCCGGAACTCTCCAAAGATGCCGATGTGATCTGCATCACAGCCGGGTTGCGACGCAAGCCGGACGAGAGTCGACTCGATCTGATCAACCGTAACGTGAGCCTCTTCAAAGGAATCCTTGCGGATTTGAAAACACACGGATATCGCAAGGACGCGGTCGTGTTCGTCGTGTCCAATCCGGTCGACGTGCTGACGTATCTCGCCGTGCAGGAACTCGACCTGCCCCCGCAACAGGTGATCGGCCTCGGGACCGTGCTCGACACGACCCGTCTGCGGAGCATGCTCGCTCAGCAACTCGGCACGCGGCCATCACAGACGAATGTGACGATCTATGGCGAACACGGCGACAGCATGGTCCCAATCTGGTCGAACGCCCAGATTGCAGGACTGCCGCTCGACAAGTACCCCGGCGTCACTCCGGGCCTGATCGCGGAGGTCGAGAAGAAGACTCGTGGTTCCGGAGCCGAAGTCATCGCCAAGAAGGGGGGAGCGGGGTTCGCGGTCGGTGCCTCGATTGCGGACGTGATCCACGCGGTCGCCCTCGATCAACGCCGCATTCTGCCGGTCTCGTCGCTGCAGAACGGAGCGTACGGCCTCTCCGACGTTTGCATCAGCGTGCCGACCATCGTCGGACGGGGCGGCGCCGTCCAGCACATCGAAGTCGATCTCTGGCCCAAGGAACTCGCTGGGTTGCAACGATCGGGCAGCGTCTTGCGGGAGACGATCAATAAGGTTCTGCAAGGATAGTCGTTCGATGGCCAAATCTCTCGATCAGAAACTCGCTGCCATTCATGCTGATCCTTCGGGGTGTCGGGAATTCATCATTGCTGACGCGAAGGATGCGGACATGGCGTTTGGCATGCCAGGGCCGGGGGTCGTGCGGCTGGCGGATGGCAGCGAACGGTTTCGGACGCTGGAGGAGTTTCGCGAGCAGATTCGTTCCATCGTGCGGCAGGGGATCGTCGACATCATGCTCATGTCGGCCAGCACGGCTGAGCAGCTGGCCCTGCAGGAACGGCTGTTCGATGATTCATCGATCACCCCAGCCGTGCGAGCGAATGACACGTCCGATATCCATGCCATGCGGGGCAGCCGCATCCCGACCGAAGGTTCGCAGCCGTTTCGCACGCTGATGCTCGATCATGCTCAGTGTGGGCATATCGACTGTGAACAGGCCGAACGCACGTTGGGGGTCGACCTTGGCCTGTACTCGATGACGTTCAACAATGATCGACAGCTCGATCTGAACACGCTCGAAGCGTACAAAGCCTTCCGCGTCGAGGCGGAACGGAAGGGGTTCCGACATTTTCTCGAAGTGTTCAACCCCAATCTGCCGAATGCGGTTGCACCTGAGCAGATGCCGCAGTTCATCAATGACGTGATCGCCCGCACGCTCGCCGGGGTGTCCAGTGCAGGGCGGCCCATCTTCCTCAAGATCGCCTACAACGGACCGGCTGCGATGGAGGAACTCGTGGCCTACGACCCGCATCTGGTCGTCGGCGTCCTCGGCGGCTCTTCGGGGACAACGCTCGATGCGTTCATGCTGTTGGCAGAGGCGAAAAAGCACGGGGCTCGGGCGGCCCTATTCGGTCGCAAGATCAACAACGCCGAGAATCAGCTGGCCTTCATCGAATTCCTGCGTCTGATCGCAGAAGGCGTCATCGAACCGGTCGAGGCCGTGCGGGCCTATCATGCCGTGCTGGCGAAACTCAACATCCGCCCGCTGCGGTCACTCGATGAGGACCTCACGCTGCAGACCAACGTCATGAGTTACGCGGGGAACGGAACGACCGTGAGCTTGCCGCCGTCCACTAAGCCGCAAGCGGCGTCGGTCAAAGATTCACCATCTCGTGCGACCAGTGACGACAGCGCGACTCCCAACTTCGCCAGCATGACGAGTGACGAACGTCTCGCCTACCACCGCGAACGGCTGAACCGTACGTTTGGTGAATGAGAGTTCTTCGTTACCTTTGTTTACTTCTGTTTGAAACAGGAGTGAACGAAGGATACAAGGCGGGTCAACACGATGTCGCGAGTCACTCGAGCTCAGCGAACTCTGGTGCGTATTGGACGAGTCCTCCGTTCATCGGCAGTTGGCCGTCGATGAGTTCTATCGCCTGGAACGCGTCGCCGCCGCCGTACTCGTCGGAGAGGCCGAACTCGCTGGCCGGGCGGAAGCCAAAGCGGGCGTAGTACGCCGGATCGCCCAGCACGACGGCCCAGCCGAATCCTGCCTCGCGACATGCTTGCAGGCCCGCCTCGATGAGCCTCGCAGCAATCCCCTGACGCTGATGCGCCTCCAGCACGGCCACCGGTGCGAGGCCGATGCCGGTCGCTCCCGACGCCACCGTCACCGGACTGAACGCCACATGCCCCACGATCTCACCATCGACCTCGGCCACGAGTGAAACGGTCAGCCTTCTCGCCTCACGCAAGCAATCCACCAGCCGGGCCTCGGCATCGGCGGGAAAGCACGCGACATGTACAGCATGAATCGCGGTCACGTCGCACGACAGCTCACGGCGAGGTGTCATCGCCCCGCGTAGCACGGGTTGGCCCAACGCGTGTCGCGAAGCGACGGGAGGCATGTCCGAAGGCGTACGATTGGTGTTCACAGGTCGTCTTTGCAAATGCTTCTGGCCGCTGACGCGGCACCGGTTGAGACAACCGGTGCTACCCGTTGCGAGGCCTACGGACAAGTTCACCTGCTGCGGACATGCGATTTTCAATCGCAAACTAGCCAGCCGGTGACTGAAGAACTGACCAAGGCACCGGTGACAGATTATACGAAGCGAACGAAGTCGAATCTAACGGCCCGGTCAGCCCACAGTTTGACACCTGACCGAGAGAAAAATGTGTGCCAGTTGTGGCTTGCGAAGAAAATACCGCAAAAAACGACGTTTTGCAGACCAACCGAATACACACGCTGTAGCTAGTGTTGTGTCTGCCGCTATTCAAATTTTTGAATAATTCTGTTTGCCGGACCATTGACGAGCAGGAATTCACTGCGTACAAATTGGCTGGATGTAAGTTTTACAACGAGAAGGAGGACGGAAATGAACGAGATTCAGGCACTAGGCGAGATTGTTGAGGCCTTGGATGGCGTGGAGGAACAGGACGCAATTGATCGGATTTTGGACTACGTGCTCGCGAGATTCGGTGGGGACCAAGAGCGTCAGCGTAAAAACACAGGGAAAACAGAATCGCATACAGATAGTGCAAGCAAAGAGTCCGGCGGACAACTCCACGGAAACGAATTGCCCGGAATCGCGTTGTTGACCGACAGTGGCGACTTCAAGCTCACCGTGAGGGACCCAAAGGCGAAAAACACAAACGACGCCGCAGTGCGTCTGGCTCTAGTCGCGATTCATACATATTGCCAGCTTAGTCGCGAGAAGACTGCATCATCTAAGCGAATTGTGAAGCCAATCCTTGAGAACTGGCGCGCCTATACTGGCAACACACGACGAGCGTTGGCGCAGCACCCGGGTATTTTGCGGGACGGCGATGCGCTTTCACTTGATCACCATGCGACAGTCGAGGCGGAGAACATCATTCACGACATCAAGGACCCGAGCGTGGAGGGAACCTGGAAGCCGACGAACGGTCAGCGAACGCGGAAGTCGACCGCTAAAGCTGGTCCAGCCAAATCTACCGAGGAGTGATGATGGATAGTCGCATCATGACGTTACGCGACATTCATCGAGATTTGGTGACGGTGGCGTCGCAAGAAAAGAGCCTGAACCCGAAGCGACGAAAGATGCTTGAGCGTGCTATTGATCGTTCGGCGGATTTGATTGCAGCTGAAACGCCGCCCGGCCGGAGGTGGCGACTACCGAAATGGAAACTAGCGACGGTGAGCGCGATAATGGGAATCGTGGCAGCGTTAGTGACGATTCTGAGCTATTGGCTGTAGCTGCCTAACTTGTTTTTAGATTGATCATCGTATCGCCTGTAGGCTGCAGGTTTGTCAACCTAACGCGCGATCGGACGATGGTCGTAAACGCAATGCTAACAGTCAGTTGCCCTCGCTTCAAACGACACCGTGCGTGATAGGATGTTTCCGTCTAGCGCTCATGGGAACCGCGAGCCAGTCCGTCGGACGGGAGGCATGCCCGAAGGCGCATGATTGTTATTCACAGGTCGTCTTTGCAAATGCTTCTGGCCGCTGACGCGCCGCCGGTTGAGACAACCGGTGCTACCCGTTGTCACCATTCTGGACCTTCAGTTGATCGAAACGGCAGCCACAGCATCGCGGGGAGTCTCTCGGTTTCGTGTTCGTTGCGGAGGGTGGGGAGGCCGATCGTCATGCCTTCGTGGCCGGCTTCGGGTTGGGGGCGGTAGGTGCCGAGCAGGCGGTCCCACCAGGGGAAGTTGAAGCCAAAGTTGCTGTCGGTTTCGTGGTGGAGGATGGAGTGGTGTACGCGGTGCATGTCGGGGGTGACCACGAGCAGTCGCAGCAGGCGGTCGAGGTGGAGGGGCAGGGCGATGTTGCTATGGTTGAACATGCTGATCGCGTTCAGCAGCACCTCGAAGATGATCACCGCGATGGCAGTCGGACCAAGAGCAGCGATAGCGGCCAGCTTGATCACTGCAGAGAGCAGGATCTCCAGCGTGTGAAATCTCACGCCGGAGGTCACGTCCAGGTCGAGGTCCGCATGATGGACTTTGTGCAGTCGCCAGAAGAGAGGGACCGCATGGAACATCACGTGTTGCAGGTAGATCGCCAGATCGAGCAGCAGGACAGAGAGCAGGATTTCCAGCCAATTCGGCCAGTCAACGAGTGAGAAGAGGCCCCAGCCTCGTGACTCTGCAGCAATAGCGGCTGCCACAGCCGTCACAGGCATGACCAGTCGGGCAGCGATCGTGTTGATGGCGGTCAGCGAGAGATTGCTGGTCCACCGTAGCGGTCTTGAGACGGTCTGGGTTCGTCGCGGTGCGAGCCGTTCCCAGACCGCCATGACGAGCAGCACGCCCACGAAGCAGCCCAGTCGAATGGCGGCTTCGGTGCTTGCTGAGATGTGGCCGTTCATCTTGCGATGATAGCGGCACGTTCAACGGATGCCACGGCATCGATGATTCAAGCAGCCATGCAGGGCAAACTGCTGCTGACCCTGCCTTCCGTCTTTCCGGCGAAACTCTTACTTCTTGCCGCCTTTGGCTCCCTTGGCGGGTGCTGCGTCGCCTTCTTCCTCAGCGGACTTTTTCTTCTTCTTCTTGCCGATGACCGTTTTGATCACACGGGTCTTGGGAAGACCAAAGGGGCTTTGTTCTTCTTCCCAGCGATCGTTGAACTTCATCTGAGTAATGCGCTCCTCACGTTTGAGGACATTGCGGGAACGCTTGAGTCGCCCAGACCTTCTTAGACTTTTGTCAATCGCCACGATCGCTTCTCCGACACTTCCGCACAGCAGTCTCGCAGGGGGGTGTCCCGGACTGCCCTCGGTTGAGAATAACTCGAAAACCTTGTGAATTCGCACGAATGTTGCAGAATAGCGATCTGTCGGGGCGTGAGCAACTGAAGATCGCTGGATCGGCTCATGTCCGCGGGCGGGAATTCCTGATAAAACCATTGGTTTCCGTACCGAATGCTGTTTTCACCCTGAGATCGACCCATGCAGCGGGCGTGCTTTATTTCTGATCTGCACCTGTTCGCGAACCGTTCGCGGGGGGACGATCACCTGCATGCCATCCAGCGAGCGGCCGATCAGGCCGATTTGTGTGTGCTAGGGGGGGACATCTTCGATTTTCGCTGGTCGACGCTTCCCTCAATTTCCGCGACCGTCGATGCGGCGGTCACGTGGCTGCATGACCTGTGCGAGGCTGCCCCGAACAGTCGCGTGGAGTTCCTGCTGGGGAACCACGACTATCATGCAGCACTCATCGAGCGGTTGCCCGAACTCTCACAGCACGTCTCCAATTTCGAGTGGCATCGGTTCTATATCCGGGAGGGGAACACGGTCTTTCTGCATGGAGACGTCGCGGACCGGAAGATGACCGCTGATGGTTTGCAGAAACGGCGAGAGCGTTCGCTGGATCACGAGCAGAAGGGGAAGTACCACAGCCAGGCGTACGACCTCGTGGTCAAAAGTCGCGTCCATCTGCTGGTCCCGCGTGCGGTCTACCCGCGAAGGCTGGTTGCTCGGCGGATCGTGAGTTACCTCAAGCATATCGGTCAGGGGCCAGAGACCGGCGTCCAGCAGGTCTGTTTCGGCCACACGCATCGTCCGCTGCGGGATTATCGCTATCGGGGGATTGCCTTTCACAACGGAGGGGCACCCATTGGCACAGGCCGGTTCGACATCCTCGATGTGGATGTCAGAACAACCTGATCCGAACAGACTGCCCGACCCTCACACTCGACCTGATCACGATTGCTGGTTGATGGCGGTCTCGGAGTAACCGGCAGTGTTGGTGACGCTGACGCCGTTTGCTGACGATTTGCACGTCTCGCAGAGTTCCGGAGCCATCACGAGGAGCAATCTGCCGACTCCGAATGTATCCAGGATTCTCCGTGGGACTCAAAGTCGTGCGATTTTATCTCCAGACGGCCACAACTCATGGGTTCAAATCCGCCAGTTCGAGAATGGATTGACGCCGTCTGTCGGCGATCGTCCCGAGTGACCGGCTGGCCGATTGTGTTTGAGTCAGCTGGAAGACAGGCGAATGGGAGCATCCCGACAGATTTCTGTGGTCCAAGCCAATGGCGATCGAGCGTCAGCAATGGAACCGAGACCGTCGGTACGCTGCGTCTCGAACCGCTGCAAGGACGGAAACGGGACGAAGGCTATTTGCATGCCTGTGAAGTCGCAGAACTGACAGCACATCTCATCGAGCGCGTCCTGACGGAGCAGGCATCGAACGAGTTGCTTCGTGTGAGTAACAGGCCCGCGCCTGCTCAGCCATCCAGCACGGGTGTGTCCGTCACGATCGAGCGTGGGCTTCCCCAGCAACAACCGCTGAGGTACGTCCAAACCTTGCTCCGTACAGCGGTCCGTCAGTCTGGATTTCCAGCAGCGGCCCTGTTCATCCATGAGCCAGGCACGGACGAACTCCGGCTTCGTGCTCAGCAGGCTCCCGAGTGGTTGAACGTTCCCCAGCCGACAAGACTTCTCAGTCACTCACCGGTAGACGCAGCCTGTCTCAAGGGAGAACTCCAGGTGCTGCAACGGTCGATGCTCTCCGACGACGAGGCAAGTCTGCTCCCTGATCAGATTGCCGTCGGTGTGTGTCGGGCCATCACTGCTGCGGGTCGTCCCCTGGGGACACTCTGGTTGTACGATCGCAGAGAGAGAAGATTGACCATCCGCGAACAGCACATCATCGCTTCAGTGGCTTCGCGTCTTGGCGATCTGATTGAACGAACTCGCCTGTTGGACGAGAGCGAACGAAGCCAGCGACTGCGGATCGAACTTCAAGTGGCGGCACGGTCGCAACCGGCAGCTCAGGTTCAGCACGAGGGGACTGACGCATGGTATGAACTCGCGGGACACTCTGAATCGAGCGATGAAGTCGGAGGTGATCTGCTCGAAGTAATCCCTCTTCCCGAAGATCGAGTGTTCGTGGCAGTGGGAGACGCAGCAGGGCACAGCATCCCGGCAGCCATGTTGATGGCGAGTGTTCGCGGAGCTCTCCGGTCGCTATTCGACCTGTCGACGTTCAACAACGATTGCACGCCCATCCCGCCCCCGCATGAGGTGCTCCGTCGGGTCAACTCCGTCCTGCACGGCATCGCAAATGCGAATCAGTTCATGACGATGTTCTGTGCAATCTTGGATGGGCGTCGGATGCAAATCGAATATGCAAGTGCAGGACATCCTCCCGTGCTGTTGATGCGAAGC
>JAGQQG010000158.1 GCA_020426325.1 Planctomycetaceae bacterium | reverse complement strand
TCACTCCGACCAAGATGCAACTCCCAGACCATTCCGTCCACTAACCCACAGGTTCTGAAACCAGCTCCTGGCATTGTCCGAGTCCTGATGATTTCCATCCACTTCCCCGCCCCAAACCTGTTTAATGTCCCTAATCTTCACGGACGGTCGAACAGCCTCGACATCATGAAATCGCCAGCAGCGCTGGTGCTTTTACGTTGCCTCCCGGTGAGTAGGGAAATAATCTGACTTCATGGGCATCACACGGACGTTTCTGGACTGGAGTCGGCCCGCTTTGCCAGCGGCGGCGGATTGGCTCGTTGAGCGTTACGGGAGCGACGGGCTGACTGACCTCAGCGGGGTTGTCGTCGTGCTGCCGGGGCGACGGGCGTGTCGACGGTTGCTGGAGGTTCTGGTTGAGCGAACGAATGATCGTCTCATCCCGCCACAGCTCGTGACGGAGGGAACCTTTCCGGAACTGCTGTATGAACCGCAGCGACCGTTCGCCGGAATGCTGGAGCAGCATCTGGTCTGGGCGGAGGCGATGCGGCAGTTGCCTCGACCACAGGCGGAGTATGTGCTGCGTGATATTCCTGACGACAGCGATGTCGACGGCTGGATGGCGCTGGGGGAGTTGCTGTGGGCTCTGCATCGTGAACTGGCTGCCGAGTTGCTCGACTTTGGCGATGTACTCGAACACGGAGAGCTGTTGGCGGGGCTTCAGGAGCGCAGACGATGGGAGGCCCTGCGAGTCGCCCAGCAACGGTATCTCAACCTTCTCGATGGCTACGAATTGTGGGACCGTCAGACGGCCCGACTCGTCGCTGTCAGAGAACGAGAGTGCCGGACTGACAAGGACATCGTGCTGGTTGGGACAGCCGATCTGAATCAAATCTCGCGGGCCATGGTCGATCAGGTGGCGGACCGCGTGACAGCATTGATTCACGCTCCGAAGGGCCTTGCGAATCGATTCGACGAGTACGGATGTCTGCGTTCCGAGACGTGGAAGAGCGTGCGCATCGACTTGTCCCCGCAGCAGGTGCGTGTCGTCGATGGTCCACAAAACCAGGCAGACGAAGTTGTGCGGGTGCTGGCAAGCTTTAACGGCAAGTACCGTGCGGATGAAATCACAATCGGGCCAGCCGATGAAGGGTTGGTCCCCCGGATACAACAGCGGCTGTCTCAGTTTGGCGTCTCTTCCCGCTGGGTCGTGGGCAAAACGCTGCCTCAGACGAGTGTGTTGCGATTGCTGACTGCGGTGTCCGCTTATCTTGAGACCGAGCGATCTGGGGAGTTCTCAGATCTCGTCCGTCATCCCGATGTCGCACGATGGCTGACCGATCAGGGAGTGTCCCCCGATTTGCTGCAGGAACTGGACGCCTACTTGGATCGGCATCTGCAACTCCGGCTGGGCTTCTGGCTGGGAGACTCTGAAGCGTGCGCACATGTCCAGCAGGCTCATGAATTGGTCACAGGGTTGCTCGAAGACCTGCGAAGCGGATCACGACCGCTGACCGAGTGGACGGAAGTCGTCCTGAATCTTCTCGTGATGATCTCCGGAGAACGAGGGTATGACAGCGAGAATGCATCTGATCGGATGGAGTTGGAGGCCGTTGCCAAGATCCGGGATGTCCTGATGGGACATGCAGAGATTCCGGGCGAGTTACAGCCAGTCGTAACCGGGGCACAGGCATTGCAGCTGACGATCGAGCAACTGGAAGATGAGTCGGTTCCGCCGCCACCCGATCCGGACGCTCTTGAACTGTTGGGTTGGCTCGAACTTCGTTTTGACGATGCCCCGGCGCTGGTCGTGACGTCCTTCAATGAGGAGTATGTGCCGGCTTCAGTGAGTTCGGATCTCTTTCTTCCCAATCGACTGCGAAAGGTGTTGGGGATCGTGGACAACGACCGCCGATACGCTCGTGATGGGTACGCCCTGAGCGCAATCCTCGCGTCACGAAAGGAGGTGACGCTGATCGCAGGACGCCGCGATCAACGGGGAGATCCGTTGCTTCCAAGTCGGCTGCTCTTTGCCTGTGATCCGAGTGAGACAGCCAGTCGGGTGCGAATCTTCTTCCCAGATCAAACAGAGTCCAAGCCCCTGTTACGGTTCGGAATGTCGTCGCCGGTGAACGAAAGGAGCGGGCTCAATGTTCCGAAGCCGGAACCGCTTGCATCGCCGATCACGAGTGTACGCGTGACGGCGTTTCGTGATTACATCGCCTGTCCCTATCGGTTCTATCTTAAGCACGTGTTGGAGTTGGAAACCGTGGACGGTCGTGCTGAGGAGATGGATGGCGGCGCATTTGGCAGCCTGTTGCATGACGTGCTCCGCGACTTTGGGAAGAGCGAACTCAAAGACTCGACAACTGCGGAGGCGATCGAGGAGTTTGTGCGTGACCAGTTGGACGTCCTCGCAGCCAGAGAGTACGGCAAACTGCGATTACCTGCGGTGAGCGTGCAGATCGAACAGATTCGTCGCCGGCTGATCGCCTTTTCCGCATGGCAGGCTCAACGTGCCGCGCAAGGCTGGGCCGTTCGCTTCGTCGAGTCACCGGAGCGAGGACGACCGATTCTCTTCTCGCTTCGCGACGGACGGGAGATCGGCTTAAGGGGACGTATCGATCGTATCGACCAGCATCGCGAAACCGGCCAGTGGGTGCTGCTCGATTACAAGTCGAGCGATGCCGGCAAGCCGCCGGACAAGATGCATCGTCGACAGGGAGAGTGGGTTGATCTGCAGTTGCCGCTCTACCGTCACCTCGCCCGCCAGTTAGGAGTCGATGGGGACGTGTTGATGGGATACGTCGTGCTTCCCAGGGACTCAAAGGGAGTGGAGGAACTCATCGCAGACTGGACGGCCGAAGATCTGGGAGAAGCCGACGCGAAGGCTCGAGAGGTGGGCAACCTCATCCTCGATGGCGTCTTCTGGCCACCCGTCTATCCGCCTCCGGAGTATTCAGAGGACCTCGCTGCGATCTGCCAGGACAACGTCTACGCGCGGAGGGGAACCGAATGAGCACGACCGCACGGCACCTCATGATCCGGGCATCAGCGGGAACGGGAAAGACGTTCCAGTTGACAAATCGTTACCTGCGACAGCTGGTCGATCGCACTCCGCCGGATGAGATTCTCGCGACGACATTCACCCGCAAGGCAGCAGGTGAGATTTTGGAAAGGGTGATGCAGCGCCTGGCGGCGGCTGCGTCGGATGTTGAAAAAGCAACAGAGCTAGCAGGGGAACTCGGGCGAACTGTACTTCGACCGCAAGATTTTCAAAACGCCCTCCACACTCTCTCGCACGACTTGCACCGACTCCAGGTCTGCACGCTCGACAGCTTTTTTGGACGCCTCGCAACCAGCTACACGCTCGAGCTTGGTCTCCCGCCCGGCTGGTCAATTATCGACGAACTGTTGGATGAACAGCTTCGCCAACAGGCCATCGAAACGATCATCCGAGAGGAGAAGACAGGGGACATTCAGCGTTTGACAAACCTGCTCGCCAAGGGGGACGCAGGTCGCTCCGTCACCCGCCTGATTCGTGAGACAGTTGCCAACTTCTACGAGGTGTTTCAGCAGTCGAGTCCGGTAGCATGGCGGCAACTACCAGAACTGCGGCGCCTCACGAATGATGAACTGGCGGACGCAATCGACGAACTGGAACACGTCGCGTTACCCGCAGACAAGCGGTTTGCAACGGCTCGCAGCAAGGATCTGGAGTCCGCACACGAAGAAGACTGGGAGTCGTTCATTGCCGGAGGCATGGCAAAGCGAGTGCTTGAAGGGGAGACTTCGTACTACAAGAAGGAGATTCCAGTTGCAGTCATCGCGGCTTATCAGCGACTGCTCACACACGCACGAGCAGAGATTATCGGTGAGCTGGCCCGGCAGACGGAAGCGACACGCGACCTGCTGGAGCGTTTCGATGTCCTTTATCGCCGATTGAAGCATGACGAACGAGGCGTCCGATTCGAGGACATCCCGCGTCGGCTGCGAGAAGCCTTCGGCCAGCAGGGGATCTCACACGTCGCCTATCGATTGGACCGAGACGTTTCTCACTTGCTTCTCGATGAATTCCAGGACACGGCTCCCGTCCAATGGGACGTCTTGAAGCCGTTCGCAGAACAGATTACCTCGTCAGACGATGGAACGTCTTTCTTCTGTGTAGGGGACATCAAACAGGCGATCTACGGATGGCGTGGAGGCGTTGCAGAGCTGTTTGACCATTTGGAACAGCAATTACCGCAACTGGAAGTGGAGCCGCTCAACCAGAGTTTCCGCTCGTCGCAGCCTGTGATTGACATGGTCAATCGGATCTTCGACGGGATCACGATGCATCCTGGTCTGAACGATCACGAAGCAGCAGTCCGCGACTGGTGTGACGGATTCGACCAACATACGACAGCCAAAGCCTCCCTGCCCGGATATGCGTGTGTTCTGAGCGGTGCCTCGCCACGAACCGAGGAAGAGGGACCAAAAGACGCGGTCCTGCGCACAGCCGCAGAGCGAGTGGCCAAGATCGCGGCAGAGACTCCCTGGGCATCGGTCGGGGTGCTGCTCCGCACTCATGACGAGATTGCCGCGGTGATGAACCATCTTCGACAACTCGGCATACCCGCCTGCGAAGTCGGCGGTAATCGTGTGACGGATGCGGCAGGGGTACTCGTCGTCATGTCGCTGCTGCAAATGGCCGACCATCCGGGAGACACCGTCGCACGATTTCATGTCGTAAACTCGCCGTTGGCGGACCTATGGTCGTTTCACGATCACGAAGACGGTGCAACAGCAACCGAGGTGGCAGCAGACGTGCGGCGGTCATTAGTTGAGTCGGGATACGGGGCGACGATCGAAGCCTGGGCGAACAGACTCCTGCCGGCCTGTTCGGAACGAGAAAAACTGCGGCTCAGTCAACTTGTGGAACTGGCTCATCGATATGACCAGGTCCCGACCCTTCGTCCGCGCGACTTCATCACATCGGTTGAGTCAGAGAAGTTCGTCGATCCATCGCCTGAACGGGTTCAGGTGATGACGTTCCATGCCTCGAAAGGTTTGCAGTTCGATGTGGTTGTGGTCCCTCTGGTCGAGAGGAATCTCACGGGGAACCCATCCAAGTTTTTTATCGGCCGCCGGGAACCGATGGCACCGATCGAACGTGTTTGTCTCCAGAGAAACGAGAGCATCCATGCGTTATTGCCGCCTGAGATGCAGGCGGATTTGCAACGCTCGAGAGAGAACATTGTACGCGAAACATTGTGTCGCCTATATGTCGCCGTCACACGTCCCGTCTACGCCTTGCATGTCATCGTGCCCCCATCCACGAAGAATGAAAAGACGCTGCCGTTGAATCCCGCCGGACTCGTGCGCGCCGCTCTTCAGCGTGATGGCTGGGTCGAACCGGACATGCTCTTGGCCGAAGAGGGAAATCCTCGTTGGTTCCAGCCAATCAATGCTGCAAAGGAGAATGAACGGAGCGATGGTGACTCCGCAACTCAGACGGATGATGTGCCAGTGACGGTCCAGTTTGCTCCGATGTCCGAAGGTCGCACACGAGGTCTCACACGCGTTGCCCCGTCCCGGCACGAAGAACGGCATCTCGTCAAGTTGTCCGACATCCTCTTTGGTCATAACGATCAGGCGTTGAACCTGGGATCGCTCATCCACCTTTGGTTTGAGCAGATCGAGTGGCTGGATGACGGCGTGCCCTCGATGGACACGTTGTCAACGCTTGCCCAGCAGCGCGGTTTCTCATGGAGACTCATCACAGAGGCGTTGCCGTTGTTTGAGGACATGGTTTCCAAGCCTGCACTGACAAAGCTTCTCTCTCGGGGGCGATATGTGACGTCCGAAGGTTTCCCATCAGAGGAAATTCGGAGTCTCAGCACGCAAGGCGATACCTGGGAGCCATACGTCCGTCGCGAACAATCACTGGCAGTGCGGTCGGGAGGGGAGTTGATGACTGGGGCCATCGACCGATTGGTGCTGTTGGAGCAGGGAGAGAAAGTCGTGGCGGGCGAGGTGATTGATTTTAAGACTGACCGCATTGACTTCCACGACGAGCGTGCCGTCCGTGCCAGAGTCATCCATTATCGCGAACAGCTGCTTTCTTACAGAGAGGCCGTTGCTCGCACGTACGCCCTGCCCCCTGATTGCATCTCGCTGCAACTCGCGTTTGTCCGTGGGGGAGTTGTGTGCCTCGTCAGTTAGATGTAAATCTCACGCCGGTGCCGGCTCGAGAGCCTTGACTTCCGAGGCGACAGGCATAGTCCTCTTGACCATGATGACTTCGTTCCCGATCTCGTTGTATTCGACTTCGTCCATGAATGTTCGCATCAGCAGTAAGCCGCGTCCGCAAGGTCGCTCCAGATTTGCGGGATCAGTCGGGTCAGGCAGTTCACTCGGATTGAACCCCGGTCCTTCGTCCCGAATCTTGTAGCGGACTTCACGACGGCTGAGTGACGCTTCAACGAAGATGGAACGGTGCATGTACGGCTCCAGTTCCAGACGCTCTCTCGCAAGTTGGTAATAAGCTGTGTGATCCGTTTCCCGGAGTACAGAACTGACTTCCAAATTCCCATGATACGCCGCATTGAGCAGAGCCTCCTCCAAGGCAACACCAACTCGCAGGCGATCGACCTCTGCCAACAGGCCCATATCGTTTAACAGTGTTTGGAGGTACGAAACCAAGGACGTCAGCATCGTAGGTTCGTTGCAGAGCACAAAGTTGCAGTGCAACGTACGAATCTGCTGCATCAGCTGTTGCTGTGTGCGTCGATCTCCCGCCGCAGCGATGACTCGCTCCAGAGTGTCACAGAGGTCATGTCCCAACTGGTCTTTGGGAACATAGCTGGCCGCCCCATGTTCAAGGGCTTCGACAGCAATGATTTCACTCCCCTGGGCCGTCATCAGGACGACAGGAATCAGCGGGTGTGACCGTTTGACCTCCTGGACGAGTTCCAGACCATTCATCTCCGGCATCTGCAGGTCAGTCAGAATGAGATCAGGGGTCTCTTCCTCCAACTGGACCAACGCCTGTTTGCCGTCCACTGCATAGGTGATCAACCAGCCGAGGTTCTTTTCGAGCAAACCTCCTGCAATCCGGCGATCCATCGCTGAATCATCGACCACGAGTACCGACGTCATTCGCCCCCCCAGTGTTGAATCGTTTCACGACTGAGCACAATCAACCGTCAACACGTCTAACCGTCACCCGGACTCTATTGGCGGAGTCTCTTTTGTTTCCCCCAAGTCCGTCAATGGTCAATAACAGAATACAGGCTGAGACCACCGAGTCCAACCAGTTGTCAGTTTTCCGTCATCTTCCGACAAGATTCGATTCTTCAGTGACCCACTCCTCACCTGACAATCGCCACAATCATCCGATCCGACCTCCGATCCAATCATCGTACCTGAACCATTGCCATTCGAGTGATGTCTCAATGAGGTTGATTCGATTGAATCGAAGCGTGGCTGGCCCCCGCCATCCATCCTCGATCGATCTGAAGCCCCGCGCCAAAGCGCGACAAAGAACGATATCCCAACGAACTCAACATCGGGTTGACACCCCGAAACGGTCCAGATACGCTCCACACTCGCTATTCAGCGTGATCAAACAGCGGGGGATTAGCTCAGTTGGGAGAGCGTTTGGCTGGCAGCCAAAAGGTCAGGGGTTCGAGTCCCCTATCCTCCATTTTGACACTCATTGACAAGTCGCGACCTTCGTTACCAAAACCCTTGTAGTTACAAGGGTTTTGTTGTTCTTTGGGGTTCGTCTTCGTGTCAGCCGTTGCCACCGATTGCCGATCTACGCCGCCGGAAATGCAGCGCATTTGCAGCGCGTCTGCGGGAAGCTGTGCGACCGCTCGTGCCTGATCGGCCAGACCAATGTGAGCGTATCGCATGGTCATCTTGATGTCGGAGTGACGGGCGAGCTTCTGAGCTTCGGGGAGAGTCACGCCGTTCCGCAAGAGTTCTGTAATGTGCGTGAGTCGCCCTGCGGCATGAAAGTCTGCGATGCCATCGGAGTTCTTGTAAGCGATACCAACGCGTTCCAGATCTGTCTTGACCATCAACCATGCCTTGCGTGTGGCTAGTTTG
This sequence comes from Planctomycetaceae bacterium, assembly GCA_020426325.1. Classification (GTDB taxonomy): domain Bacteria; phylum Planctomycetota; class Planctomycetia; order Planctomycetales; family Planctomycetaceae; genus JAHBXU01. The sequence goes on along the minus strand of JAGQQG010000158.1, from coordinate 4,145 downwards.
GGAAACAATTGCTCAGAGGCCTGCATCCCGCTCAGCCACTCTTCAAGAACGGGGACCAGTTGCGGGTGCAACGGCAAGACATCCTTTTTACGATGCTTGGAGGAGGCTGCCTCGACCGTCACCGTGGCCGGATCGCTTTTCAGGTTGAAACTTCGGGGCGTCAGGTTCCCCAATTCATTACGTCGCAGTCCCGTGAGGTACGACAGCCAGTAGATTCTCGCACGCTCCGGGCCTGTGAATCCTTGAACAGTTTCGTCACTGGTCGTCGCTGAATCGATCAATGCTTGAAACTCGTCCGGCGTTAATGCCCGACGCTGGTGTCGGATGTCGACATCGACGTTGAGCCGGTCTGTCCCTACCAACGGATTACGGATCAGCCGTTTAGTGCTCAAACACCAGTTGCAGAAGACATCAATCGCCTGCAAATAGTGATTGAATGTTCGAGGGCCGATGTCTTTCTTCTTTCTCAATCGCTTGAGAAAGGACACGAACCCTTCCGGCTCGATGTCTGCCAACTTTGCATACTCACAACCCTCAATGATCTTTCGCAGCCGCGACATTGTGTGAGACTGGTATTGGGCCGAGCGTTCAGACAGACTCTCCTCAAACATAGGGATCAGGTCCGTCAGCAATGCTTGCTGGCCCTGCTGCAATCGTTCCTGCTCAGGATCAATCATCCCCGTTTGCCGAAGTCGTGCCTCGCCTTCCAGTTGGGCCGCCAGCTGTTCGGTCAGGCCCTTGTCGGTGAAGCATTTTCTCGTCCGGCGTTTGCCCAGGTGATCCCGGTACTGGATCGTGTACGGTTCGTGTTTGCGTTTCGAGCGTTTGTAGATGGTTGCCATGTGCTTTTTCCTCCGGGGCCATTCTTGCGTCAGGAAGGCTTTGGGCACCCAGCAATCGAGTTCCGAATGGATTCGCGAAGCGGCACCCGACGTCCGGGCCGTGCGACTCGATAACCCCGACATGATCCTCAACGAATTGCCGCAGCTACGGCAGGAGACCGACTTCGTCATTGCCGACGGTCCGGGGAGCCAGACGGAGACCAGCCGTGCACTGCTGCTCCGTTCCGATCTGGCCATCGTCCCCTGCAAGGCGGGCATGCTCGAAGTCCGGGCATTGGCCAAGGCGACAGAAGTCTTGCGTCAAGCTCAGGACATCCGGGGCGGACTCCCCCGTGCGGTGATCGTGCTCAGCATGGTGGGGACGAATTACCGACTGACGCAGGACATGAAAGATGCAGCAGCAGCCCTCGATCTGCCGCTGGCATCGAAGGCGCTTGTGCTCCGGCAAATCTACGCCGACGCACCCGGACAAGGGACGGTCGTCTGGCACATGAAGTCACGTGCCCGCGAGGCGGCAACCGAGGTGGATGACATCTTCCGGGAAATCCTGTCGGACTACGCTCGTAAGCCGCTGACTTCTCAACCGCATTCGCTCCAATCAGGTTAGAGGAGGGACTCTATGGCCGAACGTCGCACACTCGTCGAAGGATTGAAGGACACACCCCCGCCGATCGACCCCAAGGCGGAGAAGAGTTTCGTCTATCAGGAGAAAGAGAAATCGGCTCCTCCACCAAGCACCGTCTCTCCATTGTCGCGCACACCACTCAGCACCAAACTCCGGGAGGACTTCGCGAAGGCCCTCAAGCGGGCTTCGCTGGAACGACAGCTACACGGCCAAGAGCCGCACACGCTTCAGGACATCCTGGAGGAAGCGATTGAACCGTGGCTGAAAAGCAACGGTTATCTGCCGTGACGACGAAGCGGCCTGCCGAGGGAGAATCCGATCTGGTTCCCGTCGCGGACAAGCCGCTCGGTCGCACGACTCGCAGGCTATTGGACGCCGGAGAACGGATCGTCGCCGAACCGCCCGAACGGAACGACTATCTGCACACGGTCATGTGTCAGGTCGGCATGCCCCGCCGGGCGACCGAGGCCCGTACATTTGAACGGCACAGTGGGCACATCAGCATTCACTTGGAAGCCGGGTCACTCTACAACGGCACCGACTGGGTGCCGCAGCCCCTTCCTTATGGCACGACTCCCCGTCTCGTCATGGTGCATCTCAGTTCCGAAGCGATCCGCACGCAGAACCGGAGTGTCGAGATCGGCGACAGCATGCGGCAGTTCCTGTTGACGCTCGGCATGGGAGACGGCGGCGGACCGCGCGGCGGCTACACGGCCGTCCGCAAGCAGGTCGAAGCTCTCGCCGCCTGTCGTCTCACGATCGGCATGAACCTTTCGGGCCGCGTCGTCAACGTGGATGCCAAGCCGATCAAACGCTTCGAGGCGTGGCTGCACCATGATGGGTCACAGCAAACGCTGTGGCCGGGAGTCATGGAACTCTCCCCCGACTTCTACGAAACCTTGACCCAGCACGCAGTCCCCTTGGACTACAGGGCACTCTCGGCTTTGAAGCACTCAGCTTTGGCCCTGGACATCTATACGTGGTTGGCCCATCGGCTCTGCCGCATCAATCAACCGTCCGGTGTGATGCTCAGCTGGACCAACTTGCGGGAACAGTTCGGGCAGGAGTATCACAATCCCAAAGACTTCAAACGGGCCTTCCGCCACGTTCTCCGGCAGGTGCTGGTGGTGTACCCCTCTGCTCGCATCGAGGAAATCATCGGCGGCATCCGTCTCCACGAATCCCCACCCCCAATTCCCCGCACCTCGATCAGCCTCTCCCACGGCCAACCCGACCCCCAACCTGTGGATAACTCTGAAGGGTGAGGAACTTTTCCACGATGAATCACCCCCCCGTACCTATAGAACACCTATAGCTCTTTCTGATAGTTGGGAGGTACATCCTGTGGATAACCCGTTGATCCGCCCCCACGTTCCTCCCACGGCGGAGCCTGGAGGAGACTATGTTGATTTCCATTCAGGAAGGAGGAGGGGAGACCCTCCATTTTCAAGACCGCCTCAATCGGCCGGAAAGACACCGTACAGTCGTGAAAGGAGTCCATTCGCTTGAACCACTCGGAATGGAGTTTTGGCTCTACCAGCGAGGCCCTTCGACGATGTTTCATGACAGTCGCTTGTTCTCGGAAGGCGTGAAGGGTTCAATCGTCTGGTTTTCTGAGTGAAGACATTATCTTCCGTCGATCCAGGGAGACACTTGGGGGATTTCCGCCAGAGCGATCGGATCTCTCTGGCGCTTCCGCACCAGGAACCGCTCATGGATGAGTGTTGTAACGCACGCTTCGATGGCGCTCCAGAGTTGTCAGTGCTCCCTCTGCATGACAGGTCGTCGATCGGTTTTGGGGCGGACAGTTGGCTTGTGATGCTCGATCGGTGGTTGACTTCGTCGGATCTCTCCAGGGCGGGCTGCGCAATCTTTGCGAAGCATGCTAAGGGTCTGCATTGGGAATTAACGACTTAGGGTCGACGCATCGACGAGTGTTAATGCGTGGTGATTTGTTGATGTGTTCCTTCGGCTCATTATTCATTGAATGACGCTTGACGAAGCGAGCCTGGATGCGGATGTTATCACCATCCTTTCATCGTCTCTCTTCTGAAACGAAGACCTCAGTTGCTGTTGCCATTCCCCTGAATCGGTGGCCCTGAGCGTGCGCCGATTCTCGGACCCTTATTCCGGATGGAGCGTGCGATGGTTCTCACGAATTGGCTCACTCTGCTGCGGAACCGCGTCGCTTATCTTCGGTGGCGACGCCGACACTCTCACGGACGACGCAAGCAGGCGCGATCATTACCCGCCACCGTTCAGCCGCTGGAGGAACGCATCCTGCTGGATGGCATCACGTTCGACCTCACCGGGCCTGCAACAGTGACGGAGGATGCGACTGATGGTGATAACAACGAGGCCATCTACACCATCAGCTATACGGGGACCCCGGCGGTCGGTGAGATTGTCAGTGTTGATGTCGCACAGCTGCTGAACGAGACGAGCAGCGCCGACTACACCAGCGATCTGGCGACCGCTATCACGGCAGCGGCCGCCGGTGTAAACCATGTGGATTTCGTCGGCACGACCCTGTCCTTTGAGAACATTGGTAACGGCTCCGTGTCCGCTTACGCCGGAACCGCCACGCAGGGCACCAGTGGTGACGAGCCTTGGATCAATCTAGTGTAGCGTCTCACTTTTGGGCGGTCTTATTTTGGTTGTGTGGTGTTTCATCCTTC
>JAGQQG010000157.1 GCA_020426325.1 Planctomycetaceae bacterium | reverse complement strand
GGCCAACACGGCCAAGCTGCTGGCGGACAACCCGGTCCTGATGCGGCTGCGGGAACTGGAAGTCCTGGAAAAGATCGCCGCTGCCGGCAAGCTCAACATCGTCCTGGGCGAGAAGGGCCTGGCCGACAAGGTGGTCAACCTGCTGTAACCGTTTCTGACGGTGAAGATCGACACCCCTGGTTCGAGCCATCGGACCAGGGGTGTTCTAATTTGGTCACGTGCTGCTTTTGCGCCGCCGCTTCGGAGCCGCTTGCTTGGAATCAGCCGCCAGCTGGTCTGGGAGACAGATTACGCTTACTCCGAGTGCTGCAAACCGATCGTGGAAACTTCGTTCCGGACAATGAATGAAAAGCTCTGACTTTGCACGACTTAATGCAACATAGGTGATGCGCTGCTCTTCGTTTCCTGGCTGAGGGGTAAGGATATGCTCTGCCTCGCCGGCATCCAGTACGACGAACACCGCCTCGGCTTCTCCGCCTTTGGCCTGGTGGATCGTGCGAGTCAGTCTGGTCTCGTCGGTTGTCTTGATTCCAAGTATAAGATCAGCATACGCGGATGACTTCATCTGCTCGCAAAACTTCCCACGCGTCGCCTTCGTGAGTGATACTCCACTAAGACACGAACCAACGCAGTCGGTCAGTGCGTGATAGACTTCGAGAGTCGAACGCTGAAGCATCGCATCGTGACGGGCCGCCATGTACTCCAATAGCGATAGTGCCAGCGCGCGGCGTTTTTCGGTGGTGACTTCGCCATCGTAGTTGATCGGCTTTCGGAATCGTTTTCGAGACGAGATACCCTGCACGAGCCGTTCGACCGCCAGATTGAACAGCCCTCGGGATGCCAAGTCCGTTGCCGATGCAACCGCGAACAAGAATCGATGGCGATCTGCATCCGCTTCTTCTACGTCGTCCCATGTCGCTGCATTGTCGGCGCCATCCGGTCGGCGTGCTCGCAAGACGTTCTTGTGACTCCGTGCCAGTACAAGCATCGCAACACCGTGGCGAGCCTTTGAACGGGCATGGAACAGTGACTCTGCAAGTCCGCCGAAATAGATCGTGGGGGGCTCCCCATCGTCAGTGTCAACGTGATGTTGCTGTAGCCCGTCGGTACGGACGCTATTGAGTAACGCGACGATTGATTGGGTACTACGGCGATTGCCGTCGATCGAATACGACTTAAATCCGTCAAGCTGGAAGCCGTTGAAATGTGTCGGACTGGCGTCACGAAAGCCGTAAATCGCTTGTTCGGGGTCTCCAATGACTCCTACAACCGTCCCTGATTCGGCAAGCCATTGAACGACTGCGGCCTGCACCGGAAGCGTGTCTTGGAATTCGTCGATGAACAAAAACGGAAATCGGGCGCTGAGAAAGTCTCGGAGTGCCGGGAACTCTCTCAGCAACCGATACGCGAAGTACAAGACATCCTCGTGATCGATCTGGCCTCGAATCCAGTACCTGCTCTTGTATAGCAGCAGCCGCTCGGGTGTCAGCAAGTCAAGAATTCCCTTATCCCTCGGCTCTGTCTTGCATGGGGAATGGAAAGGGGCACCCTGGTCATCGATTCGAACAGCGATTGTGCGTAGGTGACTCTTGAGACGCTGCAATTCGTTTGGCCTCTTGTGCAGTTGCCGCCGGCCGTAAAGATCTAGCCAGGCATCCAAGACGTCATAGGCGATGAAGTGCTCGGAATGTGTTGTGACCAAGTGGTGAGCGACAACGTCCGATCCATCCGATTCCTTTAGAAGGTGTAGGTAGGGACGAACGACGTTTCCGAAAAGGAAGCCGTGGATCGTGGACACTTCCGCGACATCTGCCGCCGCGCCAAGTCGGCGCTGAATCTCTCGGACGGCGATATTCGTATACGAAATCACGGCAATTCGAGAACACGGCGTCAGACGCTTTGACGATCGCGCGACATGGCGTACGTGTTCGATGAGCCAATGCGTCTTCCCAGACCCCGGCCCGGCCGTAACTCGAAAGTGATGTTCGACGTCATCGATCCGATCTGACGAACTGAGTTTGAGCAGACTGGTCATTGGGTCGGTGCTCCGGATGGCTTCTGCGCGGCATCCTCAGTCACCCACCTTATCGCGTCGGAGATGTACGAGGGACATTGAAGCTCGACTGACTTCTCAGGGGGGCAGCGAATGAGTTCTGCGAGAGCAAATGCGTGCTCACCCTTTGCATTTTCGGCGCAGCGAAGATACGTCGCCGCAAATCGGTGCCTGCTTTTCTGAGTGGTGTCCTGCATCGCATCGAGGCATTCGAGTTCTTCGGTCTCGAATTGCTTTGCCAACGTTTCTGGAAGCGTATCGGGGGCCGTGCACAATCCCTTCATCGCGTCGCCGTGACTCACAGCCTCCGTTACGAGAACAGTGTTCGCTGGATTCGTCAAAGCCAAGTCGTACTCGAAAGTCTTCTCTCCGGAAAACACCTTGAGGTTGGTGGAACTGCCCACGAGAGCGGCAAGCGTGTCTTTCACGCCTGATGTTGCGCGATACTCGTAAGCGTTAGAATCAAGATCGAGTTGAAACGGGAAGCACGATTTCCAACGTGCGTTCTTCTCGCCGCGCTTTTTCCGGCCGGGATCGGCATCAACGAGGCACGCCACTCGTCGATGCAGGCTGTGTTCCGAAAGTTCGTGAGCGACACCGGCTCCAAACAGGGGCAGGAAGTGCTTGAACGTCACGCCGTCGACCCTGACAACAGCAACATGGTGTTCGTCAAATGACCGTCCATCCCGTATTGCAAACGCCGGAACGACGAGTTGTTCCGCGATTCCCTCGACGAGCAAAGTTGCCTTAGCGAAGAGCATCGCTGACTTCGTCGCGTCGAGATATCGTTCCACGTAGGCGCGTGACTCCTTCCCTTCCTTGGTTTCCGAAAACAGCTGAGCCGGGTAGGCGATTCCGATCTCTCCGGAGCCGCGTACGGACAAGCAGATGATCGGATCGAGCCGGGCTGCAGACGTTACGTGGGTGGAATGTGTGGTGACGAATACTTGCCGGTTTTGGTGCGGCTCCTTTTGGACGCGACTGACAATATGGGCTAGCAGTTTGTACTGAAGCGCGGGATGTAAGTGAGCTTCCGGTTCCTCGATGAGCAGCATCGGAAACACTGCAGCGTTCTGTCCTCGACGCTTCTCGGAGGCCCGAAACGACATGCTGGCGAGCAAGAGCGAGATGTAGAGCAGATTGTTGTATCCCAATCCTTGATGGGTTGCCGGAAACGAGAAGGACTCCCGTTCGATGAACAGTCGCAGGGCGGCTATCAAGTCACTTTCCTGGACTCCACCGTCGAGCTTCGGATGTCCGCCGTCGCCCGCTCCAGTTTCGGAGACCAGCTGAAAGAGGCGTGGTGTATCAAGGCGTCCTGCCAGCTCCGTGCGAAGTTCCTTGGAGCGCACGCGAAACTCCGAACGAAGCGAACGCTTCTCATGGTCCTCTTTGTCGAGGTCCAACACCTCTTCAAGCATCTGGCGTAGAAGGGGGTTTCTGCCGGAAAACATTTCACTTTCGACGTCGCGGAGTGCGTCGAGAAACTGGCAATCGAATTTTGACAGTGTTTCCGAATCGGCAGTTACGACGGTCGCGGGATTGCCGCCGTAAATGCGCGTGACATACTTGGGCAGAAACTCATCGACAATCTCGAAAAACGTGTCGCGATCTGTGGTTTCATTCAAAGCCCCTTTGAATGCTGCTTCGTCCGTATCTGGCAAGAAGAACGCGAAAGTGAGTTGCGCTTCCCACCGATCGTCGAGACTGGTGAGCCACGAGGCGACGAGTGCGCGATCGGCCGGAGTATCCATTGCAGACGACCGGAGCGTCACCGAGATCGTAATTCGTGGCGGCGAATCGATCGGCTCAAGTAAGCTGTAGAAGTCATGAACCGTTGGACGACCTTGTGAGCGGCGGTCGAAAACCAACGCAAGCGCCTTGAGAAGTGTCGTCTTCCCGGAATTATTCTCGCCGATGATCACGTTAAGTCCGGGACGAAACTCAATCGTAGAGTCCTTGAAGCATCGAAAGTTCTCAATCCGGATTGAAGCAATGTACATACGGCGTCCTGTTTGGCTGTCTCGCGTAGTGACGACAATCTGCTCACGTCTGCGGATTCTAGTGGATACAGATTCAAAATGAGCATGCAAGGGTGAAGGCGTGAATCTGAGCGTTCAGCTTCACAGTCCAATCGCCTTCACGCAAGGTGACCGTTTCGCCGTCCGCGAAGGTGGCAAGACGGTCGGCTCCGGCGTCGTCACAAACGTGATCGACTGACTTCAATCGACACCCCTGGTTCGAGTCATCGGACCGGGGGTCTTTTCGTATTTCGCAGATGGATATCCAAAGAGTCGCGCAGCCCGGATACCGGACTGGTCGGCAATACACCACGGTCTATGATCATTGGAGTGAATGCTTCCAGATTACAAAAGGAGAGATCATCGTGAGCAAGCGAACGTTTTGCCTCTGGGGCATCGGCGGCCTGGTGGCATTGGGGGCATTGGCTTGGAGTGCCACCGCTCGTGCCGGCTATGAATCGGCTCCGTATGAGGTCATTGAATCCGACGGGAACATTGAGATCCGCGAGTATCCTGATCTGGTCCTGGCATCTACGGAAGCGAGATTTGAAGCAAGGGGCAACGACGGCAGCTTCATGCGGTTGTTCCGCTACATCAGCGGAAACAATGAGTCGGGCCAGAAGATCGAGATGACCACACCGGTGTTCATGGAGCCGGACAGTCCGGAATCGAAGGGCCGCATGGGCTTTGTCATGCCTCAGCAGATCGCAGACGCTGGGGCTCCGGCACCGAAAGCTTCGGATGTCGCCATTCGCAAACGAGCAGGTGGACGCTTCGCCGTGATTCGTTTCTCAGGCGTCATGAATGCCAAGAAGGCCGAAGCACAGGAGGTAAAGCTCCGTGAGTGGCTCAAGGCGCGCGACCTCCAAGGCGAAGAAACGTCCGAGCGGGCAGGATACGACCCACCATTCACACCAGGCCCGCTACGCCGGAACGAAGTCCTCATTCGGCTCAAGCCTGAGACTGATGCACCAACCCCAGACAGGCCCGCCGATAACTGAGCGGCAGTCTCGAGGAGGTTGATTGGACCGCTCGTAACGTCGGCTTCATGAAGTCGAGCGGGCGCTGCCCGTGGGGAATTGGAGGCATTGGCTTGGTATGCCATCGCTCGCGCCGGCTATGAATCGGCTCCGTACAAGGTGCTCTCCTCAATGACACAGGTGTGCTCGTCATGGGTCATGACGGCATCTTGTGAAGCTGCGTCAATCCCATCGAGTTTCGGCGACCGGGGAGTGTTGGTCATGGGCGATCACTTTGAGGGTGAGCTGCGTCCAATCGTGTGTTTATTGGAAGGCCGACATACATCCGCGTGGGATCAGCCTTCGACTCGGCATCGGTGGGGGCTGAACTTTGTGGCATCTTTGGGGCTCTTCAGAATGAAGTGAGTGGCGTGTTACCACCACACTCTCACCGAAGGAGGCGTGCCTCATCGATTCACTCAGGCAGTTGCAGCAACCAGTCAGGAGCATTCTCTAACGAGTTGTGTACAACCAATTCACAGCCGAGATAACGCAGCAGCGATCCATGACTCAACGATTCACATTTGAGAGCTCTGGAAAGGTGTCCCAGGGGTCTGATGTGCGGAGCCGGGCGTTGTATTCGCAGAAGGAGATGGGGCGGCCGTGGGTGTCCAGCAGGTGATGACAGCAGTTTGAGATGCGGTCCTGATCGTAGTTGAAGCAGTCCATGAACGGTTTGACGGCGATGCCGAACATGTCGGTCGGCCGGACGATTTTTCGGCCGATGTTTCCGATGACGCGGCTCCACAGGGCGGGCTGAGCGGAGCCGACCATGTCACGGATTTCCTGTTGGGACAGCACCGTTTTGTAGGCGACCTGATTCATCACCCGGGCAAGGTCGATGTGGCGGGCGACGTTGAGGCGCAGGCCGAACCGGCGGACGAAGAGCGTCAGCCATCCGCAGTTGGGGTGACTGCATGGGATAGGAACAAAGTCGTCGTCTCGCATGCGGGTGTTCGCCTGGGAGGTGACGGCCTTCACGACGTCGGAGAGGGTAAGCCGCTCGACCGGCTCGCGAGCCAGGTCGTATCTGCCGGAGTAGGTGACCGGTTGCAGGGCGGCGATCTTGATGTGGTGATGCCGCATGGCCGTGTCGATGACCCAGCCGACTTCGTCGTCGTTGACTCCCTTGGTGAGCGTCATCGTGAGTTGCATCGCGATGCCGAGCTCTGCGAGATGCTCGATGACCTGCTGTCGCACGCGGGTGGGGTTAGCGTTGCGGAGGTTGAGGTTTGCGTCAGCCGATTGACCGTCGAACTGAAGCAGGACGATCAGTTTGTCCTTGAGCGGGACGAGTCGCTCGGCTGTCTCGCGTTTGGCGAACAACAGACCGTTGGTGGGGAGGTAGATCTTGAGCACCCGCTCCTGAGTATGCAGGAACGAGGCAATCTCCCAGAATTGCGGATGCATGACCGCTTCGCCGCCGGTGAGCTGCACCGAGTCGAGCCAGCCTTTCGCTTCGATCAACTCGCGGATTTGTCGCTGAAACATCTCCAGCGACATGACGCGGTCCCCCTTCGCATCGCTGTAGCAGACCTTGCAACTCAGGTTGCAGGCGTTCGTAATCTCGACAAGGACCGTGCACGTTTTGTTTGCGATCTGATCGGTAAAGTTGAAGTCCGTCGAGGACTCATTTGTCGGGGTGTCACAACAGCTCGATCCGCCACAGCAGGCTCGATCGTATTCCGGGAACTCCAGCACGCGGTCCCCTGCGTATCGGCGGCCCCAGCGGTCCTTGTTGCAGAGAAAGTAGAAACGTTCATCGTTCTCCATGATGGCGGTCGAGAGTCCGTGTGTCGGACAACTCTTGCGAATCCACACGCGACCATCATGCGTGTAGACGAGGGCGGCAACATGTTGCAGGCACTCAGGACAGAGGCTGATCGTCGACTTGAGCAAACGATCGAAGGGCCCCGGCTCGAAGTTGCGCACAGCTGCCGCCTCGTCGAGATCGACAAGTTCCCGGCTGATGGCTTCGAGACGACCTTGGAACGAGGAACCACTCGCGGATGTGCCACAAGAGGATTCATCGAGTATGGGCAGCGTGACGGATGTGAGATCAGACAAGACGGCTCGCTCCCTGCATGATGAACTCGCAGACTCGGAACATCAGCTTTCGCTGCGTGCTGATGCCGTTGTCGTAACGATTGAGAAAGTTCCGCAGCAACCGCAGAGAGAACTCGAGGTTTGCTTTCGCTTCTGCACGGCGGTGAGTGTCGAGCACCTCCTGAGCTTTCCGGCGAGGCAGCAAGTCGAGCACGGCTTCCCGCGTGTACTCGACATGCCGCTCCTCATCCCGCATGACGGCGGCGACACACTTGCCGGCGTGGTCCCGCCCCAACGCCCCACAGGCATCGGCGTGATACTCAATGGAGCGACCGACTCGCTTCTCAAGGAAGTGAGCATGGGCCAGAAAGTTGGCCAGTTTCTCCCGCTGCGCGTCCTCACCGTCGGTCGGGAGGATGTGAAATGTGTCGGGAGTGAACGATCGCACGACCTCGTTGAACACGAACGGCGGCGCCAGATCGACGACCGGTTCGCCAATGGTTGAGAGGGCATGGCTGTAGAGCCGCACGTGCCGCTGTTCGTCCGACGCATGACGGACGATGTTCTCCGCGAGTTCCTGCGTGGGGGCATACTCACTCTGAAAGTAGTCGCAGACTCTCTCGGGATACCGTTCCCCGTTAAGGTACAGGTTGAGCACCCATCCATGAGCGGTCGGGTTCGCAACGACCTCACGATGAGCACGCGACTTCATGCCGTCGATGATGAACATGATGTTGGCCTTCGGTTTGTTGTGGACGGACAGGAAGTACCGATTCAAGAACGTGAGATGCGCATGTTGCCTCAGAGACCTCCACAGATGCCTGAACACACTCCGAATGCGAGCACCAGCAGCACCACGAAGAACAGCATGATCGCAAGCGTTGTCCCCAGGATCTGTCCGATCCCGGAACGATCATCATCGTCATTGCGAGGCATCTCTCTCTCCTTGGAGCGTTTGAAGTGGCGTGCGTTTCATGGTTGGACTGTCAGGGGAGGATTCGCAAAGTGGTTCTTCCATGCTTCAGACGGATAGCAGGTTCGTTTCCACAGGAACCCGGCTCCCAGACCGATCATGAGGAGCGATGCCCATTGATACGTCGTGAGTCCTCCAAACGACTGGGGCGTCTCGCGGATCGTCTCGGCCCACAGTCGGAAGGCGCCGTAGGCCACGAGGTATAACGAGAAAACACTTCCTTGAAACCGTTTTCGTTTGACGAGCACGATGCCGATGCTGCCGGCGAGCAGCTGGAAAAGGATTTCATAGAGTTGTGCAGGGTGACGAGAGACGCCGTCGACACCCGTGATGGCGAACAGGCCGCTACACGGGGCACCGCGACAGCAGCCGCTCATCCAACAGCCGACGCGTCCAATCGCAAAGGTGAAGGGGAGCACGGCTGCAAATCGGTCGTTGGGTGGCAGCGGATAATTGACCAGCGGTTTGGTCAACTCGGCCCCCAGCAGCCCGAAGATCAGTGCTCCGATGATCGATCTGCCGGAGTAGAGGATGGATTCCCAGTCATGCACCGGACGGAAAGGCCATCCATACTCGCCAAACAGAAACATCAGTTTGGCACCCAGCACAGCACTCAGGAACGTGACAAGTTGCAGCACGAAGTATTGCCGACGTTGTGTGCGGTCGGTGATGTGTCGCGCGACGGGATAGAGCACGCCCAGCAAGACCGCCACGAGCACGGGGACGGCATAGGTCGGAAAGAAATCGGGAAAGCCGACGTGCAAAACAGAATCCTTCCTGCGGTCATGCTCCGGTCTGGTGAGTGATCCAGTCGATCGACGTCAACAGCACGACGAACACGAGAAACGCATAGTGAGTCTTCGCGTGCATGTCCGCCTCGTTGCCGGGGAGGTTGCGATGAAAGCCCCACTCGTCAAACGACCGGGCGATCAGGAACAAAAGCAGGCCAACCATCATCATCGACCGATGTCCGACAATGGCGTTTGGCACAACCGTGAACACGGCGAGGACGATCGTGAGATGAAGAATCCGCTCGGTCCACGAGACCTCACGGTGGCGGACATGATGCAGGTTGTCATTGAGTCCGAAATACGCATAGGGCAACAGACAGGCGGAGATCAGCCCGCCACGCAACCAGCGATGCTCACTCACGCCCGTCTGCCCCGAGATCGCACCGCCAACGGACTCGTTGTCCTTTGCGAAGGCAAATGTGTCGAGCAACTCCCGTGGAAGCTGCCACTGATGGTCTTCCAGCCAGTTCACGGTGAGCGTCGACACGACGAAGATCAGCAGGGCGAGATGCTCCTTGGCATGCAGGTCCGACTCGACTTCGGGAATCCCCCGGTGCCACAGATACTCGTCCGCTGATCCACAGATGACCAGCAGCAGCAGACCGACCAGCATGAACCCCGAGTGGCCGAGGACAGCTTGCGTCAACACGATCCCTAGACAAATGCCAATTGCCAGATGCAGCACGTGTTCGGCAAGACTGACTTGTCGGCCGACAAAATGGAATTGGGTATCTTTGGCAGCGTAGTACGCGAAGGGCAGAAAAGCGATGATTACAATCGCAGGCCGCATCGCGATGTCCTTGTTGGTAAAAGGTTGCTCCAAGTCGACGTTGCTCAATCACAACGATCCGCGAGGTTCTGCATCAAGGGCGAATCTGACGGAGTCATATCACGCTGCTGATGGGAAATCCAGTATTTATGTCTGATCAACGGCAACGCCAGATGCTGAATCTCGTCGGAGTCGCCGGGGTTGCGTTTTTCGCAATCTATCTGATTCGACGGATTCAGGACGGGCAGGTCGCGAGCGCCCTCTGGGCGTGTCACCTCGCTTCATTGCTGACGGGCACGGGCATCCTGCTTCGTCGTCCTACGTTCATTGGCATCGGTGTGTTGTGGTTGGTGGTGGGCATTCCACTTTGGTGCGTCTATCTCGCAATCGGAGGAGCCTTTCGGCCTGCTTCTCTGTTAACACATGTTGGTGGACTAGCCGTCGGAGTACTCGGCTTGAAGGCCATCGGCATGCGTTCCAACCTTTGGTGGAAGGCCATCCTCGTCCTATTGGTACTCCTTGCCATCTCACGATGGCTGACGCCTCCGGAGTTGAACGTCAATCTGGCCTTTCACTTCTTTCACGAACTCAGAGGTTCCGTATCAGACCATCATGCCTTGTCGTTGGCCGTTCTCACGCTCATCGCATCTTTGACGTTTCGAGTTGCAGAGGAAGGATTAAAGAGGTGGTTTCCACCGAGATCCCAATTCGCAAATCGTGAGACTTTGTGGGACAATTTGACTGCCTGACAATTCATCGAGTGAATGATGACAAGGGCTCTCCACTTGATCCTTACGGATCAAGGCAATGCCAGCGTCAAAGACTGGTACGACGGCTCAATGACATTGAAATGGACCAGCAGCTTGCCAAACTCATGAAAGCCAGGCGACGTCAACTCCTCCAAGTCAACACAAACACTTTCAACTGGTGAGCTTCGTCATCAACTTGAGAACCAAAGTGATTTCACAGCTTCAGACAGCCATCAGGAGTCAACACTGTCGCTAATTCTGACGAGTGACGAACGGCCCTGGTACTCCGATGACCTCCGCTTCAGCGCACAGGACATTTCGACATGTGTCATTTCGGTTTCATACGATGCTCCGTCGGTTAGATTGACCGACGGGCTTTTCGATCGTGGAACTCGAGAGAGGCGTCCTCGACCGAGAGGTTGGAGGCCGCCTAACACCGGCGGTGTCGGACTGTGACGCAGCCCCGTTCCTCGAAGAATGCGAGCGCGTCTACCTGACCCGTGCACCGATGCCTAAGTTCTGATTACAGTCTCTCGACATCGTGGACGGAACGTCCGCAGAAAGGTCATGTCGAGAAAACGATTTCGTGACCACTTTTGCGGCAGCCCGTGTGATAACGTGGTGTTAACCTGGCGGGGGGTGTTCAACAGAGAGACCGAGAGTTCTGGC
Source organism: Planctomycetaceae bacterium (assembly GCA_020426325.1). Lineage (GTDB taxonomy): Bacteria > Planctomycetota > Planctomycetia > Planctomycetales > Planctomycetaceae > JAHBXU01. The sequence goes on along the minus strand of JAGQQG010000157.1, from coordinate 1,224 downwards.
GGGATGCTTTCGGGACCCCGTGAAGAATCGTGGCATTTCCTCACGGTGTCCGTATCTCGATCTCGAAACAGTGAGAATTGTCGCGTGGCGAAGCGACCACCCGCGATCGTCGCAACGTCTTTGAAGGGCTAAGGATTTGCGACAGCGGATGAAAAAACGCCGAGCGGAGAACCACTCGACGTTTTCTGTTCACCAGTCGGGGACGTTGTTTCGTACCCGAAAGCAAGGCTCCCCGTAAACAAAGCTCTCTATATGGGTTCACGGAGCGAGAGTTTTTCCAAGTGCTGAAGGGGAAAGAGGATCGGGGGTTCGACTCTCTATCGCGACTCGGTTAACGCAGCAACAACCTTTGATAAGGCGGACCGCCGGGACAACTGGCGTCAAGTCAGCGACCAGATCGCGAGTTGCATCGCTCTAATCTGGGCAGTTTGTACAGGGCATTCACCACGCGAAGCGTGACATCGGTGGCGCCCCGAAAAGCAATATCCGTGAGCGTGGGCTGGCTCAAATCAAGGCGGTAGTCTGTCCCTCTTTCAGCGGGGTGCAAGAACTCTGATGCCCCGTGAATTCCCATGTGTTCTGAGAATCTGACCGTAGCACGATGACACGGATATTGCACCCGATCCTGGCACTTCAACGACAGTTGTTCTTGGAAGGTGAGAGTCGAAGGAAGAATTGACGTTGACGATATGTCTTCGTCGTCGTCATGCATTGGCAGAAGGTCTATCAACCAATCAGGAGCGGTTGCGACTTCACAATCGTCTGGAGAGATTCCAAGGGTTCGTTTGGTGTCTTCGTCGTTCTGGAGACGTTGTAGGAGTTTTTGAGAGGTCTTCTGATCTTCGGTCAAGGGAGTCTGTTTCCGTTTCCCGGAAGCCAAAGTGATCGTTCCGTAGAACCGTTTGGACAGGATCACTTTCGGCTTTGCCCCCTTGGTTCCTTTTGAGGTTCGTTTTCCGTTCAACAGGTAGTGAATTGTCTGTTTCCGCCAAACTTTCATCGGTCTGTCCTTCTGATTGGGAGTTCAGACGGACAGGTTTTCGTTTTCTGTTTGCACGAAGTTTGCACAGAATCCCGTGCAAACAGCCTGTGAAACAAAAAAACACCATCCCCGACAGGGGGACAGTGTTTGAAGGAAAACCGTTGTTTTTCAGCTTAAAGTTGAGTGCCGAAGGAGGGACTCGAACCCTCACGTCCTTTACGGACACTGGATTTTGAATCCAG
>JAGQQG010000156.1 GCA_020426325.1 Planctomycetaceae bacterium | reverse complement strand
GAAGACTGTGACCGCATGATTCAGGCTTTCGAGCAACGCGGGCTCACGCTTTCGGTCGGCTATCATCAACGGTTTCGGGACTCGAACCTGAAAACGGGAGAGCTGATCCGCTCTGGAGCCATCGGCACCACACGTTGTATTCAAATGTCAGCCCTGTTCGACATCACGACTATGCGGGATGACGAGGGTTTCGGCGGCAACTGGGACTGGTGGAAGGACCCGCGCAGTCTGGCTCATCTCATCAACAGTGCTCCGCACAACATTGATCTCTGCCGCTGGTGGCTGGGGACCGAAGTGACGAGCGTCGCTGCCCGGTGCGGTACATTCCGGGAGCAGAACCCCAACGAGAACACGACCATGTCGCTCATCACGTTCGCGGATGGTACCATGTCGACGTTCTGGTCATCGAGTGTTGTCCCGTCCCCCGGCTTCGAGGGGGAGGCGTTCCGCTTCCGTATCATGGGGGACGAAGGCGTGATCGACCTCGACCCGTTCGGCCAGCTCCGCCTCGGACAGGAGGGCGAATCCGCCGTCATCTACGAGCAACCCAAAGTTGGCCACGACGACTCGAACGCGGCCTTCCAGATGAACCGAATGCAAGCCTACTGCGACCAACTGCAGGCCTTCGTCAACACGATCCACGGTTCCCCCGGCGGTGAAGGTACTCCCGCCGACGGACGCGCGGGGGTGGCCGCCATTCTTGCCATGCTCGAATCCTCTCGCAAGAATCAGCTCGTGTCTCTGGCATGATCATGACGCACCCAAGCTGGCAGCAGCGATGATAATCAATTTTTATGCTGCACGTTTCGTGGGTTGCTGCCATTCGTAGAGCAATGTGTTGCCGTCTTTTCCGACGAGCCTGGCCGTGCTGGTCATCCGCAGACAGTACGCGGCCTTCTGAGCGAGCCAGCGGGGGACGCCAGCATGTTTGGCGATGTCCGCCGTCGAGAATGGTTGAGGAAGGTCGGCGGGAAGCAGTGCCTGCAAATCGCGACAAGTCCGGAGTTCCAGCCGATCGGTGATGCCGGTCAGACGACGATCTTCGACGCGGTAGCCCTTGTCACGTCGTCGACGTTTTCCAGTGACGACACGGTGCTCTTCCTGCTCGGTCAATAGCACATGCAGTGACAATCGCTGATGTGGGAACACGGTGACAAAGTTGACCAGCTCATCGAACAGGTCAAAAAAGGTCTCTCGCTTGGGACTGGTCCGAGTCGACTGCACCCTGCCCCCTTTGCGTGCCCGCTTGATGAGGACTTTGCGACCCACCAGCGGTTTCACGACGATGACATCATGCGATTTGAGCAGCGTCGCGATCTTGGTGCGGAGGGCTCCCAGACCGGCCTGCTGAATTTCGATCAGACGATCATCCACGATCGCATCGATGCGGTATCCGTCGAGCACAACTTCATGTTGATCGGGATCGTGGCAGTAGACTTCCTTGAGCTGCCGATGAAGTGTCGTTTCCATGCCCCTGGCTCCGTCCGTGTCAGCGTGGCGCGGATCGTAGATGGTGCATGCTGCGAGGTCGAGGCGAATCTGCCAGCCAATTCCAGCAGCAAGGCGCATGAAAACGGGGGACTGAATCGTCCCCCGTCTGCCTGACCAACTTTGTGCATGCTTGCGAATCAGATCGTATCTGCCTCGTCCAGACTGCTCTCTTGCTTTTGTTTGAGCAGTTTGCGTTGTTCACGCTTTCGCTGACGCATGCGACGCTCCTCTTCGCGGGAGTGGCGGGCTCGATCCTTCATGCGTTCTCGATTCGGGCGATCGTCGCGTGACGCCTCGGGTTCATCCCCGGTCGGGCTCGCTTCCTCGCCAGGCGGCAAGTCGTTCGGCCCCCCCTGAAGGTTCTGAATGTACTGACTCAGGTCCGCTCGTGCCTGTTCGACATCCGGCTGGGTGTAGCACGACCCGGCCGTCCAAGCACCACACCCCTTCTGGGCTGGGACGCAGTAACTCTGGTCGAGACTTCGGATTGCGTAAGCTGTCTCTGTCAATTCCTTGTTGACAGATTCAGAGACCGCACTGAGGCCGACCGTGGCTCCGAGGACCCCGACCGCCCCCACGGTGACCGCTTCCGCTGACAGGACGTAACCAGCTTCATCCCGCCACAGTTGCTTGAGCAAATGCATCATCACTCTTCTCCCACAAGAATACCAGGAAACAGGTCTGGCGGCGGGATCGAGACTTCCCCAAGGGTCAGCGGTCATTTGCGCGATGTGTCTCGAAAACTTGACATGTCTTCGATTCCACACGACCGACTGAACACATTTCCGCACGAAATAAGCGTGTGTGGCGGGCTGATTGTATCAGTTAAAGGAATAATACAGATTGAACAGATTATGTCAATATGCGAATTGTAAACAAAATGGACAGCCTAGGGTCGCCGAGAAGACGTCCGTCTGAATCGCGCGACGGCATTCGGTTGGAGTCAATAAGTCGATTCAGTTCATCCCTAAGACATTCAATGGATTTCCTCCCGCGTAGAGCTACAAATGGCCTCACAGTGCGATCGACTGAGGTAATGGAGAAACTCTTGCGGGAAAGTCGGTCCGCGCGCTTGCGGGATGGCGGTTGTCTGGTGAAGATCGTGCGAACGACGTTCGACCACTTTCGCTTCGATCTACAGCAAGAGCCGCCTCATGACGCCGACCGCCCTTCGCCTCTCCGTGATGATGTTCCTTCAGTTCTTCGTGTGGGGGGCCTGGTATGTGACGGTGGGGGCCTACATGAAGGAACAGGGGATGTCGAACGCCGCAGTGGGCAACGCCTATACGGTTGGTCCCCTCGCAGCAATTATTTCGCCGCTGTTCCTGGGACTGATTGCGGACCGGTTCTTCTCCACAGAGCGTGTGCTTGGCCTGTTGCACATCTTCGGAGGGGTGGCTTTGTTGGTCGCCCCCTCGATGGTCGGCAAAGTGGGTGAGGACTCATGGGCGTTCATCGGCGTGCTGATGGTGCACATGCTGTGTTACATGCCGACGCTTGGACTCACAAATACTCTGGCATTCCACAACATCGTCGATCAAGAAAAGGAATTTCCGATCATTCGCGTGTTTGGCACAATTGGCTGGATCGTTGCGAATCTGGTCGTCAGTCAGTTGCTGAGTGCCGACACCAAACAAACACAGTTTTTCGTTGCCGGTGGATCAGGCATCTTGCTGGGCCTTTACAGCTTTTCACTGCCACACACGCCGCCGCCTGCCAAGGGAACCAAGGTCTCCATCGGCAGCGTCCTTGGTCTGGATGCGTTTGTGCTGATGGGACGATTGTCGTTCGCTGTGTTCATGATCAGTTCGTTCCTGATCTGCATCCCGCTGGCCGCGTATTACGCCTTCGCACCGATCTTCGTCGGCGATTCCGGCTTTGAGAAGATCGCTTCGACGATGTCGCTGGGACAAATGTCCGAGATCTTCTTCATGCTGATCATGCCATTGTGTTTCCGAAAGCTCGGAGTCAAGTGGATGCTTCTGATCGGCATGGCCGCATGGGTGGCCCGATACGGATTGTTCGCAGCCGCAGCTCCCAGTTCGGTGACCTGGATGATCCTCATCGGGATTGCCCTGCACGGAATCTGCTACGACTTTTTCTTCGTGACGGGACAGATTTATGTCGACAAAGCGGCAGGGCCAAAGATTCGCGGGCAGGCTCAAGGGCTTCTCGTCCTCGTCACACAGGGAGTGGGAATGCTCATCGGAGCACAAGTCTCGGGACGTTTGTCGAATGCAATGATTACAGGAGAAGGACCAGCGAAGCTCGAACAATGGCAACAGTTCTGGATCGTCCCCTGCATTGCTGCTGGGGTGATCATGGTGTTGTTCGCTCTGCTCTTCCATGAGAAGAACGGGGCCGAAAGTCCTGTCACCATTGCCCCCACAGACTCACACGATCCGGGCGATGACATCGGCCGCTCATAATGCCCCTTGTTGCCTCACCCGTTTTGGAGATACGCGGCGAGGGCGTCGCGCCAGTGGGGCATGGTCACACCGATCAGCGATGTGAGGTGGTCGCAGTTGAGGACACTGTAACCCGGACGCTGGGCGGGAGCACCGAACTCCGCGGACGTGATCGGTCTGACCGTGACATCTTTCCCGGCGATCTCGAAGATCGCGCGGGCAAAGCCTGCCCAGGTCGTCTCTCCGGCGTTCGTGCAGTGATAGAGGCCATAAGCATCGGTGCGGATGAGAGCTGCAATCGCGGTGGCGAGGTCCGCCGTCGAGGTCGGGGTGCAGTGCTGGTCGTCGACGATCGTCAGTTCGTTGCGATCTTGAGCCAGCCGCAGCATGGTCCGCACGAAGTTCCCTTTCCCCGGCGACAAGGGATTCCCATATAGACCACAGGTTCGGATGACGTACGCCTTCGGGCAAGTGGACAACACGAGATGTTCGCCGGTGAGTTTGCTCGTGCCATACACGCTCACCGGGCCGGGACAGTCCTGTTCGGTGTACGGAGTGTCACGGTTTGTATTGCGTCCGAAGACATAATCCGTGGAGACGTGGACGAATGTGATCCCGCGATCAGCACAGGCCCGTGCGAGCTTCAATGGCCCGAACGCATTGACGGCAAACGCCGCTTCCGGCTCCTGCTCGGCCTTGTCAACGAGGTTATAGGCCGCTGTGTTGATTACGACTGAGGGCGAATTAGTTTCGAGCACTGTCGCGATTGATGCGGGATCGGTGATCTCGATGTCAGCGTGCGTGAGGCCGAGTGCATCCTGTCCGACCACGCGCATCAGGTCAGTGCCGAGTTGGCCGTGTGCTCCGATAATGGCAATCGACATGATGAGAATTTTACGGGGTGCTCACTCGACGGCGGAGCCGTCGGCTTGGGATGGGATGACGATGAGTAATCATGGCCCGTTCAGTTCCGCCAGAAGGAGGGGAAGATCAGTACCAGCAGGGCGAACAGTTCGAGGCGGCCGAGCACCATCATCAGCGTCAACAGGAGCTTGGCCGGTTGACTGAAGAAGGTGTAGTTCTCTGCCGGGCCAACAATCCCCATGCCCGGGCCGATGTTGTTAAGCGTGGCCGCGACCGCAGTCGCACAGTCGAACAGTTTTGCAGCCTGCGAGGGCTCTTTGTCGATGTTCCAATGATGATCGGCTTCGATCCCGACAAGTAACAGCCAGCTGCCGATGAACAGCACCAGGATCAGTCCGAAGTAAACTGTCACGTCTCGCCGAACGCCGTCATCGATGGGGGTCTGACCGATCCGTAGCGGTCGGACCACGTTGGGGCGAAAGGCCCGCTCGATTTCCAGCCACAGGATTTTGAAGAACAGCAGGAACCGGACAACCTTGATCCCACCGCCCGTCGACCCGGCACACCCACCGATGAACATCAGCACCAGCAGGATGGCTTTGGAGAACTGGGGCCATTCGTTGAAGTTCTCCGTTCCGAAGCCGGTGGTCGTCATGAGGGAGACCACATTGAAGGTCGCGTGCCGTACGGCCTCGGTAAATGAATCGAAGACCTGATGCTTGAGCAGGCTTATCGTCACAACACTCGTTGAGACGAAGAGGATTGTCAGGTACAGACGGTATTCCGGATCGCGGAAGAGGGGAGCAAAACTTGCGAGCGGCCCGGACCGCTTCCCTTTCAGGTTTCGCAGGACAATGTCGTATAGCGAGAAGTTCGTCCCAGCGATGATCATGAAGGCGATGATGGTGTATTCGATCACTGGTCGCTGAAAGTGCCCGACACTGCTGTTGAACGTACTGAACCCCCCGGTCGCCATCGTGCCGAATGTGTGACAGAGGGCATCGTACAGGGTGAGACCTTCGATCGTGAGCAGGATGGTTTGAACCACACTGATCCCTACATAGATGGCCCACATGGCGATCGCGGACTCTCTCACACGCGGGCGGACGGCTTCCGAGATGGGCCCCGGAACCTCACGTCGCATCATGGCCTTGCCTCCCGCTCCAAGTTGACCCAGAACAGCAACGAACAACACGATGATGCCCATTCCCCCCAGCCAGTGGGTGAACGACCTCCAGAACAGCACACACCGGGGCACCATCTCCGGGTCCTCGAGTTGCGTGAGCACAGAGGCCCCGGTTGTTGTGAACCCGGAGAGAGATTCAAACAGAGCATCGATGAAGCTCATCGGAACGCCCTCTACGCGTTCCACCCCGCCGAACAGATACGGGAGTGCTCCAAGTAACCCCGCGAGCAACCATCCAAGTCCGACGACGGCGAGCGCCTCCTTCCGCAGGATCGTGCCCGGATCCTTCCGCCCAATGAGGTACAGGCCACCGCCAAGGACAAGGCTACAGCAGAACGAAGCGACCATGCTCCAGAAGCCGCGGACCTCAAATGTTTCCGTCTGTCCACAGATTGGAAACGCCCACGGCATGCTGAAGACCATCGAGGCCCCGACAAGCATGCCCAGCATCCCCAACATCCGAGACAAGAGGTACCAGTTCATGTCCCGGATCTTAGCAGGCGAGAACCTTGCGCGGCAGCAAGGACTTGGGTAAGAGATTCTCTCTCCGGTCCAACTTGAGTCGCGACGAGTCCTCAAGGAAAGACAGAGGCACTCACAAAGGCCGTGTGTCCCGAAGTGACTCAGTGGTGACTGTTGACATCAGCAGTTCGCTGTAAGAATCAAGCCGCCGGCTGTTGCGCGGCCATGACGGCGTTTCTCGCAATCCGGTGCCACTCCAGTCGTGAGATCGGCTCCTGCGGCAGCTTGAATTCAATGGCCGGTTGACCGCTGTTTCGGCCAATTCCCACGACTCGCAGGAGTGCTCCAAAGATTCCCCCCCTGCCAACGGTCAAAATCTGAGACTGCCCTGGGAAGCAGGAGAGATGCACCGAAAACGCGTCTCGTGACACCGGCACACACCAAAGCAGGATGCCGCCCGGCTTCAGACTGGCCAGAAGGTTCGCAGTGGCCGTGCAGGCTTCCGGACTCGTTAGCGACCCGGCATAGGTTTTCGTCTCACGAAGAAGCACACAGTCGAACGATTGAGCCGGGAACGGTAATCCCTGGTGCAGCAGTGCGGGCTGCTGCTCAGGGATCTCGATCATTGCCGGCTGAGCCGCGTACGGGTCGCGCGGCGGGGCTGGTCCGTCATGCACACCGAATGCAGTGATGCCTCGGGCTCGGAAGCGGGTAACCATCTCGCCGCCGCCGATATCCAGCAACTTTGACGAGGAGGACAGGCGATAGCGACTGGTGATGTCCTGAACCAAACGGGCGGGTGGGACCATTTGCGACTGGGCAGCAGACAAATTGGAATTCACCAGTCACCTCCCTGTGACCGAGCAATGGAGACAGACGAGAGGCCGGTTTTGAGATGACATCGATACAGCCTCAAACGTAGAATCGGCGATAGACAGCCGTTCGCTTCGATTTTTTCCTGTTGAGCCCGATGAGTTCCTGGCAGACGATTGCAAAAACGTCCGATGTGCCGCCCGGTCAAGGCCGTACATTTTCCGTAGACGGTAAACTCATCGCACTGTTCAATGTCGATGGTGAGTTTCGGGCGATCAACGACCTGTGCCCCCACATGGGAGCGTCCCTCTCAGAAGGTTACGTCGAGAAGGGGGCCGTCATGTGCCCCTGGCATGCCTGGCGATTCTGCCTGAAGGACGGCTCATGGCTCGATGCCCCTAAGTCCAAGGTGCGGACCGAAACCTTCGATGTTCGGGTCGAAGGGGATACAGTCCTGATCGACGTCGATTCTGGGGACATGTTTGAACCGACCTCGGATCCCTCCGAAAAATGAGGTCCAAGCATTCTCGTCACGCCAGATCAGCCGAGAACGAGCTGTTCGATCGATCGAGAGAGGGAGTGGTCTCGGTGGGTCCGTCTGGTAAGATGGTGGAAGTGGATCATCTTCGCGCGGACCAACGCCGCGTGTGAATCAATGAAACCGGAGAGTCATCGGGATGATTGAACGAGTTTCAGCTGTTTGTGCCCTGACCTTGGGGCTGGCGATGACGTGTTCAGTGAGAGCTGACGACCGTCCGTCGGTCGACTTCAGCCGCGAAGTGCGTCCGATCCTGTCCGATCACTGCTTCCAATGTCATGGCCCTGACGAGAAAGCCCGGTCGTCGGACCTGCGACTCGATACCGAAGAGGGGGCGTTCGCCGAGTTGGACGGGCACTTCGCCATCGTTGCAGGTGATCCCGATGCGAGTGCACTGATCGAGCGGGTGACGACGGAGGATGCAGACCTCCGCATGCCGCCTCCGGATTCTGATCAGAAACAACTCACGCCTGAACAAGTCGAAATCCTGAAGCAATGGATTGCAGAGGGGGCTCCCTGGCAGGCGCACTGGGCATTCGTGACACCGGTCCGACCGGACGTTCCTGAATCGGCCAACAGTGACTGGCCGGTCAACGAAATCGATCACTTCACGCTGGTGAAGATGCGTGAGCATGGATTCGAGCCTTCGCCCGAAGCATCCAAAGAGACCCTCATCCGCCGGGTCACCCTCGATCTGACTGGTCTGCCGCCGACCGTTGATGAGGTCGAGGAATTCTTGAACGATGATTCTCCAGATGCTTACGAGTCTTTGGTTGATCGACTGCTTCGGTCGCCTCGATACGGAGAGCACATGACGCGGTACTGGTTGGATGTCGCTCGCTATGGCGACACGCACGGCCTGCATCTCGACAACAAGCGCTCCATCTGGAAGTATCGAGAGTGGCTGATTGACGCCTTTAATGAGAACAAACCGTTCGATCAGATGACCGTCGAACAACTCGCGGGGGACCTGCTCCCGGACCCTGACGTGATGCAGGTCGTCGCGACAGGGTTCAATCGCTGTAACGTGAGCACCAGTGAGGGAGGCTCAATCGCGGAGGAGTGTTACGTCCGCAATACGGTTGATCGTGTCGAGACATTTTCGACAGTGTATCTCGGTCTGACGATGGGTTGTTCCGTCTGTCACGATCACAAGTTCGACCCGCTCACGCAGCGGGAGTTCTATGGACTCTTCGCCTACTTCAACAGTTTTGATGAGAACCCACTGGATGGCAACGCCGAGTTACATCCACCCATCATTGCGGTTCCCTCAGTTGAGCAGTCAACCCGTAGAGAAGAACTAGACGCACAACTGGCTGCCGTCAAACAGGAAATCGATCAGGCCTATGACTCGCTCGAATACAGCGATCCACATCCGGATGCAGACGAGACGTCCTTCCAGCAGAAGGATTTCGTCTGGATTGATGATGCGGTCCCAACTGGTGGAAACCAACAGCAGACGGGGCATCCCTGGGAGTTCGTCAAAGCTCCGGAGCCTGTGCATTCCGGAGAAGTCTCCAGCAAGCGAACAGCCGAAGGGTTGGCTCAACACTTCTTCACCGGAGCCACTTCGCCTCTTGTGATCGGTGAGGGTGACACGCTTTTCGCGCATGTCTACCTCGATGCGGAGAATCCGCCCAAACAGATCATGCTGCAGTTCAACGATGGCACTTGGGAACATCGTGCCTACTGGGGCGAGAACGTGATCCCCTGGGGTGAAGATGGGCAGCCGAGTCGCAAGCGAATCGGGGATCTTCCCTCAACCGGTGAATGGGTTCGTCTGGAGGTGTCGGTGTCAGAAGTGGGGCTTGTCCCCGGCTCTCAACTCAACGGCTGGGCCTTCACGCAGCACGACGGCACCGTCTACTGGGACACAGCGGGGATCAACACGCGAACGCCCCAGAATGGACAGTCGTTCGAGTCACAACGGCTGTGGGAACTAGCCGTCGGAGAAGGAAAAGGGTTGCCGGAGCCGATTCAGAAGGCTCTCAAGGTCGTCCTGGGAGAGCGTTCCGATGAACAACAGCGAGAGCTTCGACGTTACTTCCTCAAGAGTATCTATCCCGGTTCACGAGAGATGATTCAGCCGATCGCAGCGCGGCAGGAAGAGCTGGAGAAGCAACTGGAAACACTGAACGGTGAGATCCCCAAAACGATGGTCGCGAAGGAGCTTACCGAGCCGAAGGCGGCATTCTTCCTAAACCGGGGCGAGTACGATAACAAGGGTGAAGAAGTACCTCGTATCTTGCCGGCAGTGTTGCCGCCGTTGCCTGAGGGAGCACCCACAAACCGGCTGGGGTTGGCCCAGTGGCTCGTCGATCCTTCGCATCCGCTGACGACCCGCGTGGCCATCAATCGCTGGTGGCAACGGTACTTTGGTACAGGGATCGTCAAAACAGCCGAAGACTTTGGTGTGCAGGGCGAACGACCGTCGCACCCCGAGTTGCTCGACTGGCTGGCCACGGAGTTCATCAGAACCGGCTGGGATGTCAAGGCCCTGCAGAAGCTGATCGTGATGTCGGCCACCTATCGGCAGACATCGCAGGGGACGCCGGAACAATGGAAACAGGACCCGGACAATCGTTGGCTCGCACGCGGGCCGCGATTCCGCATGGACGCTGAGATGCTCCGGGATCAGGCTCTCTATGTCAGCGGACTGCTGGTCGAAAAACCGGGCGGACCAAGTGTCAAACCGTATCAACCTGCAGGACTCTGGGAAGCAGTCGGCTACACCGACAGCAACACCGCCAAGTTTGCTCAGGATGATGGATCGAATCTGTATCGGAGGACCATGTACACCTTCTGGAAGCGGACTTCTCCGCCCCCTTCGATGGCCACGTTCGACGCGCCTTCCCGTGAGTCCTGCACGGTCCGCCGTGCGAGGACCAACACACCGCTCCAAGCGCTCGTATTGATGAACGACAAACAGTTCGTCGAAGCCTCACGTCACTTCGCCCAGCGGATTCTGAACGAGGGAGGCGAGTTGCTGGATGAACAACTCTCGTGGGGCTTCCAATCGGTTACTTCCCGGGTCCCCAGCGAACAGGAGTTGCAAGTACTCAAGGACATCTACACGGAACAGCTCGCGACATTCGAAAGAGAACCTGCGACAGCATCTGAATTCATCGATTCAGCGACGACTCTGCTCAAGCCAAACCATTTGGAGCGAGACAAATCGCAGGATCCGCAATTGGCCGCCATGACTCTACTCGCCAACCTGTTGCTGAATCTCGACGAGAGTGTCACGAAAGGGTGAGAAATGACGATCGCATCTAAAGACCGAACCGAACTCCTTGTTCGGGCTCTTTCACTTTCTGACGCCGATCGGGCCAAGCTCGCGCAGGAACTCGTGGACAGTCTGCCAAGTGACTATGCGTGGGGCGACCATATGAAACCAGATCTCCGTGAGGAGTGGATCACGGAAGCCCGTCGAAGGATCGCCGAGATCGATTCGGGCGAAACGGAGTTGATTGACGGAAGTGAGGTCATGCAGCGACTCCGGGAGAAATTCGGGGCGTGAAGCATCGATACCACAAAGCCGCTGCACAAGAACTTGAAGAGTCAGCCGATTGGTATGAGCGACAATCCACAGGTCTCGGTCGAGAATTCATCAACGAGGTTGATCATGCGATTGAACGGATCCTCAATGGTCCAGAAACATTTGAGCTGTTTGACCGCGAACTGCGACGTTGTCCCGTGCGGAAGTACCCTTTTCACATTCTCTATCGTTCGAATAACTCAGAAATCGAAATCGTGTGCTTAATGCATACGAGTCGGCGACCCGGATACTGGAGGGGCCGAGACACGTTGAATGAATCCGAATAGCGACCGGTAATAGAATAGCCACAGACAGACAAAAGGCGAGAACCATGGATCTCTTTCGCGAACATCAGCTTCTTCATACGAGGCGCCACTTCTTCAGCCGGACGGCCACTGGTATCGGTGGAGCTGCTTTGGCATCGCTGATGAATCCCGAGCTTTTTGCAGCGACGCCATCAGCCATCAGCCATCAGCCATCGCCCCACAGAGGAGGCATCCTCGGCGAGACGCACTTCCCCGCGAAAGCCAAGCGGGTGATCTCCCTGTTCATGTCGGGGGCACCGTCGCAGATGGATCTGTTCGACTACAAGCCCAAGATGGATGAGTTGTTCGACACCGATCTGCCGGAGAGCATCCGTCAGGGGCAGCGGCTGACGACCATGACCTCGGGACAGGAGCGATTCCCCATCGCACCAACCAAGTTCAAGTTTGCTCAACACGGCGAGAGCGGTGCCTGGATCAGCGAACTCCTGCCACATACGGCGTCCGTCGCTGATGATCTGTGCTTCATCAAGAGCCTGCACACGGAGGCGATCAATCACGACCCTGCCATCACCTTCATCCAAACCGGTGCCCAGATCCCCGGTCGTCCCTCGCTGGGTGCGTGGTTATCCTATGGCCTGGGCTCGATGAATGAGGACCTGCCGAACTTCGTGGTCCTGCATTCGACCTGGACCGGTCGCAAGTCAGCACAAGCCCTGTACGAACGACTGTGGGGGACGGGCTGGCTTCCCAGCCAGCACGCGGGTGTTTCGCTGCGGTCGCAGGGGGATCCGGTGCTGTTCCTCTCGAACCCGCCGGGGGTCACCGGGCAATCCCGAAGGCAAATGCTGGACGCCCTCGCTTCTCTGAACGAGAGACAATACGAGGAATTCGGCGATCCGGAGATCAATACCCGCATTCAGCAGTACGAAATGGCGTATCGCATGCAAACGTCCGTCCCCGAGTTGATGGACTTTTCCGATGAGACCAAGGAGACGCTTGAGATGTATGGCCCCGAG
>JAGQQG010000155.1 GCA_020426325.1 Planctomycetaceae bacterium | reverse complement strand
TCCGTGTCGTCCCGCTTGCGACAGGCGACCTTGGCGACCAACGGCAGATCGTGCAGTTCGCAGGAATCGGTCGGCTGCAGGACACCGACCGCCCGACAGATGGCCGACAGCGTCCCCCTGGCGATCTTGACCGTCGTCTCATTAGCGTTGTTGAGGTTGAGACGGTCCCAGAGTTTGCGGCCCTGGTACGGTCCCTCGAGCACCTGCAGCTCGAGTTCGAGGTAGGCACCGTCCCCCGCCTTCGTCGGTTTCATCTCCGACGTGGTGATGATGCAGAGGTAATCCCCGTTGGGGATCGGATCGAACGAGTCGTTCGGTTCCACGGTCTGGGCGTCAAAGCCACGTAGGTCAGCCATGTGATATTCCTTGAGTTTGCGGTTGAGAGTTCTGTCAGTGCGCAGCGGTGGCGCGGTTCATTAACAGGAAGGGCGAATCAGGTAGCCTGGCCGAGGTGCTCGGCATAGACCCGGTAGTCGAGCGGCAGCTCTTCCGGGAGATCCATCCGGTTCTTCGCCATGTGCGCCGGACGTTCGGTGGTCCGGATGATGCGATCGCCCGTGCCGATACCCCGGGTTCGCGTCTTGTCGAACCCCTCGTCGGTCTGCTTGGTATGAACCTTGTAGGTCGCGAACAGCACCTCGTCGCACCACTCCTGGATCAGTGCGGACGCATGCTTGTTGAGACGCGGCGAGTACCGGTCGTATGCATCGGTCTCGGGATTCTCGAACCGTTCGATCTTGGCGTGGGCGATCAGGATCACCATCATGCCCCGCTCGTTGCGGAGGGCGTTCAGGCCATCCAGAACTTCCCTCCACGGTTCCAGAGCATAGGTGTACCCCTTGGCGAAGCCGTAGTCCTCGATCGAGGTGACGTCCCGGCCCCGTTCGGTCGTCGGCCGCCGACGGATGACTTCCTTCCAGATCAGTTGCTCGAGCCAGTCGGCCGAATCCACCACGACCGTCTGGAACTCATGAGCCTCCGTATACAGCGCCATCACGGCTGCCATGACATCATCGAACGACTCCGCCAGCGGGAACCGGGCCGCATCGAGGTTCCCGAGTCCATCCTCCGTCTGAATAAACACCGGCTGCGGAGCCATCGCCCCGAACGTGCTCTTGCCGATCCCGTGGACCCCATACAGCATCACCCGGCGCGGCTTCTGGATTCGTCCCGATTCAATCGTCTGCAACAGGCTCATGCGTTCTCCTAATCGTTGGTGTCATCGGATTCAGTGATTTCCCCGTAACCAGTTGCAACGAATCGCTCACGCAATTCGGCGATTCGGTTTCTCAGCGTGTTGGTTGGCATCCGCAGTTTCCGTGCTATGTCAGCCGCCGATGTTGTCTTGAGCAGCTCGGCAATCAGTCGAAGGTCGTTTGGCATCGAGTCGAGGATCGTTTCACAATCGACACGTAACTCGATGAGACTGTGGTCACTGACGCAGGGCTGACCACGTGTGCCATCGAGGAGACCGCACTCGGCTTCCTCGGTCAGCGATTCTTCGCGGCGATAGTCTCGCTTCTGCCGTTCCTGATTTCGGATCAGTTCGCAGACCCTGTTGTCGATGACGTTCTGAATGAACGTCGTCGCCTTGGCGATCGCGGAGTCAAACACCGGCCAATGCTGAATCAGGTGCAACATCAACTCTTGCCGAATGTCCTCGTCTTCGTCCTCGGCGAATCCATATTGGCCGGCGAGTTGTTCGGCCTTCGTCCCGATGTACCAGGTTGCGTAATCGAATCCGGTCTCATGATGGATCGAGAAGGCAGGGTGATCGATCGCAATTAAAGCAGGCGGTCCTTGGGGAGCGGGCATTGGCATTCTCGGCGGCAGTGTTCGTTCACTGGGGTGTTCGTCGGAGAAGTGCGTTTCACTCGCCCTCCCTTTAGTTAATTGCCGCTCGACCCCAAATCGCACAGGGACATCTGGGCATTTCACATGCGCAAATGTCCCCGCGGCGCAAGTCGTTGCCGCTCAATGCGAATGCGCAGAAATGTCCCTGCGGGGACATTGATTTGCGCAGAAATGCGCGCATGTCCCTGCGGGGACAGGGACACATGTGCGCATTTTTCACTCCATGCAAATGTCCCCGCTCTCTGACGAACAATCTGCTCCGTCGCCAGGGCGTGGCCCTGGACCCGGTGCCTGCGCACCGCTGTCACGGAGCTTCGGCGAGTCGCCGGTTGCTCAAAGGTCGCAGGCACCGAGGGATTCAATGATTCCAAGTCAGGAGAAGGTAATGCAGAACTCAGATTCCCCCCGCACAGTCGAACCGTGGAAGCTCGAACTCGTCCGCAAGCGGGCTCGACGGATGGGCTTTCAGGCCGCCGACATCGACGATGCTGTTCAGGAGATCTACTTCGAGTTACTGGACTTCAAGTACGACCCGGCCGGGGCGAACGCGGCGACGGAGGAGACGGTCGTCACGCGTCTGATCGACAACCGTCTTCGGATGATGAGGCGAAAAGAAACTCGATACCAAAATCGGCTCGAAGAGATTCATCATGCTGCACGACCAGCTATCCACACGACCGTCGATGAGCCCGACGAACGTCAAGAGCCAGCATACGAAGAGTGCCCCAGTGCCGTCCTCGACGTTCGCGATGCCCTCACCTCTCTGGATGCACCGGAGCGAGTAGTCTGCAAGCTGCTGGGTGAAGGAAACACAATCCGCGATGTGGCCCGCATCCTTGGATGTTCGCAGACGACAGTCCGAACACATGTCGACAAGATTCGTGAACAGTTCTCGGAACTCGGCCTGCATCTCTGGGTCATTCGTGATGAACCGGATGAGGAAGAACCGACTGACCCTCTGCTCCTGACGGCTCGCAAGGCTGCGGCGATGTGCGGAAAGTCCATTCGCACTTGGCGGACATGGGACTCGGCTGGCTTCATTCCACAGCCGGTGCGCATCGGACGGTCAACGTTCTGGCGCTCGGACGAACTCAAAGAATGGATCGAGGCCGGGTGTCCCAACCGCTCCGCCTGGGAGGTCATGCGATCGGAAACATGACTTGAGTTCTGTTCCGATAAGAGCATCCTGTCACTCACCAAATACCACCAGAAGGAGCCAGACATGGCCAGCATCTATAAAAAGCCGATCGTCGTCACCGACCCCAGGACCGGGGAGAAGGTCAAGAAGAAGTCCGCCAAATGGTGGGGCCGCTACCGCGACGCCCTCGGCCGCGACCGCCGCGTTCCCCTCGCGAAAGACAAAGCCGCCGCGCAGGCGATGCTGAACGAGGTCGTGAGAAAAGTCGAATTAGAACTCGCCGGCCGCATCGATCCATTCGAGGAGCATGATCAGATTCCGATCAGCCAGCACATCAGTGACTTCGAATCCCATCTGAGCGCGAAAGAGAACGGAGAGAGACACGTCCGCGAGGTGGTGGGAAAGCTTCGACGCGTGGTGAAGGGCTGTAGATGGAAGATGCTCCCCCACATCAACGGGAATCAGGTCCACCAGTATCTTGCTGACCTTCGGCAGGGAGGACTCAGCGCCCAGACCAGTAACCATTATCTGCGGGCGATCAAACAGTTCACTCGCTGGCTGGTTCGGGAACGGCGAATGCGCGACGACCCGCTGATTCACCTTTCGATGGTCAATGTGAAGCTCGACCGACGGCACGATCGTCGGGCACTTGATCCGGATGAGTTCTCGCGACTGATCGAGGCCGCCGAGTCGGGTCGCGCGGTCGAATCGATTCCGGGCCCGGATCGGGCCATGATGTATGTCCTGAGCGCCTGGACCGGGTATCGCAAGGGAGAGATTGGCAGCCTGACGTATCGATGCTTCGACCTCGACGGTGACCCACCGACGGCCACCGTGGCTGCGGCCTACAGCAAACGAAAGCGACAGGACACACAGGTTCTGCATCCTGAGGTCGCGAGGCGATTGACAGAATGGTTGGAAACCAAATCGAAGCTCAAGCCGACCGATCTGCTCTTTCCGGTTTCAGGCAAGGTGCCAGGCGGGACGGAACGGAAAACCGCCAAGATGATGCGGGTCGATCTGGACGCCGCAAGAAAGAAGTGGATCGAAGACGCCAAGACTGATGAAGAGAGAGAACGGCGGGAAGCATCTGACTTTCTCGCGTACTGCGACCATGACGGGCGGTTCGCTGACTTCCATTCGAACCGGCACACATTCATAACAAGCCTGTCGCGGAATCACATCTCCCCTCGGACTGCTCAGTCGTTGGCGAGGCACTCGGACATCCGACTGACGATGGGAACTTACACACACATTGAACTGGCCGATCAGCAGGCAGCCATTGCGGCGCTCCCCGCTCCGCCGGGGGCAACCGCCCAGTCTAGCGACGACACGGGTGACCATGATGAGGACGACGGGACCTCCGAACCGCGAAGCGGATCGCCACACGGGCCAACGTCGCCGCACACGGGGCCAAACGGGAAGCCAAGCCGGAACGGGGTCAGTCAGGGCCGCGACGGCGAAGGAAACAAAGACAAATCCCCCCGGCCAGTGGTGCCAACAGTGGTGCCAAGAGGTGCCAAAAATGGTGCCAGACGGCTCGCATCGAAGCCGTCACACTCTTCATCACTTTGCACCGAAACTGCCCCGCCAGAGCGCCCATCGCGAGAGCCAGCGATCGTCGTAACTGGCGAGCCACACGCGGATTTACGCCACCGAACCAACGGAGAAAACTGGACTTGCGACAAGACCTCCAACGTCGAAGAGCAAGCACCCCCGGCAGGATTCGAACCTGCGACCTTCGGTTTAGGAAACTGCGGGTACGTTGCCACAAACGTAAACGACAAGAACCAGTTAGGGCAACCGCCCGATAGCGAGGTGCCATCAGTGGTGCCAAGCGATCTGCCGTCTGCGAGAGCGGCCGAAATGGCCCGTGTGGTCCTGGCGTGGCCGTCGCTTCCCCCGCTCATTCGGCAGGCCATTCTGGGGATGGTGGAGGCCTTCGAGAACGGTGAATGATCAGGCGGACTTCAGCGCTCGAGTGAGGCGGTAATAGCCCCCCTGGCCGGAGCGGACATACTCAATCAATCCGTGCCGGACGAGTTCCGCAAGATCTCGCTTTGCAGTCTTGGAATGGACCTGAAACACCACTTCAATCTGACGCCGCTGTAATGGGCAACCTTCGAGGAGTTGCTCGACGACCCAGGTCTGCCGCGAGTTCAGCGGAACTCCGAATGACCGCGATGAGGTTCTGACATGACATTCGACCGGGGACGCGATCAACAGCGTCTCCTCTTCAATAGAGACGCGGATCCAGTCGCGCAGTCGGTAGCCGCTTGGAGTCCGCTCGATCACATCGTCGCGATGACACCGGACTCCCAGCTCGCGGTGCAGTCGGCTCTTGATGTTCTCTCGGATCGTGCGGAC
This sequence comes from Planctomycetaceae bacterium, assembly GCA_020426325.1. GTDB lineage: Bacteria > Planctomycetota > Planctomycetia > Planctomycetales > Planctomycetaceae > JAHBXU01. Next base: position 7,436 of record JAGQQG010000155.1, on the reverse strand, counting down.
GTAACCGGCAATGGCTGTCTGTCCACCGAGGACATCCATTTCGTCTGCCAACTCCTCAGCCGAACGCGTCACGAATTTTCCCTGGCGATCCCGCTGTGAGAGGAGCCGCAGGATCATCAGTGAGTGGCCAATTCCTCCACTGGAGATGATCCGGACTCCCTGCAGTGTGGCCTCATTGGCCGTGATGACCAGCTCTCCACCGGCAAAGTCCCGTGATTGGGGCCGTCGCATGCGAGAGTGTTGCGGCCGGTCACTTCTCTTCAGCACGCGGCGGATGACATCCCCCAACTCGTGAGTGGACCGGAACGGCTTCGAGACGAAGTCGGAGGCTCCCTTCTCGATGAGCCATTTCGCCATGCCGAAACACTCGACGTCATCGGCCATCACGATAACCGGCAGTTGCTGTTCCGACCATCGCCGGCGCAAGTCACGGAGCAGATTCCCGCCGAACTCGACATCCGCACTCTTCCGATCGGGCCGGGCCGGGATGCGAAGATCGAGGATCGCGTAATCGAATGTCCGTTTCCCCAGAAACCGCAGCGCGTCAGACTGGTTGGTGGTCCGCTCAAACTCATGCTGCATCGAACAGAGTGTGTCCTCGATCGCCGCCATATCTCGATCATCATCTTCAACAACCAAAGCCGTCGCGGTCATCACAGATCCTCTTCCTTAGCACGGTCAGTGCGCACCTTAATCGCAGTTGGGGGTTCCTTTCACAAAACTCGTTCGCAGAATGGACGAGAATGACGGAGGAGGCAGGCAGATGCCGACGAGCCATAACTCGCGACTTATGGCAATATGCTTCCAGCAGGGGGAGGTCGGCGGCATCGTTCACTCCCAGTCCAGAAGCGTGGTTCTGACAATCTCGCGCCTCCAGTCCGGCTCATGAATCGGCCACACCTGGACACGCACGCTTCCGTGGCTCACATCCACAGTTTCTGCCCGCCTTCGGCACTGCTCCCAAGAGGACTTTTCGAGCTTCTGCATCTCTTGCCAACCGGAGAAGTTTGCCTTCCGGCTGTACCGTTGGCCGTTGTCGAAGATCGTGATGATCGTCGGCGTTTCGGCATCCAGCATTCGCCAGGAGATCACCTGATGGCTGGCGAACGAAAACGCCTGCTTCAGTTCGAACAGATCGAAGTCCGACTCAACGGCGACTTCATGGAACCACGGATTTGGGACCAGCAACCGGGATGCAATCCGGTTCGCGAGGTCTTCCCGCATCCGCTCGCTGCAGTCGGTGATCGACAGCCCCAGCCGGTCACACAGGTTGGCGACGTGCTCCTCCCCGATCTCGTGCGCCGTGGCGAAGCACATCCGTTCATCCCGATCATCGGGTGCGATCACGATACTCGATACGCCGCCGCCCAGTTCCCGTCGACATGCGCGAGCTGGCAGTGTCGGGTCGACCAGCACGCTGGTCCGCAACCGCTCTGCCAGGTCGAACGGGTCGATCGACGGTCCGTACACACCGGTTGTCTCCTGCAGATTCTCGATGAGTTCGTCCAAGGTCTGACTGATCTCGACATATGTCACCATCGTTGGTTACCTGTCCCTCGACCAAGGAAGGGGTCATCCCTTCCGCCGCTGCTTTCTCCACTCCCTGGCGTCAATTTCCTGATACTTGTCCTTGATCCACATCACGAGTTGCTCGCGGGTCGCCCCCACCGTCAGCAGCGCCTCGAACTTCTGTCGGATGTCACGGTTTTCGTTGATCTTTACCGCCTCATCGATGACAGCTTCCCGAGTCAGCGCACCGCCGACTCCGCGCACGCTCCGCAACTGCGCCCAGTCGTCAGGCGACCAGCGGGCAAACAGGTCGGGCTGATCCTTCGCCACCTCGTCCACCAGTGGGTTCGTCTGCTTGTCTAACCGACGGTTGAGAAACTGTCGCCAGCGATCCGTGAGCTTGAGAGACCGGGGAATCCCCGCCTGCATCTCCAGGAACCCCTTCTTTGCGATCAGCCCCACACTCTGCCGGGCATGCGAACGGTCGGTCAGTCCCAACTCGTCGGCGATCTCGGAAAACGTGGGAGCGATCCCGTGCTGGTTCCAATACCGATCGACGAAACGGCAAACCTGCTCCTGCTTCTTCGTCAGTTCTCGTGGCCAACGCGGCATGACACCAACCCTCATTTATGTATACAAAAGAATAGTATACACACAAGTGTTGTGTCAATTGCCTGGTTTGAAAAAAGTGCTGGCGATTTCCCCAAAATGTTCCGATTGCTGGAGACTTAAAAATCAGCTTTCATCAACCCATGCTCGTGACAGTTGCTCTGCCTGTTCGAGGACGGTTGCTGTTGCCTTCTCCTGCTTGTCGGGAGGATACCCGTGCTTGCGGAGAATGCGCTTGATGATCACTCGGAGGTTGGCTCGGACATTATCACGAACCGTCCAGTCAATCGTCAGATTGTTTCGTACTGCATGCACGAGTTCCTGGGCGATCTGCCGGAGGATCGAATCGCCGAGAATCTTGACGGCGCTGTCGTTCACCTCGAGAGCGTCGTAGAACGCAACTTCGTCATCGCTCAGGCCGAGCTGCTCGCCGCGTTGTTGAGCAGCCCGGAAGTCCCTGGCCATTGAGATCAGCTCTTCGATAACCGCAGCCGTCTCGATCGCGCGGTTCTGATACCGGTTAATCGACTTCTCGAGCATTTCCAAGAACGAACGAGCTTGAACCACATTCTTCTTCGCTCGCTGCTTGATCTCGCCCTCCAGCAGTTTCCGGAGCATCTCGACGGCCAAGTTGCGTTGTGGCATTCCCTGAACTTCTGCCAGAAACTCATCCGAAAGCACAGAGATGTCGGGCTTCTTCAGCCCAGCCGCTGCGAAGATATCGATCACTTCATCTGAGGAGACCGCACGGGAAACGATCTGACGAATCGCATGATCGATCTGTCCGGGATCACGTTTCTCATCGCCGATGGACTTTGTGAGAACAGACTTGATTGCCTGAAAAAAGGCCACGTCATCCACAACCGCCATTGCTTGGTCTGCTGGTACGGCCAGAGCAAATGCTTTCGAGAGGTCAGCCACCGCTTTTACGAAGCGGCTCTTTCCGTCCTCCTGCTTCAAGACGTGTTCCTGTGCAGCTGGCAAGACAGTCAGCTTTTGAGTGGCATTCCCCTGGGTCCACGGTGTCCTGTCAAATCCGTGAAAGAAAGCGTCACAGACTTCGAACTTCTCCTGCATGACAGCGACCGCTTCTTCTTGGTTGATCGCGGTCTGCCCCTTTCCTCCGCTTTCCGTGTACGTGGCCAGCGCCTGTTTCAACTCGTGAGCCAAACCAAGGTAATCGACAATCAGTCCCCCCGGCTTGTCTTTGAAGACTCGATTCACTCTTGCGATCGCCTGCATTAGGCCGTGGCCGCGCATCGGCTTGTCGGCGTACATGGTGTGGAGGCACGGAGCGTCGAATCCCGTGAGCCACATATCACGGACGATGACGATCTTGAATGGGTCCTTCTCATCCTTGAATCGCTTCGCCAACTCCTCGCGGCGTGACTTCGACCGGATATGCGACTGCCAGTCCGCCGGGTCCGATGCCGAACCGGTCATGATGATCTTCAGCACTCCCTTGTCGTCGTCCTCGTGATGCCACTCGGGACGCAGCTTGACCAGTGCGTTGTACATCTCGACGCAAATACGGCGGCTCATGCAGACGATCATCGCCTTGCCGTCCATTGCTTCGAGACGCTGCTCCCAGTGGGCGACCAGATCGGCGGCCACGAGATTGATCCGTTCTTCCGCGCCGACCAGTGCTTCAAGAGCTGCCCATTTCGTCTTGAGCTTTTCCTTGTGCTCCGTCTCTTCACCTTCGGTCGCTTCCTCAAAGTCCGCATCCAGGTGTGGCTTCTTCTCGTCTGAAAGTTTGAGTCGTGCGAGGCGGCTTTCATAAAAGATCGGCACCGTCGCGCCGTCCTTCACAGCCCGCTCGATGTCATACACACTCACGTAGTCACCGAAGACCGCCCGTGTATTGGCGTCGGCCTTCTCAATCGGCGTTCCCGTAAAGCCGATGAACGATGCCCCGGGCAGAGCGTTTCGCATGTGGGCAGCGAAGCCGTCCACAAAGTCGTACTGGCTACGGTGGGCTTCGTCCGCCATCACCACGATGTTGCGTCGTTCCGACAGAACCGGGAACTTCGTCTCATCAGCCGTCGGGAAGAACTTGTGCACCGTCGTAAAGATCACGCCCCCCGAGTCGGTTGTCAGCAGTTCCCGCAACTGGCCACGGCTTTCTGCCTGAACCGGTTGTTGCCGCAGTAGGTCCTTGCAGCGTGCGAAGGTTCCGAAAAGCTGGTCATCAAGATCGTTGCGATCGGTGATGACCACGATGGTCGGGTTCTTCATCGCCGGTTCGAGGATCACCCGGCCCGCGTAGAACGCCATCGTTAGGCTCTTGCCTGATCCCTGCGTATGCCAGACCACGCCCACGCGGCGGTCGCCGCCGGCACTCGTGGCCGTCAGCGTCGCCTCGAGAGCCAGATTGACCGCGTGGAACTGATGATATCCCGCCACTTTCTTGACCAGGTTCCCGCCGCCGACATCCTCAAACACGATAAAGTGCCGGATCAACTGGAGGAATCGCGACGGCTCGAACGCCCCTTCCAGAACCACCTGCAGTTCCGGCATCGACGCTGGGGCCAGGTCCTCGCCCGCGATCGTCCGCCAGGGCATGAACCGTTCCCGATCGGCTGTCAGGGTCCCAATGCGGGCCGTGGTTCCATCGGAGATCAACAACACCGAGTTCCAGGTGAACAACGTCGGAATCTGTTGCTTGTACGTTTGCAGTTGATTGAACGCACTCCAGATCGTCGCGTTCTCATCGGCGGCGTTCTTCAACTCGATCACAGCGAGCGGCAAGCCGTTCACGAAGAGCACGACGTCCGGTCGCCGTTCGTGCTTGTTCTCGACAACGGTGAACTGATTGACTGCCAGAAAGTCGTTGGTTGCCGGGGCATCGAAATCGATGACTCGGACCAGGTCCCCCGCCATCGAGCCATCATCCCGCTGATACTCGACCGGGACACCATCGATAATGAGCCGATGCATCGCCTGATTGCCGGCCATCAGTGAAGGGGAATCAGGCCGCGTCAGCCTGCGCAATGCCTCCTCAATGGCAGTGGCTGGAACTTTCGGGTTTAGGCTCACTAGTGCTTCTCGCAGACGCTCGCCGAGGACAAGGAAGCCATAGTCGCCCCCGCGCTCCGAATCGACAATCTCTGGGCCATGAGCGATGCCATAGCCCAACGCCTGCAGCCATTCCAAGGCGGCGTCTTCGACAATTGACTCACAAAATGCATTCGTTGACATACCTCGCCTCACTCAAGTGGTATCCCGAACAACACCCTCAGTTCATTGATTTCATCAACAAACAGTGTCCGGTCACGCTCCCACCGTTCTGCATCCCCAACCACTTCAAATTCAATTCGACGATTCGGCGCATCACCATGTGTCCTCCTGAACATGCACAACTTCGTCACATGCCCAGACGAGTCCTCTCTGAAGTAGACGAGTGGACGCAAACCAAACACGCAGCCATCACAGACGACGAGTACTTGACCTTGTTGTAGGAATCGCTGTGAGTCCTTCAGTTGGTCTGCCGTGAGAACGAGACTCCGAATTGTGCGCGTGAGCCCATGACCAACGAACATCTCACAGCGAACGGTGATACCGTCAGTCTGGCCGATGTATCGAAGCACTTGTACGCCTGCGAGGCTTCTCAAGTCATCCAGTACGTCGAGTACATCTGCGTAGCAATTGGCAATCCATTCTTTCGCTTGAGATTCGGATTGCGCAGCACTGTGAGAGAACCCATTGCGCGACTGATTCAATTGCCGCATCGCTTGAAGAGTCGATACCGAAACGATCTTTGCCAGTCCCAATGAGATTCCTGACGCTGCAGCGAACGTCAGGATCCGTTCGATATTGAGCAGTTTCTGTGCAACCTTGTCGCTTAGAAAGTCTGCGAATCGCATCGGGTCCGCCAAAGAGAGCCCTCTGAATCGGCACTCTGCAACTGCAATCGCATGTAGAACATCAACTAAAGCCTCCCAGGTGTCGCGCAAGAGGTGCAGGCGCTGCAGTTCGTTCTCGTAACCGTTCTCAAAGCGGTAGAAGTAGTGCGCGATCGGAGACGGAAACTCGTCGAACACGAGCTGCTTCATTTCTTCTTCGCGCTGCTCCTGAAAATCTGCGAAAGTAGCCTCGTATGTGTCAGGGCTGAGCGCATACATCACTCTGCTCGGCCGCGGCTGGAATCCGAGAATGTCGAGAGCGCCGTTGACTTCCACGTACTGCTGGTCGAGCCAGTCGTTGTACTGTGGACACGCGTCAAAGTTTGTGGGATCAAGAATCAGCTTCATGGGATTCGCACCGACTAGAGTGCCCTCCCAACGATTCGCTCGGCATCTGGCACCCGCATCTCGCCAGAGATAAGCTTAGGAAGCAAAGCGTCCCGAATCGCGGCGATGGTCCGATTCTGCTCCATTGCCTCACGAATACGCCGGAGTTGTGGCAACACCAGTCTTCCGAAGTGTGCGAACAAGTCCGACTCGAGTTCGGGCACCACGAGTTGGTATTTAGACAGACTATCGGCTGGGACCCGCTGTCGCCCGCTCGATCCAGTCATCTGTTGGATCGCGAAGCGTCGGAAGTTCGTGGATCGGGCAAGTAAGTAGGCAAATGCGGGAGGGACGGCTTCACGTGGTCGCAGGACGATGTATTCTGTCGACCCCCACCCAACTTGATCATCGTCAAGAAAATCGACGAAGGCCGTCTTCCCATTCTCCAGACATGGAGTAATCCGGGCAACGAGTGTGTCGCCATTCACAAACTTCATTCCTGAACCCATCTCGCGGAACACCCACCCCTCAGGAGAGGGCCCAGCGGTAGGCATGCTTGCCATATCGAGATATGGTGCAATGGTCCCTTTCGGCAACGAGCGAGTGGGATTGACTTCGCAGACCTCTGGTAACGTTCTCACCTTCCACCCCGTCGGAATCTCGCCGAGGTCGGAGTCTTCGAAGGAGTCGGGGAAGAGAGCGGCGAGTTGGGGGGTGAGGCCGGGGGGGGATTGGCCGGCGGCTTTGGCTTTGACGGGGTCGAAGTCGACGAACCAGCTCTGAAAGAGCGCCCGCGCCAGCCCCTCCAGCGTCCGATTCCGCCGACGGTTTAGCTCAATCTTGTCATCCAACGCACCTAAAATGCACGCGATGGCCTCCTGCTCGCGAAGGGGTGGTAGCGGTAATACGACCTCGCGTAATTCACTTTGTTTGATACCAGAGACAGTCGTGCCTGAAGATCGTGACGTCAGCTGAGCCTGTACGAATACCGACTGCATCAAGAACTTCAAGAAGGTATTGTCGAGGATACCGCGACTTCCGCGAAGTGCGATTATGCGTTGTGCTAACGCGACCTTGGGATCACCA
>JAGQQG010000154.1 GCA_020426325.1 Planctomycetaceae bacterium | reverse complement strand
CTCGCGGTGCCACCGGGCGGGCACCGCAACGCCTGAAATTCAGGCCCCCAGAGCACCCACTACCTTCTTCGCCGCGTCGGTCAGGTCGGTGGCTGCAATCACGTCTTTTCCGCTGGCCTTCAGTTTTTCACGGGCCAGTTCCACGTTGGTGCCTTCCAGACGCACGACCAGCGGGACGTTGAAGCCCACCTTGTCGTAAGCCGTCAGCAGGGCATCCACAATGGTGTCGCACTTCATGATGCCGCCAAAAATGTTGACCAGCACCGCCTTCACGTTTTCGTCGGCCAGGATGATGCGGAACGCTTCCGTCACCTGATCGACACTGGCTCCGCCGCCCACATCCAGAAAGTTCGCGGGTTCGGCGCCGTGCAGCTTGATCAGGTCCATGGTGCTCATGGCCAGCCCGGCCCCGTTGACCAGACACCCGATGTTGCCGTCGAGCTGCACGTAGCTGAGTCCCGCTTTGCCCGCCCGAACTTCGCTGGGATCCTCTTCGGTGAGGTCGCGCAGCTCCTGCAGTTCCTTGTGGCGAAACAGTGCGTTGTCGTCGAAGCTGACCTTCGCGTCGAGTGCCAGCAGCTGGCTGTCGTCGGTCAGGACCAGCGGATTGATTTCCGTCATGCTGCAGTCGTTGTCGACGAAGAATCGACCGAGTTGAGGGAGCAGTTTGCCGGCCGACTTCATCGCGGTCGCTTCGAGGCCGAGGGCATTGCCCAGCTTGCGAACCTGAAACGGTTGCAGGCCGATCGCGGGGTCGTAGTGCTCGCGAATAATCTTCTCTGGATGCTCTTCCGCCAACTCTTCGATCGCCATGCCTCCCTCGGCAGAAGCGATGCAGACCGGCTTGCCGACTTCACGGTCGAGAATGATGGCGAAGTACAGTTCGCGGGCGATGTCCAGCCCCTGCTCGACGTACAGCGTGTTGACCTGTTTGCCCTCGTCGCCGGTCTGGATGGTGACGAGCGTCGACCCCAGCATCCGCTCGGCATTCGCTTTTGCGTCGTCCGCTGATTTGACCAGGACCACGCCCGGCTGTTCGAGGTGCTCCTTGAATCGGCCCTTGCCACGCCCACCCGCGTGAATCTGCGACTTCACAACGCAGACTTTGGTTCCCAGTTGTTCGTAGGCCTTGGCTGCCTCATCCGCCGTCTTGCAGACGACTCCGTTCGGGATTTCGATCCCGGCTTTGGCGAACAGCTGCTTGGCCTGAAACTCATGAATCTTCATCGGTCACTGCACTCAAAAGGCATCGGTTGTCATCCGGTCCGGCATGATAGCGGGGCCAGTCCGATGCTTCCAGCAATGCCGCAAATTCGTTCGGCCTAAAAGGGTTCGAGCAATTCGTGATCCGCGCGGTCGCCGAGGCGTTCGTACACCGTGGGGTTGATGTTCTCCGAGAGGAACCTGACGGAGCCATCAGCCAATGCCGAATGCATGCCGCCAGTGTGATGACTTCCGAATCCGCCGACGAATTCGTTCTGTCTCTCTGGTGGCAGCAACTGTTGTTGATTCTGAAATGAGGTGTGAGTCGGGCCTGTCTGCTGAGCCTGTGGCGGCGAGTCCTGCAGGTAGTACGCCATGCCGCCCGGAGTATCGTTGATCGAAAGTCCGCAGTTTCGCAGGGTCGCGCGCGTGCCGGAGGCCCAGCCGAGGTCATCCATGGCCCGCTTGATCTCGCCGATGGCGATGGTTTTGGAGGTGCCGTCTTCGATCGCAGAGATACGGAGGAAACTGTTGAGATACAGGACGCCGTTGTTGTCGACGTCGATCGGGGCTTCGACCGAGTGATGGCAGCCAGCGTAGTTCGTGAGCAGCGGTTCCAATCGTTCGCCCGTGACTGAGGCGTGATCGCGGGCCGGGTCACTCGGGCAAAGCAGCAGGGAAAGTCGAGTGCGTCGGGCTTCGCGATTGGCGAGGTCGTAGACGCTGACCTTCGGGTCAATCGACTCAAAGAGCGGATTCTCTCCCAAGTGCGGCAGCAGCGCAATCACCCAGTTGTGATGGTATCCCGAGGTCTCGTTGCGAATCGGTCCGTCCGCGTTGACCGTCCCCGCGGGGAACATCTCGAACTGGTCGTGGTACGTCTGCAATGCCAGGGCCAACTGTCTGATGTTGTTCTTACATTGAGTTCGTCTTGCAGCCTCACGGGATTGTTGCACGGCTGGGAGCAGCAGCGCCACGAGAATCGAGATGATGGCGGAGACGACCAAGAGTTCAACCAGAGTGAAGCCGTAGCGTCTGGCGAGCGGGGGACGTAAGTCCCCTGACGGGAGACGGGTGAAAGCAACATTTTTTTTGTGTTGACTTTGTTTTGTCATGTCAGGTTTCTTGGATGGCCATCTCAACGGGGAGAAAATCTTACGATGGGTCGGAGAGCACAGGGGACTGACGTCCCCCGCTCGCCTTTGGAAATAGACGTCTCACCTCCACGGCACTCGTGTGACCCTCGGTGACCGCGTCACATGCCTGGGAAACCAATGTCTGCATGCCGGCTTCGATCGCGATCCTTTCGATCTCGTCAGCATCTGCCCGTGCGAGGATGGCCCGGCCGATGTCGCCGTCCCGTGGATGGAGCAACTCAGCCACGAGCATGCGGCCAGCGTATCCCGTGCCACCGCAGTCAGTACATCCGACCGGGATGTGAAACGTCTCGACTGGCAATCCCAACGCGTCTGAGGGGTCCGTCCCTTGTGTTGCACAGGAGCAGAGACGCCGCATAAGCCGTTGACTGAGAATGCCCAGCAGTCCGCTGCGCAGCAGATAAGGCTCGACCCCCAAGTCACTCACGCGGCTGATGGCCTCTGCGGACGAACCCGCGTGGAATGACGTGAGCACCAGATTGCCGGAGAGAGATGCCTGAAAGGTTGTTTCGGCTGTCTCGCGATCTCGGATCTCGCCGACCATGATGACCTCCGGGTCCTGACGCAGCAGCGATCGCAATCCGCGTGCATAGTCGAAGCCCGCATTTGTGTTGACCTGCGATTGGGCAATGCCCGGCACCTCGGCTTCGATCGGGTCTTCGAGTGTGACGATGCTGCGTCGCTCGGGAGAATCGTGGAGGATCTCGCGCAGCGAAGCATACAGCGTTGTCGTCTTGCCGCTCCCCGCGGGGCCAGAGATGAGCAGCACCCCGTTTGTTGCCTTGAGCAACCCCCGCCAGTCGGTCGCAATCGACTCGGGCATACCGAGATCGTCCAACCGACGATAGTTCCCCGAACCGACAAACAGCCTCACGACCGCTTTCTCGCCGTACAATGTCGGAAACGTACTGACGCGCATCTCGACCTGCGGATAGCCCTGTGTCAGAGCAGTCTGGTCATTGAGTGATCCCGACCCGGCAATCCGTCCCTCCTGAGGCACGTCGGTCCGGTAAGTCAGTAGCTGAGCCAGCACCTTCAGTCGGGCGATGACGTTGCGGGCGACATCGGGGAGTCGCACGATGGGATGGAGCACGCCATCGATCCGCCAGTCCATCTGAAGCCCTATCTGGTCGGGGACGAGATGGATGTCGCTGGCACCGGCGTTCCGGGCTTCGGTGAGAATCAGGTCGACGATCTCGGACGCGTAGCGATCCCGCCTCGGATCAAGAGCCGACAGTTGATTGGAAACCCGTTGTGAGAGTGGTGATGTCACGTTGACCTGTGAGAGAACCGGATCTGGACGGACTGCATGATCATTTGGACTCTCGTTCCCATCCAGAACCTGAAGTGCCCCTTCCATTGAACCGCATTGGTCACTTTGTGCTGATGAGAACGATCGTGGGGCATGCGTGGGATTCAGCGGGGCGGAGTCGGGAAAATACGGGACCACTCATGGGACTGATCGACGGATCTCTATGTGACTTAACTTCTTCCGATCTTACAGTTGGGGGGATTCGCGGCTGTATTCTCCTCTTTTTGCATGGTACACTCGACTTGGAGCCGGGACGAGGCTGCGTCGATTTGCGCAACCAGTGAATCCCTTTCTTTCTCTACGTACGGGCCGGCCATTTGAGCGGGCGGAAAATCAACGAACTGCGGAATCTAACTCTAAAAGACTCAAATGAGCGGCGCATCAACAGAGTTTCCTTGCCCGGATTGCGGAGAAATGGTTCGTGAGGGCCTGGTCCGTTGCTGGAATTGTGGCGGCTTCCTGCGACCGGACGTCGAAGAGAAGTTTCAAAAGATTCGTTCTCGCCCGACGAAAATCCTGTACAGTCCCGCGACTACGGAAGAGGGGGCGATCGACCTCGATTCGCTCATGCCCGATCGGTCGGCAAAAAGCCTGACCGATGAAGACGGGGGTGACTTCGAACTGTCGGGCGGGACGACGGCTTCTCCTGGCAAGTCGGCAGCAGCGACCCCGGCCGTCGAGATTCCCATGATTCTCGATCCGTCGGAGCAGGCATCAGACGACACGAGTGAGACATCAGAGGGAGAGGCGGAAACTTCGGAGGCAGATGCTCCGAAAGCCGAGCGTGCCAGTGCCGGGAGCGACAACGATGTGGCCCACTCGATCGCAACCGGAGGCGACGCCCTGCTGGAACTGGCTGCCCAGGAAGAGCAGGAACGCGGGAAACGACAAACTGACCGGGGCACCTCGATCGAAGGCGTGAAGGCCATTCGCGACGGTTTTCTCATCGACGCTCCGAAGGGGTGCCGCATTCAGGTGCGTGACGAGCGTACGGGTGAACTGCGACGTCTGACGTTCGGATCATCATCGCGTGTCCGAGTCAGTCTGCTCGATAAACTGGCCGAAATCGCCAAGGCGAGAAAGGAAGGGGCCAAGGCCGCGAAGGAAGACACCGGCCCCAAGCATCTCTCTGCGGGCCTCTATCAGCGGTGGCTGTCCAGTATCCATCAGCACACGCTCAATCCGGAAAAGCTCAAGCTCAAAGCTGACAGCATGGCTGGCGAATTTGTGCCTGTGGAGGTTGGCTTTGCTGACGAGAGTGTGCTCGTCGCTTCACTGCCTGTCGCCAAGAAGGCCGGACTGTTTGGGGGTGGCAAAGGGAAAGGCAAGGAAGAGGAGCAGGTGGACCCCACGACCAAACTGCTCGAACACTTCCGGGCAGGCAAGTCGGTCGCGGATGCTCCGGTGGGTGAGAAGAAAGAGTACACATCGGATCAGATCGCCGAACTCAGAATCGTCCAGCCGGCCGCATCGCTGACGGAGTCGCTCTTCGCCGGGATTCCAGTGTTCGGTACGGGACGCATCGCGGTGCAACTGCCGCTCACGGAAGCCGGTGCCCAGCCCAAATACCTGTCCTTCACGCTGAGCGAGTTCCGCGAATTCGCTGAGATCCTCGGCTCGATGTACGCCATGGGAGATTTCGGTCACAACATGGATATCCCGCTGACCGATACCTTTGTCGAGCACAAGTGTCATTACAGCGACGTGAAAATCCGTGCCGTTGAAGGTCTGGCCTACTACGAGGCTGACCCGAAAATCGAGGTCGTGCTCGCAGGCTGGCTCTGCACCGCGTGTGGCATCGCCGTCAGCGAGGATGCCCGGGCCAAAGAGAAACTCGGCGGCAAAGGTGGCAAGGGGATCGCGAAGACCAAATGCCCGAAGTGCAGCGAAAAAATGGGTAGCAACCCGCTGTACACCCTCGCATCTGCGAAGCAATCCGCATTGTTGGGCGGCGAGGAATCAGAGGACGAGACGCCTGATACGGAGTAATTCTCGTAAGAGACAAGGGGGCAAGGAGAGTGGGAAGCAGCGAGTCACGATCGCCCAGGCACCCTCTCTCCTTGTCCCCTTTTCAGTCAGAGTCACCTCCGAAACCCCATTGCCTCCAATTGTCGTCGCAACTCAGCATCCTCAAGCAGTTCAACGAAAGCCCGCACCGCAAGGCGTTCTCTCCGTGCAGTCGGGATGACAAAGTCGAACCGTTCCTCCTGGAGCGAGATCATTGAAAGTCCGTAGGTGGTTGCGACAGTTTCGATCGCGACGCCCCAGTCGGCTCGGCCATCCTTGACCGCAGCACACACCGCATTATGTGACCGCACCTGCACACCATACCCGGATGGAACGCCTCTTTCGGTCCCGCACGCCTCTCTGAGCAACCGGTCTGTCAGAATTCGCGTCCCGCTCCCCGGGTTGCGGTTAACCATCCGGCACTCTGAATCACTCATGGCTGATTGAATTGCCTCCGTGATCGACTTCCCCGCGAACCGTTCATCCCCCTCCCGATACACCAGACACTGCATCCGCCCATACCCCGGGATCAACTCGACAGCATCATTACCCGTGATGAACGGTGAGTTGTATTCATCGCTTTCCGCGTCCAGGAGATGAATCCCCGCAATGTCACACTCGCCACGTTTGGCTGCGGCCAAGGCTCCCGTGCTGCCGATCGTCATGACCTTCACGGTGAATCCCTGACTCTGAACCTGTGAGAGCAGATAATCGAATCCGACGCAGTGACTCGTGACGACATACAGGTCCGCAGGCTTGATGGCGTCGTCGATCAACGTCACCTCGACCTCGCTCCCCTCACTCAACATTTCGGTCTGCTGATCGATCGTGATGAAACCATCAGCTAGGGAAAACGTCGTCACCGACCCCGATCCCTTCCCCATCGGGTAGGCGGCCATGCCGGACTCTCCTTTGAAGAGACTTACCAGCAGGTACTCCGTCCGTCCGCGCTGCGAGTTTACCCGTATTGGCAGCGTCGCCCGGACGGTGTTGCGTCGTTCGATTGGTCGTCCGGCGTAGGCACGAATCACCGGTGCGACGAACTCGTGAAAGGTAAAGATGGCTGAGGTCGGAAATCCCGGCAGGATCACGACCGGCTTACCGTCACACACGGCCATACAGATGGGTTTACCTGGTTTGAGGGCCACGCCGTGAGCGACGATTCCCGGCTTCCCCAGTCGCGACACAATCCGGTACGACAGATCCCCCGCTCCTTTCGACGTTCCCCCCGACAGCAACACAATGTCATGTTGCAGAGCTGCTCGTACGGCTGACTCCAACTGCTGTTCGTCATCGGGAATCACGCCGAGATAGATTGGTTCGCCTCCCAACTCTTCAACGGCTGCTCCCAGGATGGCCGCGTTCGAGTCGTACACACTCCCGACTGGCAGCGGCTGCCCGGGCGATACGATTTCATCACCGGTCGACAGGATGGCCACGCGTGGTCGCCGATAGACCTGCACCGTGTCACAGCCGATCGCAGCAAGCACGCCCAGTTCACGTGAGGTTAGCAGTTGGCCAGCTCGCAGGATTGTCTCGCCGCATGAGATGTCTGTCCCTGCAAAGGTGACGTTCTCACCGGCTGCGATGATGCGACGTACTTCGAGCGTACGACCGTCAGCTGCGACGTCGGAGTGTTCGACCATCAGCACTGCGTCGGCACCGCGAGGCAGCATGCCTCCGGTGGCGATCGTTGTCGCCGTCCCCGCACGCACTGTTTGCTGCGGACGAACGCCCGGTGAGAGCACTTCGTCGTTGAGCGTGAGCAGACGGGGCGACTCTTCGTCCGCTCCGATGGTGTCAGCTGCCTGCACTGCGAAGCCATCGACGTTCGAGCGATCGAACGAGGGAACGTCGACGGCGGAAACTACGTCTTCAGCCAGTACTCGCCTGAGAGCCGTGGGGAGTGTCAGGGGCTCACTCCCCAGCGGCTCCAGCGTCAAGTGGTGGTGGAATCGTCGCTCGGCTTCATCCCGGCTAATGACATCGAGGAACTGAGTCTGACGAGCAGCCGACGGGGGGGACGGACGTTCGTCAGGAGAAGGGGTTTCGGACATCAGGCACGATAGGCAGCGATCGAGTACACGACCGGCTGCGAGCGGACAGGCTTCGACGGACCGGGGGAAACACAGTCCATCGTACCGATCGCTGACAGTCGGGCAAGCTGGGCCTCGATCACATTGAACCGAGCATTCGCCTGTGCGTCTCGCTGACGACGGGTCGTCTGCCACGACGAGTACAGCCTCTCGTAAAGGTCCATGTCCCGTCGCAGCAGTGCCGTCTCGCACCGCAGTCGCTCGATCTTCAGGCGAGAGCCGGCGTTGCGATTTCTGGTTGTGGAATTGTGGCGTGACATGGTTCGTGCCCTCCCGGCCAGCTGGGCGACCATCGCTCAGTCAAGGCCAGATGTGAAAATGGGTTCTCTACAGTCAGTTGATCGGCAATTTCTGCCGCAGAGAATGAGGACACTGGAGAACTCACACAAACTTTTCCGGTCCCAAAGTTCACGTCGACCGCGCAATCCCTACCGCCGTCAGTCGCCCGCATAACCGCTACGATCGTAACCCTTTCCGGCTCGCGACCGCCGCTTGCGGTTTCGCAGAACCGTTCACCGTCCAATGACCTCGACGCGGAGGGGTAGCACGGGTTGTCCCAACCCGTGTCGCGAAGCGACTAGAGGCATTTCTGAAAGCGCTCGGTCAATGCTCAGAGGACGATGGCAGGCATGCTTCCGGCCGCTGACGCGGCATCGATTGAGGACAATCGCTGCTACCCAGTTCTGAAACCGAAATGGTTTACCCTCGTGCCACGAGCGTCCAGTGGCGATCACTCGTCTGTGACACACATCCGCGTAGCAGGCCCACGTCCTCCGCCAGTTCTGCCATCTCCTCGACGGTCAAGGCTGCATGCAGCGACTGACGGAACATCTGTTGAGCTTCCGGCGTCTCCTCGCCTGCATGCAGCGTGACCAGCCGCTCCACTTCTGCCTCGGAGTCCGGTCGCAACAGGTCGCGGACGAAGAGCAACCCGCCCGGCCTCACAACACGCCGCATCTCTCGCAGTGCCTCAAACGGCTCCGGTATGTGATGCACGATGCTGTTGGACATCACCACGTCAAACTCCCCGGGTTCATACGGAAGCGACTTCCCATCAACCGATTCGCAGCTGACACGTGCACTGTGCCCTGCCCTGTCGACGTTCAGTCGAGCGAGTTTGAGCATCTCTTCCGCCAGATCGACCGCAACGATAGTCCCAGCAAATGCGTCCCTTTGACACAACTCGATGGGAATCAGCGCCGTCCCCGTCCCGACGTCCAGCACCCTGGTGGGAGGGCAAGGCTTCTGCCGAGCCGCGTCGTTGGTGAGCGCCTGCAACAGATCGTCGACAAACACACGGTTCACTCCCGCATGATCCATCGCATCATAACCGGTCGCCTCCTCCGGCGAGTCCATCACCTCCGGCTCCAGCACCCGCGGAATCATCGGCTGTCCTTCTCCTGATCGTGTTGACTGATATTCATTGTGATAACACACGATCATCAAACAGCCTTCACACGTCAAGACTCGCGGATCCGTCAGTCGATTACCTCAGACGGCGAGCGGGGGATGTCAATCCCCCGTGTCATTCAGCATGCTGACGCCACAGACGGAACGAATCCTCTGCCGCTGACATCGAATCCAGACCATCAGAGCTGCCGACGTGCACCGGCACAGGGGACTAACGTCCCCCGCTCGCCTCGATGTTTAGAAAAAGCCCTGACCTCCACCGACGACGCCCTGAAATCGAGAATCAAAATCGGGATGATTAAACGGGAGCGGTTCCGATGGTCGAATGAGCTGATGATTTGTGGCGGGACTTCTTCCAATGGGTTCTCCGTTGAAAAAACCCGCACCCTGCACGTTAATCAACCACTCCGTGGTTGTGCCGGCGATCACATTGTTCGCAATCGGTGGACCGTCGTCCTCAATCGACCGATCCGTCAGGTGAAGCAATTCAGAATCATCATCGATCAGTTCCCATCTCATCTCATCGGGATCATCTGGATCGCCCGTGAAGAAGACGAGTTCATAGTCCACGTGATACCACTCGCCGACAGGCAGGCGAATGCTCTCAATCGGTGACGAGTCGCGAGGGAGCGTATATGTCTCGTCGAGCATCCAATGCGTCGATGTGCGGTCTCCGAACATGAGGCTTGTTTCTTTGAGTTCTTCTGTGTACTGGGGCCACTCGACAAGGTACATCGCTCCATCCTCACTGACGAGAACTTCGCGAGACTCCCACATGATCCAGCGGTCACCGTCGAGGAAGGTACCATTCTGTCCTTCCTGGTCATCTGAGAAATGCCCCCACTTGAAAGGGTTCTGCTGGTAGATACGGCAGAGCACCCAGAGTCGATCCCGGACATCGTCCGGAGCCTTGACGTCGTCCAGATTCAGCTTGAGGGTTACCTTGCCTTCTCGTGCAGACACGGGGCACGCGATTGTCAGGTCAACACCATGACCTGCACGGACGGCAATATCTTTCTTTAGCATGTGGCCATCCGGCGTTTTGACCGTCAGATGATACGGCCCGTAGGGCACGGGGCTGAAGTCCGCGATCCCCTGCTCATCGGAGGTCAGTTCTTGAAACGGATAGGAGATGCTACTGTTGGTGGCCGTTGCTGCCTGACTTCCGCCCCCAAATCCGTCTACGATCTTTTGCAGCCCGACTGTCATACCCTCTGCTGGTGGACCCTCGTGATCATCCTCCGTCAACCGCACTCGGAATTGGCACCATTCATAGTTTGTGGCAATCGGTGTTGCCGCCAGACTCTCCAGCCGTGCGAGCAGAGCCGTATTCGTGTCGCGATTGTCCTGCATCAGCACCTGGACATTGTCCATCGCCCGCCATGTCAAGACAAACATGCCGATCGCGACGAGAGTGATGACTGCCAATGCTCCGATGGTGAGACGTTGAGCCATGAGTTTCTCCTGCATTGCGTCGAGCCAGAGTTTGCGGGCGATTTTTGCGGGGTTGCCGAAGCGGGTGAGGGCGCGGGTATAGGCGTCAGAAGCGTTGGACGGATCAGGGGACTGACGTCCCCCGCTCGCCGTGGTGTTTGTGAGGAGTTCGCGTTTGGTCGCGCACTCGAGATGGTCGGTCAATTCGTCGATAATGTCCTGCCGCAGTGACGCTGGTTCATCATCACGCGGCGGCGGCAGGTCGGCGGTGAGGTCGTGCGGGATGCTCATTTTTGCTTGTCTAACTGCGAACTTTTGTGAATTTCCTCGCGAAGGAGATTCCAGAATTGGTCCGTCAGGTTGATCCGCCAAACGTTTGCGATGTCTGGTTGAGGCTCGAAGACTTGGGATTTCTCGTCAATGAATTCGCCGACGAGTTGATGTGAAGCAAATGGGCTGTCTTCTGAGATTGTCAGTAACGGGACGGCTGCATACTCGAATTCACCAACTGTCGCATCGTCAGAGGTTGAGTCGGTTTCACGGGCTGTGTTGGGATGGTCTATCAGGCGAAGGATTTGAAAACCGGTGATGCCATAGCGAGCTGTCTCAAAGTTGTTTGCAACTGTCAGGTTGTACGTCGACAAACGAGATTCGCCGTCGTCGGGAAATTCTTGGTCAGTGACCCGGTGAATCGTCGGATCGCCGGGGATCATTACCAGTTTTTGGAACCTGTTGTCAGTTCGGTCATCCTCCGACATCATCCAGATAGCATCCCCCACCGTTCGACCTGCTTTGGTCACATAGAATTGCAGATGAAATCCGGCCTCCTCCAGGTCGAGCGGCACATTGACACGGACTTGTAACTCGACTTCCTCCGGCTCCGGCGGCGCACTCGGGACGATGATCTGTTCGGCTCTTGGTTCACCGATGCCGATTTCTCGTATGATCGAGGTCTCTTCTCCCCACGGCGTAGTGATATCAAACCAATAGGGGCCGGGCTGTTTCACTGCGAACTCCGCGGTTCCAGTCGCAGTTGTGGAAAGCTTCACTGCTTCGCTGGCGCGACTGCCATCACAGACAAGCGTCCGGAATCCGATGGCAGGGGTATGACCCTCGGTGTCGTGAACCAACACGGCGTATGCTGGTTGGAGAAGTTGCATGCTCGGTAGCGAATTGCGAATCTGCTCCCAGACGGGTGAGATCATTGGATGTGTGATCTGGATTTCCCCATCGGAATCTGGCGATTTATGTCCAAGGTCACTCCAACTGAGTGAGCCATCAAGGGACGCGCTTCTCAGGTAGGGGAATCCATTGCCATCCTTAGCGTTGACGAATGCCGTTAGCAAAGGAGCGATCTGCACATGCATTGTATATCCAGGCATCCTGATCGCGGACACTCTCTCCAGGTGTGGACTGAACAAGGTCATCTCATTGCTCCATCCTTCGGCGCCGACAATCGGCATCCTTTCCTGCCCGAGGTCGCCCTGACCTTGAGCACGTCCCTTTGCATCAAGCAGGAAGTACTCTGGCTGTGTTTCAGTTGGCTTCCATTCCCAACTGTCAACGGTGCGATGTCTCTTGTAGATCTGGGCGATAAAGTAGACCCGATCTTGCGGAAGGTCAGAGGGCAGGTCAAAGTCGAATGTCAACTCTGTCGCAGGGGGCGGTGACGATGGACAGACGATTTGGATTACAGTTGGCCTCCCCGGTCCAATAATCACCGCTGATCGGCCGTGCCGCTCATTTGTTCTTTCGGTCGTGAGATTAATGTGGTAGTTGCCTGGCGGTAGCGATTCCAACTCAGCCAGGCCCTCATCGTTCGTGTCGGCCTCCGCTCCGACGGCGGTTCCCCCCTCGAATGATTGCCCAACCAGCTGCACGTGCCCCTTTACCGGCTGGCCTCCTTCATCGACAAGCCTGACGAACATTTCGATCCACGCCGCCCCGCCTTCAGTAGCGCCGACAGGCTCACTGCGCGTGTCGATCATCTCCGTCAGTTTCGCGAAGAGTGTGCTGTTGGCTTCCTGCTGTGCTGCCAGTCGAGCCTGATCAGCCGCGTGACTGTTTTCGACGAATCGCCACATCAGCACGCACAGCACGATGCAGGCGACTGTTGCGACCGAGGCTAACGTCAGCGTGATCTTTTGAGCCATGAGTTTCTCCTGCATTGCGTCGAGCCAGAGTTGGCGGGCGATTTTTGCGGGGTTGCCGAAGCGGGTGA
>JAGQQG010000153.1 GCA_020426325.1 Planctomycetaceae bacterium | reverse complement strand
GTCCATGGGGAGTAACCTTGGAAGGGATTTTCTGTTACGACAACACCCCACTCAATCCCAACGTGCAATCTGTTCGTTTGGTAACGGAATCAACCAATGCACTATCAGAGGGTCCAGTCATACTTTGGGAACCAAGGTCGAGGGAGCATAGCATTCGTTGCTCCGGCGGTTTCTGCAATGCTCGCGGCAGCGAGATCCACGAATACCTTGGATTCACTCGCCAAGTCTGCGACGTTCACTGACAAGTGTCGATCCTATGCCGAGAACAATGGCTTGGTTGACGTACTCAACGGACGCTATCAATTCCCGATCCGTGGTGGAATGCAGGGAGTTCGATACACCAAGCTGACGAGGCTGGCAACGCATGATGAAGTTGACGGTTGCAATGCGATCGTGAATGATCTGTTCACCCACCAACTGGTGGGATACTCAGCTGCGGTGATCAGCAAGTTGGCGAAAGTCGTTGGAGAACTTCATGACAACGTTGCCTCCCACGCAAGCGGGGCTGGTTTCTCCTGTGCTCAGGTGTATCAGGACAATGAGGGTCGTCGAATCGAATTTGCGATCGCCGATGCCGGTTGTGGCATGCTCAAGAATGTATCACGTGAGTATTCGCAGATTGCCGACGATAGAGATGCAATCAAGTGGTGTCTTCAGAAGGGAAATACGACAGCTCGGCAGCCTGATAACTGGGCTCAAAGACTACCCGACGACTCGATTTGCAGCCCCTATCCCGATGACGTTGATACAATTAGGTCAGATGACCATCATGTGGGAGAGGGATTGTGGCAACTCTGCGAACTGGTTCGAGGGAGTTCAGGAAAGTTCGTAGTTTTGAGTGGCAAAGGAGAATACTTGGTTGATGCGGAGAAGGAGTTCGTGAGAGAATCATGTGTCGCTTGGCCAGGTGTCGTAGTAGAGTTTGAGATTACGATTCCGATCGACACGGACCAAGCGCAACGACAAAGCGATCATTTAGAAGCGATCGCCAGGAGGATTGGAATATGACAACCACGACCTATCGACTCATTGACTTGGGTACCGATCTTTCCAGCCGCCATCGTGCTTCCGGACTTCGCAACACCATCATCGCAGCAGTGGAAGCTGAGAATCGTCGAGTGCGTTTGGATTTCACAGGTGTTCGTACTGTCAGCAGCTCCTTTGCTGATGAACTGATTGCGGTGCTCGTGATGGCGCGTGGAGAGGATTGGTTTCGGAGAAATGTCGCCGTCGTTGGAACGACTCCAGAGGTGAGAACAACTATTCTCGAATCCGTCGCTGATCGACTGTCAGAACGAGAGACCATCTAGCTCTGCAAATGACCCATGGCACCTTGAAAAGCACCCCGGCTGCTCCCAACAGCCGGGGTGCTTCTGCTTTCGATGCGGCAACTCACTTCGGGACTTGGAGGTCAAGCTCGGTCGAGAATTGCGATTTGACGATCTGCCAGGCAGCTGCTTCAGCATTTCGAAAATCGCCGTCGTTTGAAGTGACCGCAACGACCATGTTCTTCTCGGGAATGAACACGATCATCGCGTACCACAGCGTGTTCGAACCGTTGTGCCAGTAGACCTGATGGGGGATGTCCTGGCCTGCCTCTCTTCTGATCCAACCGCAGGTGTAATCGTCGAGTTCAGGGGTGTGAAGCTGTTTGTAGGTTTCAGCAGAGAGCAGCTTGCCTTCACCCTCCTCGCCGCGCATGTGCTCGATCGTATAGGTGCAGAGGTCTTGGAGCGTCATATGCACGCCACCGGAAGGCCCCCGAATGAGTGAGTTGCCTGCCTGGTCGTCCATCGCTAGTTTCAATCGACGAATGGTTCGGTGGCCTCGGGGCTGTTCGAGCGTTTCGTCAGTGCTCTTTGGTGCTGCGAACCCGGCTCCCTGAAGTTCCAGAGGCTCGAAGACTTCTCGTCGCACAAGTTCGCTCCAGGTCGCACCAGTGACCTGTTCGGCCATCGCCGCTGCGATTGTGTAGCCGACACCGGAGTAAGAGAACTTCTCGCCCGGTGGATACTCTGGCTGCTCTTTCAACACATCAAGCACGGCTGCACGTCTTGCGCGCATACTTTCCTCGCCGAGTGCAGGTCGCAAGCGGTTCACCTCGCTGGGGAAGTGATTCGGCAAGCCGGCGGTGTCGGTCAGGAGTTGTCTGAGTGTCACCGCCCTCAAGTCTTCGTGAACCTCAGCCTCTGGAAAGCTTTCGCCGAGAGTATCGGTCCATTGCATTTGGCCCGACTCGATCAGCCGCGCGATCATGGTGGCGGTGATTGATTTGGCCACGCCGCCCAGATGCCAGCGGTCGCCAATCTCCAGAGGCACTCCGCTCCCATTCTTCCGCTCCCCGTGAACCGCAGCGGCCTGGAGTTCGCCATCGACCGTGACCATCGCCGCAAGACCGACGAGGTTCTTCTCTTTCCGGAGGTCCGTGATCAAGTCGCCAAGCGAATCACCCGCCGGTCCACTGGTTTGTGCAGGTTGATCGTCGTTGACTTGAACAGGTTGAATGTCGGTGTTGCTTGCTCGTTGCAGGTCTCTGTTTCGAGGAGCCCGATTGTCACCTCTACCGAAGTGATCGACCAACCAACTCGTCCAATTGTTCGCCCTTTTGATCATCCACCGGTTGGCTTCGGTCATCGGGACTTCTTTCAGGGTTTTCGTGTCGTCCGCTCCGTGAGAACGCACAACCAGTTCGACGGTGTCCCCCGGCTCATGCCCCATTCGCGTCAGGACCTCGACCAGGTCCTCCTCGAAACGCTTCTTCCATTGGAACCAGTAAGTCCACCAGCTAAAGGCGATGATGTCCTCCACCGCCACGCCGTCGATCGAGACGAGCGTGACCCACTCGTCGTCGATCTTGACTGTCGGTTGCTCTCCCTCCCAACGAATGCCCGAGTAGGGAGCCAGCTTGGGATACTCCTTCGGCGGACTGACTTCGACGGCGGCGGCCGGTCCCAGTGTGGCAATCATGACCAGCATGACCATGACTGCAATCGGGAACCAACGTCTCTCCGATGACTTCGCATTCTCGTGACTTCTCATGACGGGTGGGGCTTCACTGCTCATGTCATCTCCAAGGATTGAGAGAAGGGTGAGTAACTCTTGGCGGCGTGGCTCAAGAGATTTGTCGACGACCCGTTGATTCGCGAAGTAGATCAGTGAGTAGAGCACCAGTACGAAGACGGATACGGGGGCATCCCAGAGAGCATCCGACCAGTTTTCAGACTTCAGCCATGTCAGATGAGCCAAGAACGTCAGCAGGGAAAGCGTGAACGGCAGTAGATACCACCAGAACACATTCCGCAGCAGCCAGATCTGATGCTCCACTTGAGTCAGTGATTGCTGCACATTCACACGCAAAGGTCTCTCGGGATCACAAGGCGACTGAGGATGACGCTTCCGGTCGACCACGGTGAACGCAGCCACCCAGACGAACGAGAGCACGGTCAGGTACCACGTCCAGGGGAGTGATAGCCCGATCCCCAGCAAGAACCAGATCGGCAACATCACAATTGCGGTGACGACCTCGCCCAAGTCCCGCTTCAAGATCATCGCTTGAAAGCCATGTTGTGAGCGCAGCACCTCCGTCGTGAGCAGATCCGCATCAATCGTGATGCGAGTCTGCGTCGACTGCGCCTTCCAGGCCTGCTGAAAACAGTCAGGAGTGTTGCGACCTTCTGACGTCTCATGGTTGTCAGGATTCATGTGTCTTTCCTTCCATCAGCTTCCCCAGTGCTTTCTTCGCCCGGTTCAACTTCACCCCCACATGGCTTTCCGAGATGCCCAGAACCTCGGCCATCTCTCGATAGCTGAGTTCATCCAGATACAACAGCACCAACGCCGCATCGGTCTTCGGCAACTGATGAATGGCCTCGTACAGCTTCTCGACCGTCTCACGCTGTTGCGCTTGTTCGACACTGTCGACACAGTCCGGCGTGGTCGTCTGTATCTCCAGCAATGGCTTTTGTTTTGCTCGACGCGGCTTGTCCTTCCGCTGCCAGTTCATCGCAGTATGCAAGGCCACCCGATAGAACCACGTCGCAACACTCGACTTCCCCTCATACTTCGGCATCGATCGCCAGGCCTGCAGCAGAATCTCCTGCGCCAAATCCTGTCGCTCTTCGTCAGTCAGCGTGTATGCGCGAGCCACCTTCATGACCGACGCCGCATGGTCGTCCAGCCAACTGATGAAAAATGACTTTTGATCTTCATCCCGCAACTCAAAACCTCTTTCCAGAAGCATTGGTCACACGAAATGACGCCGACTTACAGATTATTTGGGATTTCACTCGACGCAGAGTGGCCCAGATGCTTCAGGCTGGGTGCCACATGCACAAGACGAAAGTCACTGTGAGAAAGGTGGTTGAAGAACCGTCGAACACGGAGTTTGCATCGTCACGTCGCTTCCCGACCCAGCGACTGGACAAGCACCCCGGCAGCCACATGCTACCGGGGTGTTTTTGTGTAAAGCGAGCGGGGGACGTGAGTCGCCTGTCGCATTCGACGTCTGTCATCGAAACGGATGGAGTCAAGTGTGAACATCGGAGCACACGAATCGAATATGGTCAGCCATGCGTTCAGACACAGGGGGTTGACACCCTTCCCGCTCACCGTCATCATTTGGCCGTGTTGTCGCTGTCTCCGAATAAAGTGGACCGGCCGGTCCGAAGGGTGAGAGTGAGATGTCGTCGGGTGGTTCGGCCGGGTCCGTCGGCTCGTCTGTGATTGCAATCAGTTCTTGGCCGGTGCCGAATCACCGGGCAGAGAGGCCGACCAGCGGACGGAGAGACTTCAGAAGAGGCGTGTCTTCCCAAGTCGATAGCGACATCATCGCTCTCTGAACCGATGCGGAACGGTCTCGCCGGGTGCTTGATCATTCGCCGGTTGGGCCGGAGAATGGCAATGGGGCGGTGTATTTCTTCCCCTGAACCGACTAATGAATGGAATCACGAGACTTGGAGAGGGGGCCGTCTATCAGCCGGCATTGGGGAGACGTATGGGAGTGTTGCGGGTCTATGCTTGCGCGATCTTGCTCAGCGCGACGCTCTTGTTTTCGGTGCAGCCGATGTTTGCCAAGATGGCACTCCCTCAACTCGGAGGGACGCCGGCTGTCTGGAACACCTGCATGGTCTTCTTTCAGGCGGTGTTGCTCGCCGGATACGCCTATGCCCACCTGTTGACACGCCGACTGAGCGATCGGGTTCAACCGGCTGTGCATCTGGTTGTCTGCCTGCTGCCGCTTGCCGTGCTGCCGATCGCCTTCCCATCGGGATGGTCGCCTCCGACCGCTTCAACACCCGTGTTCTGGCTGTTGGGGATGCTGGCCGTCGGTGTCGGTGCCCCGTTCTTCGTGCTCTCGACCTCTGCTCCCTTGTTGCAGCACTGGTTTTCGCGGACCGATCACCCAGCGGCGGCTGATCCGTACTTTCTGTACGCGGCGAGTAACGTCGGAAGTCTGGTTGCACTCCTGGGATACCCGACATTGATTGAGCCGATGCTGAGACTGCGGCAGCAGAGTGTCGTTTGGAGTTGGGGATACGGTCTGCTCTGTGCGCTGCTGGCCGTCTGTGCTTCCTACGTCTGGTTCGGAGCTGGGAAACAACCGTCCTCCGTCCCCTCAGTCACGATCGACGCCGAAAAACCAAAGCGAAAGTCAGGTCGCACGGACTCACACACCGGAGGCGGGCAGAAGGTTGTTACGACCGGACGACGTCTGCGGTGGGTGATGTTGTCGTTCGTCCCGTCAAGCTGGCTGCTCGGAGTGACGACGCACCTCACGACCGACATCGCTCCGGTCCCGCTGCTGTGGGTCGTCCCTTTCTCACTGTATCTCGTGTCGTTCATTCTGGTCTTCGCGGAACGGACGCGTGGTGTGCACGCCTGGATGGTGCGAGTCTTTCCCCTGTCTCTGTTGTTGCTGGTCCTGTCGGCCATGCTGAGCGCGTTCTGGCTCCTGCTGGCTATCGTGCATCTGGCCGTGTTCTTTATCGGCTGCGTGGTCTGTCACGGTGAACTGGCCAAGCTTCGTCCGTCGGCGACACATCTCACGGAGTTCTATTTCTGGATGTCGGTCGGAGGGGTGCTGGGAGGCGTGTTCAATGCAATCGTCGCCCCGTTGACATTTCGCTGCTTGCTGGAATACCCCATTGCGGTCTTTCTGGCGGCGTGGCTGCAACCGGCTTTGTATCCCGAGTCTCTGGGGAGGAACGGGCGGCTGGCCGTGCTTGCGCTTCTGCTCTCAGTCGTCGCCGGTTTCGCCCTGCTGCCGAAGGTGCTGGCGTATGAAGGGAATCCGCACCTGATTGATGTGACGTTTCTGGCGTCGGTGGGGCTGGTGTTCCTGTACTATCTCAATTGGGCTCGTCCGTTCGCGCTCGGCGTCGGCGTACTGTTGATCATGGCGAAGCTGCTCCCACCGGTTGTCGGCACGGTCCGTTTCACCGGGCGGAGTTATTTCGGCGTGCACTGGGTGGTCGATAACGAGATCGGGAGGCAACTCCTCAACGGCAGCACCAAGCACGGCGTGCAGAGCCTGGATCCGGCCCGGCGCTGTGAACCGCTCTCCTACTACTGGAACGGCGGTCCCCTGGGGCAGGTGTTCGCCGCCTTCCAGCCGCCGGCGTCAACGAACAAGGTCGCCGTCGTCGGACTGGGTGCCGGCGCGACCGTCTGCTATCGCACACGGGGATTCGAGTTCACCTTCTACGAAATCGATCCTCTCGTCCAGCAGATCGCCGAATCTCCTGAGTACTTCACCTATTTGTCCGACTGCGGACGTGATGCTTACGAAGTGGTCCTCGGGGACGGCCGGCTGAAACTGGCTGAATCGAACCACGGGGCCTATGCGATGATCGTCTTTGACGCGTTCAGCTCGGACTCGATTCCGCTGCATCTGGTCACACGGGAAGCCCTGCAGATGTACCTCGACAAATTGTCCGAGGACGGCCTGCTGGTGTTTCATGTTTCGAATCGTCACCTGAACCTCGAGCCGGTGCTAACCGGACTGGCAGCCGATGCCGGACTGCAGGGCATTCGCGGGCACGACCTCGAGATCTTCGACAGAGATGACGCGCTCCAGGCAGGCTACATGCCCTCGGTCTATGTAGTGCTCGCCCGCGATGGCAGATTACTGAATGACCTGAAGGCACGCGGTCACTGGAAGGACCTCCCCCCACCGACCGGGGCTCCGCTGTGGACCGATGACTACTCAAGCTTGCTCGGCATCCTGCGTTGAACAGGACCTCATTCTGCGGAGTCGCCGGATTCTGTCATCAACGGCTCGCCCCAGGGAAATGTCGATCATGCCCCGCATGACGACATGTGTGACGCGCTCAATGATTCTGACCGTATAACGTCCACTCCGTTCCTCATGCACGGTGTGAACGACGTGTGGATGGGGCATTGACAGGTCGTTGATGGGCGAGTTGTTGGTCGAATGCATGGGACGCACGCGACACCAGAAAAGTGACTCGGCCCCAGCAGGACCGGATGAGGTTGTCACATTCCGTTCGTTGGAATCATTGCTTGAGATCTACGTTGGGGGTCACCGCAAGATCGTCGCGGATGACGCTGTCAGAATACGGCAACACCTTGAAGCTTAGCCCCAGAGAGCCACTGACTTCGTCAATGAACTCGCCATCGGACGAAAGCCTCAGGATTCGTCGCTGTTCAGCGACCCACACAGATCTGTCATCAGAAGCCGTTGCGATGGAATACGCATGGGTTCCGTTCGGCTTGTGCGTCCAAAGTTCGTGTCCATTCTTCAACTCGTATGCTGTGACGGGGCCACCGACCCACGAGAGAACCACGGCAGCTCTCGTGAACGCAGCGCATAGTATCGAGTTCCCTTCCCTTACGAGGAGTAGCTCGCGATGTGTTTCTCGGTCGAGCAGTTTGAGATTCGAGGAATCGAGAAGGGCAAGTCCGGACTTCGCGTCGAAGAACGCGTCGTCAAGTTGACGGTAGTACGCGTGTCCAAGACCATTCCAGGCCTTTAGCACCACGGTTCGTCCGTCGCAAAAACAGTAAAGCAAGTCTTCGAAAGCGTCGTAACGCATATCGCCCACGCTCTTGAGGTCACTTCGGTCCCAGATCAGGTCACCGGTCTCGAAGTCGTGTGCAGCAAGACCTCTCCTGTACGAGGCGGCTTTCGCAGTGTTACTCTTCGACCCAGACTGAATCGTCGTCCGCCCACTCAAGCAAGAGTCGTGCTCGCGATTCGAGCATGGACCTTAACTCGTCTTGTGAACCTGCATCTTCGATCATCAGGTTCTCCGCTTCTCGACCGTCCTTCCATGCGTTGACTGCTTCGAGCCACTTCTGAGCAATGATCCTCATCGCCTTTCTCGGATGCTGAGGCGGATTCACAGCCACTGAGGAAATGTAGTCCGTCGGCAAGTCGCCACAGATCACCCACCAGCCGATCGATTCCGGCCTCGCCAGACTTTCAATCGCCCAGATCGACACGCACGGCGCGATATGCCATGCAGGCCATTCTCCGATACGGCCATGAGTCACATTCTGTGACCGAAGGTAATCCGCAACGATCTTCCGTTGATCGGAACACCACGTCTCTTCTATTGCAGGGTCGTCGTAATTGAGCTTGGACATTGAAATGTAAGCCTTGATATCCAACGAGTGGTTGGGGCATTGAAAGGACGTTGACGAACAAATTGTCAGTGGAAGGCTCGGGGCGTCCGCGACATCTATTTGATTACTCAGCCCCAGTGGGTTGATGTCACTGGGGCTGTGTCGCTCATCCGACGACCGAAGCGGTTGGACAGATCATCGCCATGCGTCATACTACTATTCCATCAGCGTCATATACATTCGTCGAAGATTGGGACGACACTTTACAGACTGTCACGGCCTCCACTCTCGGACGACCGCAGCTTGAATGGCATCCATCAACGGCACTCGGAGGAGGTTTCCGTTCGCATCTTCGATCCACTGATTGGACAGGATCACAATCAGGACATCAAGTTCCGGTTCGTACCTCAGGAGGGCCGTGTGTCCGTAGTCCATGGCTCCTCCTTTCTCCAGAATCAGCACTTGGTCAAGGTCTTGCCATCGCCAGCCGAAGTAGGAGAGGGTGATCTGGTCTTGGGGAATCTCACGAATTCCCTGATAGAGGTTGGGGAGGTAGCCGCCGGACGTCAGCCGGGCCTGTGTCAGTTCTTCCAGCCAAGGCTCGCTGAGCAGCTTGCCAGTCTGCAGGGCGCGATGCCAATGGAACAGATCGATCACATTCGTGACCAGTCCGCCGTTGCCGATGAGAACCCATTGAGGGCCTGACCAGGAGTAGGGGGATGCCCGGTCACTTCCATTTTCATATCCATGTGCAGCCCCGGACTCCTTCCAACGCTCATCACCATAGAAGCCAGTGAACTCCATGCCTGCGGGAGTGAAGATTCTGGCAGTGAGATATTCGGTCCATGACTGCCCCGAGATGTCCTCAATGATCGCCGCGAGGACCGTGTGACCCGAGTTGGAATACTCGTAGTGAGCGCCCGGCTCGAACTTCAGAGGTGTTGCGAAGATCTCTTCCAGTGCTGCCTCTCGGCTGAGATTGGAGAAATCACTCCCGCCGTGGTATTGCTCGAAGCCGGCAGAGTGCGTGAGGATCTGGTCGATCGTGATCACACCCTTCTCCGGCGGAAGATCATCAAAGTGTTTGCTGAGCGGGTCATCGAGTGTGAGCCGGCCAGCTTCCGCCAGTTGCAGGATGGCGATAGCAGTAAACGTCTTCGCCAGCGATCCCGCGTCAAAGACCGTCAGTGATGTGTTGAAACGACCGCTCGCCACATGAGCCAGTCCATAGCCCTTCGCAAGCGTGATCTCATCTCCCTTGGCGACAAGGACCGATCCCGAGAACTTTCCGTCCCCAACCGCCTTCACGATGCCGTCCAGCGTCAAACCAAAAGGTGGATTCACAACATCGCCCGCCGTTTCTGCACTGCGGGCATCAGGGGTGTCATCCGGCTGTGACCACGAGCATGAAGCAGACAGAATTGCGAGTAAGCTCAATGAGGTACGCAGTCGCATTGTTTGCTGATGAGTCGATCTGGGAAAGAATGTGAAGTCTCAGTCAAGCGAAGAATGCTTGGGGCATTGAATGGACGTAAACGAACCTGTTGTCGAATGCGCGGGACACCCGCGCCACAAACCAAGTCGCTCGGCCCCAGCGGAACGATGTCTCTGCGGCCGTGACGCTCATCTCGACGCCGACGCGGCTGGACAGATCTTCGCCGAGCCTCATTCTACCATCCATCAGCGTTCCAGACACCCGCCTGCTGTTTGGAAGCCTGAGCGCTCATGACTTCTCTCACAAAGGCCAACTCCGTTAACCTGCCTGACGTTCCTGTATCCGAGACGACAAACACACGTTGCCATGCCACCGCGAGATCCTCGATCGCCCCTCGACCTCATGCCACCGGAGTGGATTACTCATTCCGGCCTGATGCTGGATTCCTACCGGCACTGGTTGGGGTGTGATCTGATTGAGCGGAGCGGCTCGCCGGAGGCGGATGCGGTCGCGCTGTTTGAGGCGCCGTTTGTGGTCGTCTCTCATGGGACGCAGGATGACCCGGTCCTGAACTACGGCAACCGGACCGCTCTGGAGCTGTGGGAGATGGACATCCCCACGCTGGTGCAAACGCCGTCGAGGCTGACTGCGGAACCGGTCCACCGTGACGAACGGGCCCGCCTGCTCGCGCGAACGTCGAGCGACGGATACGTCGACGATTACTCCGGCATCCGCATTAGCAGCACCGGCCTCCGTTTCCAGATCGACCGGGCGATCGTCTGGAACCTGATCACTCCTGACGGCACACGCTGCGGTCAGGCCGCGACGTTCGCCGAGTGGACGCCGCTCAACAGCGAGTGAAGCGACCAACACGTTGACTTCATCGATCGACGAGAGCGGCGTGATCGCAGATGGATGTAGGGAGAAGATCAAGATATGATCTTAATCCCTTTGATCGGCTTCCGGAGACCCGACGTGGCTCCAACGGTTTTCCACTCAATCTGGATTGGTTCACCCACCGTTCTCCTCCATTTGATATCGGTGCCGTCATGCTCGCAAAGATGAAGTGCTCCAACTGTGGAGCAGAGATGTCGAACCTCAACATGGACACGGGCTGGAAGCAACTCATATTCATCCTGCCACTAATGCTTATTGGGTTTTACCCCCTGTTGAGAATGACGTTCTTCAAAGGTGACATCACCAAAGAGCTGGTGATTAGTGAAGTTCAGCAACGGAGCAGCGAAGGAAGTCTCGAAATTCTTGGGTTGATCACCAACACGGGAAATCGGACATGGACGAGTGTTACGGTTGAGGCTGAGTTCTTTGACGCGTCCGGAACCTTCGTTGATGAGGC
This sequence comes from Planctomycetaceae bacterium, assembly GCA_020426325.1. GTDB lineage: Bacteria > Planctomycetota > Planctomycetia > Planctomycetales > Planctomycetaceae > JAHBXU01. Next base: position 1,678 of record JAGQQG010000153.1, on the reverse strand, counting down.
CGCCGAGTATGTTGACGCAGATATCGCAGGAAATGCTCAAGAGCACTTCAAGATCCGCATCAAAAATCCTAATTCTGAGCTGGACGCACCCGACACGAAACTGGTCGTCAAAGTGGCAGGGGGCCATACTTCACCATTTTGAACGCAAGTCGAAGCCCCCGTCTCCATCTCACAGAATGCTTCCCATCGCATCACCCATGTGGGCGTAGAGTTCGCGGTGCAGGCGGGATTGTTCGATCAGGTCTGCGTCGAAGGCGATCCGGCCCGGTTCGAAGATCATGATCGTCGAGGAACCGCCAAAGCGAAAGTGCCCCTTCTCGTCACCCTTGGAGACAGCGGCACCGAGTTGATACGTCTGACAGATGCCGCCGACGCAGGTGGCACCAATCTCCATCACGAGCACGGTCCCACACGACTCGGTGGTTAGTTTGGTCAGGACCCGTTTGTTGGTGGCGAGGATCTGAATGTTCTGACAGAGCGCGATCGGGTTGACGGAGAACAGCGGTCCGTTGAGTAGCCGTGCCTCGCCCGGGGTTCCGCTCACGGGGAAGTGAAAGCGGTGATAGTCGGTCGGACAGAGCCGCGAGAGCAGCAGGCTGCCCCTCTCATACCTGCGTGCCAACTCACGATCCCCCACCAGCGTCTCCAGGTCGAACATCTCCCCTTTGACGAACAGCCCCTCGCACTGCGAAAGGTCGGGCACGCACAGATGTCGACCGTCGGCTGGGAACACCACGGACGAAGCTCGCGGGTCAATCGGCCGCGCTTCCGGCTTGAGCTTGCGGAAAAAGAACTCGTTGAAACTTCCGAACTCCTCAGGCCGAAGCACGAACTCGCTGGCATCCAGCTGGTACTCTTCAATGAACGGCTTAATCTTCTGCCGCGTCGCAGCCCGGTCCATCCACCAGCCGTACCAGCGAGAGAACAGCACACGTTTCACCAACACATGCAACGCAATCCGGCCAGCAGTCGTCCCATACGTCCACCGCAATGCCTCGTCGCCATAAACCAGCTCCGTGCACAAGGCCTCACGATATCGATCGTAGTAAACAATCTCGTCCATCAAACTTGCGCCAGGCAGGCTTTGCCCGAAGGTTCAAAATGACCCGTTGAGCAAACGAGAGATTGTACGTGCCGGTGTCGTCTGGACAATGGACTAAACTCAACGTGTATCTGGGACGCAGATGGATGTGGGAATAGAACCCGGCTATGATCTCCGTAGCCACGTCGATTCTCAGATCGGAAACACGACCCAAGACGTAGAAAGGATGGCTGGACCAGTGGCTCACGTTGATCGTGGGTTATGGTGTGGTTTTCTCAAACCGGCTCCACAGAGCCACAACGGGAGGACTGGTCCATGCCGAAGTCGAAAGTACGTTACGTTGGTCTTGATGTCCACAAGGACTCGATTGTGATCGCGGTGGCTGAGCCGGGGCGGAGTGCGGCTCGCGAGATTGGCACGGTGCCAGGGGACTGGCGGTCGCTGGAAAAGCGGCTTGGTCGACTGGCCGACGGTCACCGGCTGGTGATCTGTTATGAAGCGGGGCCGACGGGGTTCGAGTTACATCGACGGCTGCAACAAGCGGGTTACGAGTCGCAAGTCGTTGCCCCCTCGTTGATTCCCAGCAAGCCGGGGGAGCGGATCAAGACGGATCGTCGTGATGCGTGCAAACTGGCT
>JAGQQG010000152.1 GCA_020426325.1 Planctomycetaceae bacterium | reverse complement strand
TCAAACGTGCGTTGGAATTTCGGATCGACGACGTCGACCTTCGTCATGCGTCTCCATTCGCCGTCTCCCACCTTAAGTTCGACCACCGACTTCTCGGAGCCGTTGAACACGTTGACCGAGATCGTCTGTTTGGAAAGGTCAGCCTGCGTGACCACGTCCGGGGCGTCAATCTCCATTTGGTAGTCAGGCGAGCGACCGGCTGCACGGAAGTCGAGCTTGTAGTCGGTGCCATCGAACGAGAGCAGCGAGTAGCCGTTGGGGGCCCCGTCGGCCATCGTCGTATGCGGGATGCCTCGCTCGTCGGGGGCACCGCTCCACCAACTGCCGCAGACGGTCACATTGATGATGTGATGATGCGGCTGCGGCCCCTCCCAACCGTCTTTATCGGTGATCCAGACATGCTCGTGAGTGTGCGTGTGTCCGGAGACCGAGATGCAGAAGGGACGTTGCTCGATCAGCCGGTAGAGACCGTGACGGTCCTGCGTGTCAGTCAACGGGATATGCATCAACAGCACGACCATCTGGTCCTGAGGGATCTGCTCCAGATCGGTGCGGATGAATTCCAACTGTTCGGGACCGATGCCGCCGCTGTATGCGCCTTCGCCCTTGGCCGAGTTATATGTCCACTCGATATTGTCCAGCACGAGGAAGTGCGTCGGTCCGTAATCGAAGGCGTAGTACGACGGCCCGTAGACTCGTTCGTAGGTCTCGTTGACCACCTGACGTGTCTGGGCATCGTAGTTGATGTCGTGATTGCCAATGACGTTGTACCACGGGATGCCGAGCAGCGCGATTGTGCGGTTGAGTGGCTCCATCACGTCGAGGTCATCAAACACAATGTCGCCCAGCGTGACGCCGAAGGCCGCGTCGGTGCCGATCAGTTCCTCGATCACATCGTGAGCGATCCAGTCGACCTCCTGCTGATTGCGAGGCTGCGTGTCGCCGAACAAGATCGCCTGAAACTGTTCTGGCTCCGTCTGAGGCGTCAATGGAAAGTCGACCGAGTCGGGTAAGGGGCCGGTCGGGGGGACGCCGGGAAACTTCGACGCAGGCGACCCGTTCGGCTTGTGCACGTAGAAGAACTGCGGCAGGTTGTCCTCATTCGAAGGGGTCCGCCAGCCGCGCGGCTTAATCACAAACAGAATCGAGTCATCGCTGACGGGCAGGGCATACTCGCCGTTCCCATCGGTCGCAACGATCCGCCGTCCATCCGAGACCCGCACCCCCGGCAACGGCCGATCCCCAGCGTCGTACATTTCGTTGCCATTCACATCGTGAAAGACAATCCCACGAGCTGTCTGCTCCGGCGGCACCGATGAATCACCGATTCCGACGGAGAGCAATCCACCCCCAAAAGCAACACAGGCAAAGAGAGTCACTAATACGCTTGCCGTCCGAAGCATCAAACCGCCTTTCACACGGAGATTGTGCCAGTGAAATTCAAACCCTGAGTGTAGGGCAGACTCAACCGAACGCAACAATGGGACATGATGTTCACTGGTCTCTTGAATTCTTTGATCACTCGCAGAGACGCAGAGGCGCGAAGACATGCGACCGACTCCGCCGGATGATTCACCACAGAGGCTCTGAGACACGGAGAGTCTCTGACAAGCCGTGCTTTGCCATCAACAAAATGTGTCATCGCATCGGAATTCGAGAACAGGACGAACCCACGCGCGACCGCCCCCAACCTGAGTGACGGATCGTGTTACTCGTACTCCGCGTCTCTGTGCCTCCGTGGTGTTCTTTCTGATGGATCTCTCGGGCTGCGATGTCGCTCGTGGAGTATCTGAAGAATGAAGCAAGGTGGAGCCTCACCCCTCAACGTTGATCGCCAGCACAGGCAGCCTCGAAAGAGTTTCAACTCTCTCTCTCCGCGTCTCTGCGAGAACATCCTGAGATGCGAGTGACGATCGATTCCCACCAGCTCACGATGCCTCATGACTCACCCCGCTGTCGCAGGTGTCGCCAGTATGCTTCCGGGCTGGAAAGGATGCCGGTCGTGATCTGGTGATGCGAGGTCTCCTCGATTGAGACGTGCTGGAGGGGGCCGTGGTCGAAGGACACAATCCGCGCGTCCGGGTAGGTCAGTAGAATGGGAGAGTGAGTCGCAATGATGAACTGTGAAGATCCTTCCTTCGCGAGATCGTAAATCAAAGTCAACAGCGAGAGTTGTCGTTGCGGGGACAGGGCCGACTCGGGCTCATCCATCAGGAACAGTCCGGAGGTAAACCGGTTCTGAATCACAGAGAGAAATGCTTCGCCATGCGATCGAGTGAGCAGTGACTGACCTCCGTATCGCCCGTAAGGGTCGCCGCCGAATCCCGGGTCGTCGCGACGCTGATCGAGGAGCGACGCAAAGTTCGCTTGCAGTTCGGCTCGAAAAAAGTATCCATCCGTCGGTCGGCGTGCGAAGCCCAATCGAATCAAGTCCGCCAGAAGACTCTTCTCATTGAGACCATGCGAAGCTGCAAGTTCATTCGTGCTGCCGCCCCCCAACGGAAAGCCGCAAAGCACAGCAATCGCCTCCAGCAGCGTCGACTTGCCCGACCCGTTCTCCCCCACAAAGAACGTCACCGGCGACTCAAACTTAAACTTCAACGCGTCGACAAACGGCAGATTCCCCGGAAACTCCCCCCGCGAAAACTTCGCATCCGGATCCAGATCGAGATAGCGAACATAGGGGGCTTGCATGGGAACATGCTCACACTGGTCGGATATGTCAGTCAATGAAAACTTGGATCAGAACATGGTCATTCATTGAGCTTCTTCAGTGTCGACCGTTTCTCAAGTGCCATGTCAACAACCTCCTCAGGAGTCGGGTCGTATTCATCCATCCGGCGACCGCCTCCCCATGTATTGGTGGACTGGTCATAGCCAGGAGGATCGAACAGAAGCATCGCTGCACCTTCTACACCCACATTGACATCGAACAGCGCCATGTACGCATCGCGATCGTTGAAGAACTCGTCTGATATAATGCGCCGTACGATTTCGATTAGCTCCTCCCTTGTAACGTCTGCAGTCAGCTTGGTGGACTCGTACAAAAGCACTCGCCGAACCCACTCATCGTGGCTCTCTCCGCCGTAGATACCTTGAAAGAGGAAAGGAATCGACGTTCCTGCAAGGCGATTGAACTCCTCAAGTTCCTTTTCCCACTCTCCCGGACGAGCACCGTCGATTGTGTCCGCCAACTCTGCGAGACGTGCGACCAGTTCGTCATCGAGCTTAGGTGGCAGGAGTTCTGGGCGAAGTTCCATGTGTGTAACTTGTTTTGTCGGTAATGGCGAACAGATTCTGAATCGACTGAGATTGAAGCAACACAAAAATGACCTGAGGCCTCATGCGCTGTCAAACATTCATACAGTCATGGTAGGCTGTGACTCTCATTGACCGCTACTTGTCTGATCTCCTTCCACACCACCAGCATGCTAGAGTCGCAGGATTACGAACTGACGGGAGTGCAGGGCTGGCTGAGTCGGCAGGGGCCGGTGGTGTTTTCGGCGTGGACGATCGCGGCGGCGTTCTCGACATACTTCTGCATGTATGCGTTTCGCAAGCCGTTCACGGCTGGGACGTACGAGGGCTTGAGAGCGTTTGAAGGCTCTTATTGGTGGGAGATGGACCTCAAGACGGTACTCGTCGTTTCGCAGGTGTTTGGGTACACCGTGTCGAAGTTCATCGGCATCAAGTTCGTCTCTGAAGTGCACGCTCGGTGGCGGGCACCGGCGATCGTCGGACTGATTGGTCTAGCTGAGTTGGCGCTCGTGTTATTTGCACTCGTGCCGATTCCGCTCAAAGCAGCCATGCTGTTTCTCAACGGGTTGCCGCTCGGGATTGTGTTCGGACTCGTGCTGGCGTTTCTGGAAGGTCGTCAGGTCACCGAAGCTCTGACGGCAGGGTTGTGTGCGAGTTTCATCTTTGCCTCCGGCGTGGTGAAATCGGTCGGCCGGTCACTCGTCGTCGATTACAGCATCTCCGAATATTGGATGCCGGCTGCCACGGGATTGATGTTCGTTGTGCCGTTGTTGATCTCGGTCTGGCTGCTGCGACAAATCCCGCCGCCGAGTAAGGAAGACGTGGCCCTACGTATGGAACGTGTCCCGCTGAATCGCGAGCAGCGATGGAGCTTTTACTGGAGGTACGGCGTCGGGCTCACACTTTTGATTCTGATTTTCATCACGCTGACGATCATTCGCAGCGTGCGTGACGACTTTGCGGTCGAGATCTGGCGGGACATGGGTGAATCCGCTCAACCGTCGGTTTATGCCCGATCCGAGTTGATCGTGATGCTGCTCGTGACCGCACTGAACGGGACGGCCATCTGGATCAAAAGGAATCGAACGGCCTTTCTTTCATCGTTGCTGTTGATCGCGGTCGGATTCGGCATCACCCTCGCGGCCGTCATGATGCAGTCAAGCGGACAGATCACGCCGTTCGCCTTCATGGTGCTCTCAGGGATCGGACTGTACATCCCCTACGTCGCCTTCCACACGACCGTCTTCGAGCGGCTGATCGCCTCCACTGGCGAGCCAGGCAATCTGGGTTTTCTGATGTATGTGGCTGACTCCACCGGATACCTGGGTTACGTCGGCGTGCTGTTGTACAAGTCCTTCGCACATGAAGCGGGAAACATGCTGAACTTCTTCCTGATCCTGTCGGTCGCCATCTCGATGTTCTCGATCATCGCCGTCGCGATGTCGAGCTGGTATTTCAATCGCCGACTGGCGGATGATGCCTCAGTGCTCACGATGGAGAGTGCGTGAACGTGAAAACTCGAAGCCAGGATGACGAAAGAAGTCCGAAGCACAAACAGGTAACTCATTCGGACTTTTGATTTCGAGCTTCTTTCGTCATTCTGATTTCGACATTCGACATTGATCCACATGCCCATCCGTGCCGCCGTCTTCACCGCCCCCGGTCAACCATTGACGATCGAGGAGTTTGAACGTCCCCAGTTACAGACCGGTGAGGTGCTTGTCCGGGTCGACTGTTGCACGGTCTGTGGGAGCGACCTGCGTTCGTTGCGGGGGGATCGTGCGGTACCCACGCCGACGATTCTGGGACATGAAATACTTGGCACGGTGATCGAAGTCTGCGAGACACCGCCGTGCGATCTGCATGGTCAGCCGGTCGTCGTGGGAGACCGCATGACGTGGGGAGTCGCTGCGTCGTGTGGAACGTGTGATCGGTGTCAGCAGGGCATCCCGCAGAAGTGTCGATCGTTGTTCAAATATGGTCATGAGCCAAGTGACAAGCATCCTCTGAGCGGTGGTCTGGCGGAGTGTTGTCATCTGCGGGTGGGGACTCCCATCGTCAAGCTGGGTGATGAACTTTCCGATCTCGAAGCCTGTCCCGCCAGTTGTGCGACCGCGACGGTGGCTGCTGCATTTCGTGTCGCGGGTGACATACAAGACCGCAGCGTGCTCATCTTCGGAGCTGGCATGCTCGGCCTCACTGCCGCCGCGATGGCGAAAGTGCAGGGGGCCGAATCGGTCATCGTCTGTGACCTTGATCCTCAACGACTTTTACAGGCATCGAGGTTCGGCGCGACGCACACGCTGTCGTGGATTGACGATTCAGAGGAGATGTCCTCAGCCGTGCGATCAATAGCGGGCGACGATGGGGTCGACGTCGTGCTGGAGATGTCCGGAGCCAACAGTGCGATCGATGTGAGCCCGAGGCTACTCAAGATCGGCGGTCGGTTCGTTCTTGTCGGCTCGGTCGCTCCCTCCGGCACGGTCCCCTTCGATCCGGAACAGATCGTCAGGCGCCTTCTGCGGATCGAGGGCATCCACAATTACACGCCCACCGACCTCGCGATCGCTGTCGACTTCCTGACAGCCCATCACCAAGACTTCCCCTTCGAGTCCCTCGTCGCACGCACCTTTACGCTCGACGAAGTCAACGATGCGATCACCTTCGCCCAGGACACCCGCCCATGCCGGGTCGCCATCGTGCCAAATCTGAATTGAAGATGGGTACTCACCACGGAGACACGGAGGCACTGAGAAGAATTGATTTGAGCACGATGACTGGCCGTTCATGGAACTCGCATGAGTTTGGATTGCAATTGTTCTCGCTGGTCTCACGTGGAGTTCCCGATTCAAGAACCTGCATTGTTTCTTTGACCGCTAACTGAAAGATTTCCCTCTCCGTGTCTCCGTGGTGCATGTCGCCGCGCTCGATATGTCTGTTGCGACTCATACAACCGGACCAACTGAGGCTTTGCAGTCCGCGCACAATTGCCGAAGGTCGCCGCCTGTGGGGTAGTGTTGAAACTCCCACGTATGGATCGTTCTGCATGGTTGATTCCCCTGATTGTGCGAGTTGGCTGCGTCCACTGGTGACGGCGGTGGCCGCTGCGCTGGTGCTGGTGGGGGCTGTGAGTCTCCAGAAACAGCGGCAACTCAATGCGGACGGCGTCGTCACGATGAACGATGCGGTGCAGTTCTGGTGTGCGGGGACTCTCATTCGGCAGGGTCGTTCGCCGTACGAGATCGAGGGGCAGGCGACGATCAGCTCGGCTGCCGGATGGGACCGCGAGACGACCGGGATCGGCCGGTACGACTTTATGCCGTACTACTACCCCTACTGGCTCGGTCTGGCAGCTGCGCCGCTAACGGTGCTCAACTTCGAGACCTTCGTGGCGACATGGACCGTGTTGCAGTATTTCTGTCTGCTCATGGCTGCCGTGCTGTTGTCTCAATTGCCAGACAAATACCCACGTCTGCTCACTAGTGTGTTGATCATATTCTTTCCCCTCGCCACGCAGGTCGCGGACATGGGTCAGGTGGCGTGCGGGCTGTTGATGCTGCTCGCTCTGTTGTGGTGGAGTGTTGAACGACGCCGCGACCTGATGGCTGGTCTCGTGCTGGCCGTTCTCTGCTCGAAGCCGCAGTTGACCGTGCTCGTGGTGCCGTGTGTGTTGGTCTGGGCCTGGCCACAGGATCGTAAACGAATCATCCTCGGATTCGCGGGCGGAGTTGCAGCCCTTCTGGGAGTCTGCACTCTGCTACACCCGACATGGATCATTGAGTTCCTGCGCGCCCCTTCCGCAACGCCCATGTTGACCGGCTCTGACCCGTGGAAGCTGACGACATGGAACGCCGTCTGTCGCTCGTTGGGGGCTGATGGTTTCTGGCTCATGGCGATGACGGCTATCGTCGCGATCCCGGCTGCACTTTGGACACTCAGCACCGCATGGCGACGAGAGTCTTCCTTTGCAGACGTCGTCTCTGTCGGACTGCTGGCCGTCTGGTTCGTCAGCCCCTACGGCCGTAGTTACGATATGGTGGTGCTGTTGTTCCCGCTCGTGGTCCTCATCGGCAAATGTGCGATGCTGCCACGCGTGCTCATCACCGGCCTGTTCCTCCTCGGCCCGCACGCCTACCAACGCATCCGCTGGCAACGTGAAATCTACCCCTTCTGGGGCCTGGAGATCTGGTGGAGCTGGGTCCCGGTCGGCCTGCTCCTCCTCTGGATCGCCCAGGAACGCGGCTGGCTGGAGGCATGGGATGACGACAGATTGCCTCGAACGACGTTCGCCTCCCCAAAGGCGTCGGCGGTGCCTCCGGGCTAAGCCTTTAACGGATGTCATCGCTGGAAGATAGGGATCATTTGATAGGGCGGCGTCAGTGCCAGTACGGCGAGCGACGTCGAATAGGTGAAGCCAAGCTCTCTATCCGTCTGATTGGCTTCGAGTGGCCAGGAGCCATCCTTGTTCTGATTGGCGACGAGCGTCTGGAGCAGGTTAGGATAGAATCTGCCAAAGTAATCCGCGCCGATTTGGTATGTCGCTTGTGAGCAGTAGAAGGCTCCGTAGTAGTAACGGTCCTCGCGGGTCAGTCCGCCACGATTGAAGTCGTCAAACGTGTGCTCGACAATGAAGTCACCAGTCCGACGAGCCATTTTTGTGTTGTGATCACCAGCAAGTGAAAGCGATAATGCTCCCGCCCCCGCCATGCTGCGGCTGAACGAACTGCGTCCATAACCCCGTAGCCCGTAACAGAACGATCCCCTCTTTTCATCGTAACATCGACGAACAAACGCGGCCGCTGCATCGACGTTTTCATTAGGAATATCGAACTCGGCATTGCGAGCCGAGCGGTAAAACATCAGGTGCCAAGAAGTGATCGACAGGTCCGAGTCGATCGCCTGGGCCGGATTGAGATATCGCCAACCACCATCATCGTCCGCCCAGCGTTTGGACTTCTGTTGCTCCTTCCGTGAAAACTCGAGAGCCATCTCGATCGTCTTTCGAACCACCTTCTGTTGATCCCCCTGCGACATTCCATAAACCTCACAGAGCGCAAGCCCGTTAATCGCATGATTATAGCTACCAGTGACCGTATAATACGGATGATTGCGATCGATTGAGCATATCAATCCATCAGCACGCTGTTTCGAGACAATGAAGTCGATCGCTTTGCTGAGTTGTTTGGCGTACGGCCCATCGATCGGCGTGTGTCCTCGTGAGAGGAACGCCAGCACGCACAAGCTCGTGACCGCCGGCTGCCCAACCACGTGAGACTTGAAGGATCCATCCCTCGCTTGCTGTGTCGCGAGGAACTCGATCGCCGAGTCGACCGAGCTTTCGAGTTGATCCCACTGAGCATCGGTCAAAACGGAATTCGGTGAGAGCTCGTCAGCATCGCCCTCTTGAGCAGAGAGAGAACCGCCAGAATTCACAAGCACGACGACCAATACCCAAAGTGTTTGCAAGTATTTGGCGACACATCGAGTAGGAGTGAGCATGATTCGAGTTCCTATTCTGAAGCGGGGCAAGATGCATCGATCAACGCGATTTGAAATATGCAGGCAGAAGGTTACACACATAGTCGGAGCTGAATAGAAAATCACGCACGGAATCACTCACCCTGGATTGATTTTTCATCAATGTGTCTGGTCCTTTCCAGCGGTCCAACGAATCAGTGATGACGGGTCTTACACGATTGGGGAATCGCATCTTCGATGCGTGGCTAAACCAGACGACCCTGAGATTTCCGTTTCGATAGTCCACTATTTTTTCAGCAGCTTCTGGAACTGCTTCCAGGTCTTGGTGTTGGCGATGTGTTTCTTTTCGAGGAAAGCTCTGCGGGCGACGTCGATGCCGTAGGTCATGAGGTCGAGGCCGGTGGGGGCGTGGGCGTCGGTGTTGATCACGATGGGGATGCCGTGCTCGCGTGCGGCGATCGTTTGGACGTCGTCGAGGTCCAGTCGCATCGGGTGTGCGTTGATCTCCATCATGGTGCCGTGCTCAGCGGCTGCTGCGAACAGAGCAGGGTAGTCAATGTCTGCCGGCGGACGCTTGCCAACGAGCCGACCACTGGGATGTCCGATAACGTTCACGTACGGGTTCTCGACCGCGGTCAGCAGCCGTTTCATGATCTGCTTGCGAGGTTGTTTGAGTCCGTAGTGCAGCACGGCGATCACCCAGTCCGCCTCAGCGAGTACGTCGTCATCGAGGTCCATCTTGGCATCTTCGAGGATGTCGCATTCGATGCCCTTCAGAATCTCAATGCCTTTGATCTTCGTGTTGACTTTGTCGATCTCTTCCCAGTGAGCGCGGAGGCGGTCAGCATCGAGACCATTGGCCATCGTCACGCGTTTGGAGTGGTCGGTAATGGCGATGTACTGGAGGCCGCGAGACTTGGCAGCCTCGGCCATCTCCTCGATAGACGCTGTACCATCCGTCGCGGTGGTGTGCATGTGGAGATCGCCGAGGATGTCGGAATCCTCAACCAACTTGGGCAACTCATCCTTTTCTGAGAGCTCAATCTCGCCACGGTTCTCACGGATCTCGGGCGGCATCCACTTGAGGTCAAGAGCCTCGTACACCTCTTCCTCGGTTTTGCCGGCGACGAGTTTCTCCCCTTTGAACAGGCCCCATTCGCTGAGCTTCATTCCTCGATCTTGAGCACGTCGGCGAACGACGATGTTATGTTCCTTCGAGCCGGTGAAGTATTGCAGGGCCGCCCCGTAGGACTCATCGGGAACCACGCGGACATCCATCTCCATGCCGTTGGTGAGTCGCACCCGTGTTTTGGTGTCGCCCCGTTGGAGCACGTCTTCCACGAGTTCGTGGTCAGCGATGAAATCCATGACCGCTGCTGAGTCTGATGACGTAACCAACACGTCCAGATCGCCGCACGACTCTTTGCGACGGCGGCAACTGCCCGCGACTGAGGCCCTGTCGACGACATCGAGCGTCAGCAGATCTTCAACAATCGTCTCAGCCGCATGAGTGGCCACGTCCAGGAGAAACCGTTGACCAGCCGTCGCAACTTGTTCGAGACCTTCCAGTATGATCTGCTCGGTCTTCTTTCCGAAGCCTTTCAGTTCAGCGACACGACCGGCCTCACAAGCGGCCTTGAGATCATCGAGCGTCTGGACTCCCAACTCCTCGTAGAGCTTGCCAACTTTCTTGGGGCCGATGTTGGGGATGAGCAACATCTGACGGACGCCCGCAGGCACCTGCTCGCGGAGTTCGTCCAACTGTGGAATGGAACCAGTCTCAACCAGCGTGACGATCTTCTCGGCCAGGTCTTTTCCAATGCCATCGATCTCAGTCAGTGCGTGGGTTCCTTCACCGGCGAGCGTGTGGATCGACTCGGGAAGATCACTGATCGTGCGGGAGGCGTTGCGATAAGCACGGACGCGAAACGCATTGGCCCCCTGAATTTCCAGAAGGTCAGCGATCTCATCAAAGTGGCGGGCAACCTGTTCGTTCTGCATGGGGATGACTCACGGCATGGGACATGTAGCCGTGGATCATATCTTGATGCGTTTGTTTGGTCTGCCCGACCAGACGAGAATGTGGGAGAGAATTGAACCGCCATGTCGCCAAGAACGCTAAGAGGTCGATCTGAAAATCACCCGTGGACACCACCTGCAAAGAGATATCGTCTGCATGACCTTGGTGATAATCACTTCGAAGACAAAAGAGTATTCTCCTCACAAGCCCTTGGCGTTTTTGGCGCCTTGGCGGTTAACCGTTCCCAGCAGAAAGGTACCTACGTGTAGTGCATGCCTTCGCGCTCGACCGGCGCGTGAGATTGAGCGTGCGGGCCGGCGATCTCATGCGGCCCGTGCCATCCCGGAAGAGTGGGCATCAACGGAACGATGCGAGCACCAAACAGGGAGTGCGCCTCGGCTTGGTCGTCAGTCAAAACGGTGTCGTCATCGGGGTGAATCACTGGCTCAATTCCTTCTGAGTCCATTCGATGAAGTTCGTCCAGGGTGATCGGGTGCAGTCCGCTTCGCTGTGACGGAGGCAGGTATTGTTCACGAGCCATCCGTCGAAGTCGGAGCTCCTCGACGAAGTCGACGGTTTCGAGAGATACAGCCATAACGTCCTCGCGAGGCGACGAGTGAGGGGGTTACTCTTCTCATCGGCGGAGGACAATTGGAGGCACCAGCCGGGCTCATGCGGAGGGCGCGTACGATAGAACCGGCAGAACCGGACGTGCCGTGAGAACTCCGCGAAACCGCAATTGCGAAAGGTTCCTCAGTTTTGCTCAGCGGACCATTCAGCGGGCAGGCGTTGCCATTCCCTGCGGACCTGCATCAGGCCGGCTGAGCAGAGTTCAAACTCATCGCTGAGTCGACGTAGAACGGGAGCTTCTTCGAGATAGGGCTCATCATCGAAAGTACTGGCGATCAAGTACGACCGCTTGCCCTGCTCACGGTAATCGATCAACGCATCCTTGCGGTCGAAGGCCTTCAGTCGTTTGAGAGCCTCTGGGTAAACGCCGGTCCAGAAGAGTGTGAAATCACCGATATGCCGGTGAATCTCTCGCCTGGGGTTCGCCTCACGCTGCTCGGCCTCGACCAGCATCTCGGCCACTTCCTCCAGCCTGCGACCGACAACATCCCGCACCCGAAAGATCGCATCAACCTGCACAAACCGCACGAGCATATCCGACAGGTAGTCGATCAACGGCGGGTCAGCGACCCCGTACTCGACTTGAAAGGTCTGCTCGGTCAAAGCGGCGAACAGACGTTTGAGTTGGTCTGCACTACTGAGGACGGGCGCCATACACAGCTCCTTTCGGAGAGGCCCGGCAGCAATGCGAACGCGGTGACGGCCGAGCTGAATTCGGTAATAACAACTCCTGAGAGTAAGTCCGCGGAAGGTCAATCTGCAGTCAGCCTGCGTGGCGTAGCAGGATGACGATCGAAGTGAAAGGCGAAACCGCTGCATTTAATTCTGGGACACATCTGAAGAGGCGTCAACCGGCGTTTCCTGCCGAATTGGCAATGGAGTCGATGTGGGGTCAACCATGAATATGAAGTGGACTGCCTCATCTTCCTGTTGGTTCGAACCATTCGCTTCATTCGTGGTTTGCCTCTTCGATTGGAACAGGACTCACACTTATCTCAGGAGTTTCTGCACTGCTGTGTCGATTCTGCCAGCAGGTCGCCACGATGCGGATGGTTTCGTAGTCGCTGCTTCCTTCGAGGAATTCACGAATCGGCTTCAGTCGATCGGCCCCTACGGCGGAGATCGCTTTTTCGATGCTGGCGATCTGTTCCGGGTCGACCCAGCGGACCGGATCGGTGATGTGCCGTTGTCTGAGATACTCGCCGAAGTAACCGCTGACGGTCGCTGTGGCCCGCCCCATCCCTTCTGCCACCTCGGCAATCGACTTGCCCTCGTCGAACAGCACGAAGGACGCCTGCGCCCCGGCACTGGGGCCATTGGGCTTCTCACGTTTTTTGACATCAACTCTCGCTTGTGACAGCTCAGAAGGGGGCGGTGGGTCGATGTCGGTTTCGAGGCCCTGCTCGCGGCAGTGATCTCTGATGAGCGCCGTGAACTCCGCAGCGTAGTCGTCGCACTTCTTCTGACCGACGCCATGCACCTGCAAAAATGCCTCATCACCTGTGGGTCGACGTCGGGCCATGTCGCGCAGCGTCGCATCGCCGAAAACCATGTACGGAGCAAGCCCGAGATCATTTGCCTTTTCGGTTCGCAGACCACGCAAAGCCTCGAACAGCTCGCGATCAACCCCTTCCCACGAATGCGGGTCGTGCTTGCGGGAAGCACCCCTGCCGCTTCGAGCAGCCGGGGTGCTGGCGGGTACGAGCAACCGCGGTGTCGCATCCCCTTTCAAAAGTTTCCAACCTGTCTCGGTGATTTGCAGCA
>JAGQQG010000151.1 GCA_020426325.1 Planctomycetaceae bacterium | reverse complement strand
AGAGTCTGTCGGTCTACCGAACGAATGAGACTCGGCTTTGACCACTGAACGATGTGATCCCCTTTGCCCAACCGTTGGCCACGCCTGAAGTCGACCTTCCGACAATGATGGAGACGAGTGACCGTGTCGATCCCATGCTGCTTGAGCAGATGGATTTCGTGGTACGCACACATGTAGCGGTCGGCAAGCATGATGTCGCCCGAACGCAGGGTGTCCCATAATGTTCGGAGCATTCCCAGTTCGCTGTGACCCTTGCCGGAATAGCTGCAGACCGCCAGATCCAGCACGGCTCCGCAAGACAGCGAAAAGAACGCGGCCATCCGCGCCAGAGGAAAGCCCACACCAGGCTGCTGTTGGGGAGGCTGCGGATACGCCAGTTGGTTCTCCTCCGTATCCGGCATCGACACGGTCGAACCATCGTAAACGAGAACACGCCGACGTTTCCAAAGCCACTGCTTCTCGGCCGTCTCATCCAACGCCTGTCCAGTCTGACGGGCAACGTCGGAGAAGAACTCTTCTGGCAGCCGCTTCCGAGCTTGGCAGTAGGCACCTGTCTCTGCCGAACAGGGCCTCTGGCCGCGCGAGACTCGATGAGCAATCAGTCGAGCCACAGCTGCTCGGCAGGAGTGATCCTGGCTCAGGACCTGCCCCAGAAAGACCCACAGCGTTACGAGGGGCGAATAGATCCGGTCAACCCAATCCACCGCATGGTCGCACAGCGCCTTGGAGACAATCGACTCCGACAGCACATCGCCGAACGGCAGTTCCTCGTCCTGAAGAAACTGCCGCCGCAGAAAACGCAGTTGTTGTCGAAATCGTCCTTGATTAGAAAACGACATCGTGAGGCCTCCTTGCCTGAGATGGGTGTGACAACTCCATCTATGCAAGAGAGGCCTTCTTGCCTATGTCAAATCGAAGAAACACGTTACGGAAGAACTACGTGCCATTCAAGACGCAATCCTGAGACCAAACCCATCACGAACGTGCGATTGCCGTGGATGAACACTTCGTCGCCGGCCCGGACGTCCATCCAGTCCTGATGGCGGTCCAGCGGGCGAATCTGAGCGATCCGCTTCGGACGGAACGGCCACACCAGCAAGAACACCAGTTACGGTGGCGGTGCGACGAATTCGATTTCCAGTGCTTTCAGGTCTCGCATTGCAGACACTGTAGCGAGGCAATCGCCCACATAGAGCCATCTCTAGCGGCACGCGCTCAGTTCAGCAGACGCCAAACGGTGGTAATGGGGTGGTAACACTCGCCGTATTTGTTGTAAGTAATGAGGGCGCAGGGACTTGAACCCTGGACCTACGGATTAAAAGTCCGTTGCTCTACCGACTGAGCTACGCCCTCAAGTGTTTGGTCGTAAATGAGTTTTCACCAGTTACTGAATCGAAAAATAGCATGATGACAACCGATCTGCCATTCTGCGGTCTCGAATCATGTTTGATTCCGGTGGCCAAGCCCCCAAGAATTCCACAAGCAACTATTCATTCAGTGCCACCCAAATTAACGGCGGACCAAAGGGTCTCGGCGAGGTGCACTCCTTTGCCATCTGGGATTCGACTGACGCATCTCGCGAGAAGTATCGCGATCTTCGTGATGAGTTGCAAGCAGGAAGATCAGCTCGATGGGAAGCTGGTTTTAGGCCGCATTTCAACTCACAATTGCGCCAATGCATGCCTGCCACGAGCGAGGCAACATTGGCAAATTGTCGAATTGAGTCGAGCGGGGAGTTGGCGGCGTTGCTGGAGCTGACGAGCGGATCGCGTCAGATCGAAAAGAATTGCATGCACAGAACTGTGATCCTATCTTGACGATCGATCCTCGAATGGCATGATGCAAACATCACCTGCTGCCCTTCAGCAGTGAATGTGCATGCTGCTCTCGAACGAGGAATGTAGTCATGGCTGGATTGATGCGACTGATCAGTGTGCTCCTGACTCAATCATAGATGTCATCAAACTTCACGGATCTATAAATTGATTCGATACCAACGAAGGATGGATCTGTGATGCGACCGGTCAGGTGTTCAATGGAAATGAATTTGATTTTTCACCGATCGAGCATTGTGTGACAAAATCAGCTGATTCGGCTTCCACTTCCGTACCTCCGGCGATCATCCCACCAATGCTAGGGAAGGCATCAACTTCCCCTGTAATCAAGATTCAGTTGCGAAGTGCCATCAATACAATCCGGCGAGCGCGTCGAATTGTAGTTCTGGGGTATAGCTTTCCGCAGACAGATGCATTCATGATGAGGCTTCTCTCCGAGGGATTGATCGGGAATCACGACTTCGATTCATTCACCATTGCCGATCGAAGGAAGCTGGACGATTGATGGGATCTACAAATTCGCGAGTTCTTCACGCCCGTGACCCGCCGCCGCCGAGTCGGATTCCTATCGGTAGATGCAAAATAATTCTGGATGAGGGAAGCGTTCAAATTCTCGGGAGAATTTGAACCGTCACGGCTGAGTGATTGAAGTCGCGACATAACAAGTCAACCCACATCAGGTACACACAGCTTCGCCACGGCCGGGTTGAGTTGCTGGGCCACGTTCACGTAACGCTTCGTCGTGAGTGGGCTCGCATGGCGCATCAGGGACTGCAGGGCCTGCTCGGACATGTTCAGGGCATTGAGAGTCGCAAATGCCCGGCGTAGGTCGTGGAACGTGTATCATGCGTTCATGGGATTGTCGTCGATCGTCGCAGCCGCCTGGATGCGGTCGAACTCCGTCTGCAGGGCTTTGCGGTCGTACTCCCAAGAGAACACGTGCGGGTCGAATGACTTGAGAGGCCGAAGATGCTCGATGATCGTCGGGTAAGCACCGGTCGTTCGCGGCGGAGACACATCGACTGCTGGGGGACCTCGATCAGGCCCGCCGCTGTGCATTAAACACTTATCGCTGGGCTTGGGGCGAAGGGCCGCCGTACATCCGCTGGTTCGAGTTGGAGCGAAGCCGGAAGCTGCTTCAGGAACTGGGCGAGCCGGAGCCGCAACTCCCTCCGTTCGACCCGTCCCAAGTCGAGCCGATCCCGTTCGAGAAAGAGATCCGCGCCGCCATCGCCCAACTCAACGCCGAGAAAGCCGAACGAAAGCGAAAGGATGAGTAACACCAACTCAACAAAACAGGGTCTCTTCCCCACCCATTGCGTCTCTTGACCGACAGACACCATCTGATTGCTACTCTTCAATGTGACACAGCGACGGATCGACGACCGTCTGATCAGGGTCTTGCTTTGCCTTCCAGTTGAGCAAGTGCGTTTTTGGCAGCGAGTTGCTCGGCTTCTTTTTTACTGGGGCCCCAGGCAGCAGCATACGATCTTTGGCCGATGGCTGCGGACACCTGGAAACACTTGGAGTGGTCCGGGCCTTTTTCATCGAGCACCTGATAGACGGGGGTCTCACCGTGCATCTGCTGAGCATGTTGCTGCAACAGGCTTTTGTAGTTTACCCCAGCGGTCGACTCGGCAACGCGAGGAATGAGGTCATCGAGGCATCGCAGAATGAAGTTGCGAGTGATGTCACGTCCGCCGTCTAGGTACATCGCTCCGATCACCGACTCGAATGCAGCAGCTGCGATCGACCCGGGAATGCGGACACCATTCGACAATCCCTTCCCGAGCAGTAAAAAATCATCGAGTTTCAGTTCGTGAGTGACTTTTGCACATGTCGCGCGGCTGACCAGCACCGACTTGATCCGGGTGAGTTCGCCTTCTGGGCTGTCGGGATAGCGGTGAAAAAGTTCCTCACAGATGACGCTTCCGAGAATGGCGTCCCCGAGAAATTCCAACCGTTCGTTGGATTCCGACCGCGTGCGTGCGATCGATGCATGAGTCAGTGCGAGTTGAAGCAGATCGCGTGAACGGAACTCATATTCCAGAACGCTCTCGCACTCTGCGAGCACGTCGCTGGTGAGTTCGATGACGGGGGGACGACGAGGCATTGAGCTGATCAAGGAGGCTGCATCGGAATTCAGCCAGTCTACGACCGTCAGACGACGAATGTCAACGAGATGCACTCAGCGTGACGATGCCTCAGGTTTCTATGAAATCCCGTCCTGTCAGGTGACGGAGTCATGCTCTCCTGACGCTGAGATTCTCTGCCTGTCACGGAATTCCTCACGGAAACTTCTCGCTGGAACAATCGGCAACTCGCGTTGGCGACCCCAGTCATTGAATCGATGATACACCATCCAGCGAGGAAGTCTCGGGAGCCAGAATCGGGCCATTCGTCCGCTCCAGGTGAAGAGTCTCTCGCTCCCCAGAACCCGTGTCGCGATCGACATGCCCCACCGTTTTGATCGAGGCAGCAACCCTTTCAATGCCAACTTGCTTCGCCACGTGTAGAGTTGCTGATGGAGATCGATCTTCACCGGGCAAACGTCAGAACACGAACCACACAGGCTGCAGGCGAACGGCAGCGATGCGTGCTCGACCGCATTAGAAGCAGGTGCCAGAATCGAGCCGATCGGTCCCGGGACAATGTTTTCGTAACTGTGACCTCCACTTCGTCGGAACACGGGGCAGGTGTTCATGCAGGCTCCACAGCGAATGCAGTTGAGCGAGCGGCGAAAGTCATTGCTGCCGAGAATGTCGCTACGCCCATTGTCCACGATGACGATGTGCAGTTCACGTTTCTGACCGTTCACCGTTTGTTGATGCGGTCCATGAAAGTGAGTCGAGTACGTGGTGATGGGCTGACCGGTTGCGGAGCGTGCGAGCAATCGGAGGAATACGCCCAGATCGCCTGCACGTGGAATGAGCTTCTCGATCCCCATACAGGCGATGTGCAGGTTGGGCAGCGTCGTGCCGAGGTCAGCGTTCCCCTCGTTCGTGCAGACGACGAATCCGCCCGTTTGTGCGATCGCAAAGTTGACTCCGGTGATGCCCGCTTCCGCTGCCAGAAATTTGCGACGCAACTCTTGTCGGGCCGCCTCGGTCAGATATTGCGGATCGGTTGCCCCCTTCTCCGTGCCGATGTGCTCGTGAAACAACTCGCCGATTTCTTCCCGTTTGGTGTGGATCGCAGGCAGCACGATGTGACTGGGCGGCTCTTTCCTCAGCTGGACGATCCACTCCCCCAGATCGGTGTCAACAACCTCGATGCCGTGCCGCTCAAGGTAGGGGTTGAGATGACACTCTTCAGTGAGCATTGATTTGCTCTTCACCACATGTGTAATGCCCCGCTCCTTGAGAAGCGAATGCACAATCTGATTATGCTCCGCCGCATCCTTCGCCCAATGCACAACCGCTCCCTGTGCAGCGGCGTTACGTTCGAACTCTTCGAGGAAATCTCCCAGTCTGGCCTGTGTCTCCTGCTTGATTTGTGAAGCCTGCTCCCGCAGAGCCTCCCACTCGGGCAGGCTCTGAGCCATCTTGTCTCGTTTGGCTCTGACAAACCACAACGTCCTGTCGTGCCAGGCAGCCCGATCATGATTTGCGATGAACGCAGAGGCTTTGTCAGGATGAGTGTGAATCGACATTGAAGATGTTTCTCAGATGTCCGACAAACAGCAAAGTCATCGAATCAGGCTTCAAATGAAGTTGATCGATTCACGGCAGCACACCAGTGGTGAGCCATGAGGGCGGCTCCTGTCGGAGAGGGATGCACACCGTCCCCGGCCCAATGATCGGGGGGAGCATAGGCGGTCGCCAAGTCAAACATCCCCTGAAACGGAACAAATGCCGTTTGAAACTCCTCTGAGAGATGTTTGACAATCGCCCTCATCTGGTCGAATTCTGCAAACCATTCCTCTTTCACTGCACCGCAATTCAGGAGAAAAGGCTCACACAACACGAGCTTGACGGTTGGGAGCGCCTCTCTTGTGCGATTCAACAACTCCCGATAGCCAGACTCGTATGACTCGACAGTTCCGTCGTAGTCGCCGTTGCGTTTATGCCAGAGATCGTTGACACCGATCAGAATGCTGAGCACGTTCGGCTTGAGATCGATGCAGTCAGCCTGCCATCTGTCTGCAAGTTGAGGCACCTTATTGCCGCTGATCCCTCGGTTAAAGAACCGAAGTCCGTCATCCGGTCGACTTGTCAGCACGCCCGCTGCTGCCATCCACGCATAACCGCTACCGAATGCCACCTGCTGATTCGCCTCCATTGCCTGCTCACGACTGCGACCTGCATCGGTGATCGAATCTCCTTGAAACAGGACGATATCGCCCGGCTCAATCAAACTCGATATCGTGAATGACTCCTGATCCTCTGCAAACGCAGGATGTCCCCACGCAGCAACACCAGCCGTGCTGACAGTGGTCGCCTTCAGAAATGTACGTCGAGAGGTCGAAGCATCTGCCATATTCAGGTTCCGGTTTGAGTGACTTTGGCTAAAGCGATAACGAAACCTTAACGTCCTTGTCAGAACATGCCAACTCGTCATCAGAGTCCTGTCCGGCTGCCTGACAAGGCATCTCCGGGTTGGAGATGGTGGGATGATTCAGCCTCCCAATCGTTTTTGAGTTGGATCAGACCTACGCGCGATGAAGCCGACCGTATGTCGTGCCCCACAGACGATCGACTGGGAAAAGGCTGACAAAGGTCATTCAGGGACAATTTGCACTGAACAGAAACCGCATGTTCGCCCGAATGCGGCGTGGGAGTATGTCAACAATCACGCCGTTTCTAGTCGATTGATCCTCTCATCGGGTTGTAATGCGAACGCGAAGCGGGGCAGTTGTGTCCCGCCCGACTCAGGGGTACACTGCTTCATTCGATAATCACGACTAAAGGAAGCCATCATGCGTCATGTGCTCTCCGCGCTGGTGATGAATCAGCCTGGAGTCCTTGCTCATATTTCGGGGATGCTCGCCTCGCGGGCGTATAACATCGACAGCCTCGCCGTCGGAGAGACGGAGAACCCGGAGTTGTCCCGGATGACGTTCGTCGTCAGCGGCGACAACCGCACGCTAGATCAGGTGCGCAAGCAGTTAGAGAAGATCGTCACCGTGGTCCGCGTGCTCGACTACTCCGGCCTGGAGTTTGTGGAGCGCGACCTGATGTTGATCAAGGTGCGGTGCGACGGCCAAAGACGTTCCGAAGTGAAGGAATTGACGGAGATCTTTCGTGGACGAATTGTCGACGTGAGTGCTGAGCATGTCGTCATCGAGATCTCCGGAACTGAATCGAAGATCGAAGCCTTCATTGACATGATGCGACCGTTCGGCATTCTGGAACTCGTTCGGACCGGACGGATTGCTTTACTGAGAGGCCACTCCATGGCCGCCGAAGCGCCTGTCGGCGAACCAACACCTGCATAACAGACAACGGATTCGGCACCGTAGCCGAACCTTTTTTATCAACCTTTGAATCATCATCAAAACATGGCCGCCAAGATTTACTACGACGACGACGCTGATCTCTCCCTTCTCAAGAACAAGACCATCGCCATTCTTGGCTACGGCTCGCAGGGGCATGCTCAGGCGCAGAACCTGAGAGACAGCGGATTGACCGTGATCGTCGGTCAGCGAAAAGGCTCGGCCAACTATGACCTTGCCGTTTCTCATGGATTCGATCCGCTTCCGATTGAAGAAGCAACCAAAAAGGGAGACCTCGTCAACATCCTCTTGCCGGACGAAGTGCAGGGTGATCTTTACCGGGAGTTCATCAAGCCGAACCTGTCTCCCGGCAACCTGTTGATGTGTTCGCACGGCTTCAACATCCACTTCGATCAGGTCGTCCCGCCCGAGGGAGTCGACACGGCCCTCGTCGCGCCGAAAGGTCCCGGGCACCTCGTCCGTAGCGAGTATGAGAAGGGGGGCGGCGTTCCGTCGCTCATCGCCATGGGAGCGGGGTCATCGGATTCGTCGCGTCAACTGGCCCTCGCTTACGCCAAGGGCATCGGCGGGACACGCGGCGGTGTCATCGAAACCACGTTTGCTGAGGAGACGGAAACTGACCTGTTCGGCGAGCAGGTCGTCCTCTGCGGGGGAGCCAGTGCCCTGGTCAAAGCGGCCTTCGAGACGCTCGTCGAGGCCGGCTATCAGCCGGAAATGGCCTATTTCGAGTGCATGCACGAACTGAAGTTGATCGTCGACCTGTTTTATCAGGGGGGCCTCAACTACATGCGTTACTCGGTCTCGAATACGGCCGAGTTCGGTGACTATACCCGCGGCCCACGGATCGTCACCGATGAAACCAAAGCCGAGATGAAACGCATCCTCGCCGAGATTCAGGCAGGTGAGTTCGCCAAAGAGTGGATCCTGGAGAACAAGGCCAATCAGGCCGCCTTCAAAGCCCGCCGCAAGCTCGAACGCAAACACGAACTCGAACGCGTCGGCCGAGAACTCCGCAGCATGATGAGCTGGATCGACGCCAAAGAGGTGTGACCGCTACATAGACACATTCAAATCGCGCCATGGCTGGTGAGGACGAAATATGCCACAGCATTGGGCCATCGCACCGTTCAACGCAGAAGACCCTGATGTCTTCGACGCTATTTGGGCGTTTGATCTCGCAAACGGGATCATTTCGATTGGTTGGAGAGATCTCGGAGATATTTCCAACCTGGATGTGCCAGAGATTCGTGATGCTCTGATTGCGCGATGGCCGGACTACTCTGCCCGTGGAGCATCCAGCACTGCAAAGATGTTGCATAGGTTTTATCACTCAATCAGTGAGGGTGACACGGTGGTTGCCCGACGTGGACTGAAGGAGATCGCAGGAATCGGAACGGTGAAGCAGTCAGCCATCTACGATCCTGAACTACTTCTTCCAACGTTTCAAAAGTTCGGACCGGAGTATGAAGCAGTTGCGTTTCCTCATCATCTCCGCGTTGACTGGCGGAATGACATGCGCGATGTTGCTTATGAGGACTTCATTTTCGGCATGCAGACTTTGCACGCACTCTCTGAAGAAAAACTCACTTCGCTGCTCGAAGAGGACGACGAGTCCCCCTATACCGATCCTGACATCACAAGCCCAGGCGAATTCGTCTTGGAGAAGTACCTGGAAGATTTTGTTGTTACCAACTTTGGAACAATTTTCCGAGGTGAGCTGCATATCTTGACCGACCCCCAGAATGGTCAAGTTGGCCAACAATACTGGACGGACGCGGGAATCATAGACATTCTTGCGCAAGATCCCAGCTCACGAGACTTTGTCGTAATAGAACTCAAGAAAGGAAGAACAGCTGACAAGGTTGTGGGGCAAGTCCTGAAATACATGGGATGGGTCGCAGAAAACCTCTGTGACGAGAATCAGCAAGTTCGGGGGCTGATCATCTGCGGAGAACCCGACGTGAAGCTCGACTATGCCCTCAAGATGGTGAACAACGTTTCTGTCAAGTATTACCGAATCGACTTCCGACTTGAGGATTGAAAGCTGAGCGGACTTCCTTCGTAAAAGTTGATCATTCAGCCAGGTTGAAGGATCTAAGGAATGCCGAAACTATACAATTCCAATCGTATTCTCTTGTACAAGAGAACTCATGAGGGCGATCCCGATCCAGCAACAGGCTTGTTTGGGGTATACAATTGCATGGGGCGAGTTCGTGATCAGGACTTCGATGCCGTGATCGGTATAGGCGGCAAAGGGCACGAGGCGATACGAAACGGTCTCGCGGGTGTGGTCAATTGGATCGGTGTTGGTGCTTCGAAATCACGCGAGCGCTGTCGATTTGGTGACCTCGTTACAATGGTACGCTTTGAGATGTTCCGCTACCTCGTTTCCGAGGCTGTTGACGTCCGTGAGGTGCCTACTCGACTGTCGAAGTTGATGTACGACGGTAAGGTCCGTCACATCATTATTGATGAGCGGTTTCCCGACGAGTTGCGAGAGGCAAATAATCTGATCCGACGTTCATTATCGAATAAAATCAGTCCAACCGTCTCCATGCGTCGTAATCGACGGTGCAAACCACCACAACGAGGCATGGAATGTGGTTGAGATCGGTCTCTGTCCCGGAGGAACCCCCTATGCCAGTCCAATGGAAAGATCGAATCGTCAGCACGCCGGATGTGTTGCGGGGGAAGCCGCGGATCAAGAATACACGGATTCCGGTGGGGCTGATCCTGGGGTATCTTGCCGCAGGATCGTCGACGGATGAGATCATTGGGGAGTTCCCGGATCTGTTGCCCGACGACATCGCCGCATGCCTTGATCTGGCGCGTGACCTGGTGGATTTCGAGGTCGCCGCATAATGAGGTTGCGATTCTTCGCGGATCACTGTGTCGCAAACTCTGTGGTCAACGCGTTGATCGCAGCCGGGCATGAGGTTTTCAGGTTACGAGACCACCTCCCGGCAGATGCTCCTGATCCTGAAGTGATCGAGAAAGCCCAGACGCTCAACAGTATCCTGCTTTCCCTCAATGGCGATTTTGCGGACATTGTCAGTTACCCTCCAGCTGGCTACAAAGGGATCGTCGCCTTGCGTGCCCGGAATCACCCGGAGTCACTACCCCAGATCATTGCACTGTTGCTGGAATACCTGAAAGCAAATCCTCAACAGGATCATTACCAGGGGAAACTCCTGATCGTCGAGCCACACCAGATTCGGAGCCGTAGCTAATTCATGGCCACATTTGCAGTCATCCTTCCCGCTGCGGGGCAAAGTAGTCGGTTTGCTAACTCCAACCGCAAGAAGCCCTTCGTCGATCTCAAGGGACGTCCCGTCTGGGTGCGGACGGCCGAGGCGTTTACTGGTCGGGATGATGTGGTACAGACGATTCTCTGTATCGCAGCGGACGATCTTGAATCGTTCAGGATGAAGTTCGCTGCCAATCTGGCTTTCATGGAGATCGAAATCGTCGAGGGGGGCAATACGCGGGCGGAATCGGTCGAGAATGCTCTGGCGAAGGTGAAAGAGGATGTGGATTTCGTCGCCGTCCACGATGCCGCACGACCGTTGATCACGAAGAAATGGATCGGCGAGGTTTTTGATGCGGCGGAGAAGACGGGAGCTGCAATCCCGGCAGTGCCGCTGTCGAGTACGATCAAGCGGGTTGACGATACGACCATCACAGAAACGGTGGACCGCCGGGGGCTCTATGCGGCACAGACGCCACAAGTGTTTGCCAAGCAGGTGTTGCTGGACGCGTATGCAAAACGCCAAGGCTATGAAGCAACGGATGAAGCGGAACTGGTCGAGCGGTCCGGACACCCGGTGACGATCGTTGAAGGCTGGCCGATGAACCTCAAGATCACCACTCAGGAAGATTTCCGGATGGCTGAGGCACTGATCGATGCACTGCCGGCTGAGAAGTCCCTCGGCTCGCTGCATCCGTTTGCGGACGAGCGATTCCTGTGAGTTCGCTCGGGGGAGACATCGGGTACGAGTCGCAACGAAGAGGGCGGATTGCAATTCGTCTGTTGTATGGGCTGAGCGTGTGTGCGATTGCCCCATCGCTTGTCTCGCTGTTCGCCCGGTGGTGGTGGGTGGCTGACCTCTGCTGTCACTTCCGTGTTCAATACACGGCTGCTCTGTTCCCATTCGTACTGATTGCGATCTGGTTGCGAAACTGGCGGTGGTTCGGTCTCATCGGTCTCGTCTGGGGCTGGAACCTGCTGCTCATCAGCCCGTATCTTCTGCCTCGACCTGCTGTCCAGGATGACCAGGCAACACTTCGCCTGACGACCGCGAATGTCTTTGTCGGGAATCCCAACCATCAGCAATTTCTCGACTTCATTGCCCAAGAGCAGCCAGACGTCATGTTGCTGCTGGAGGTCGGACGAGAATGGAAGCAGACGCTCGATGCGTCATTCCCTGAGTATCCCTTCCGCATCGACAGCCTGAATGATCCAGAGTTCAAGCATTCGGGCACGTTCGACCTGATGCTCCTCAGCAAGCGTCCGTTGAAGAACGGTCGCATCCTCAGGTTGGGAGCATGGAAACTCCCGGTCGTGACGGTCGAGATTGAACATCTCGGTGAGACGATCGTGCTTTACGGAGCACATCCGCCTCCGCCGAGAGGGGCTGACACGACGACCGTGCGCGACGAAATCCTCACACTGTTGGGTGATGAACTTGCCGACGTTGAGGGACCGGCCATGTTGCTGGGGGATTTGAACATTACCCGCTGGTCGCCTTCCTTCTCGCAGCTGACGAAGACAGCCCGACTGCGTGATGCGAGTGAAGGCTTTGGACTGCATGCGACGTGGCCGAACTGGTTGCCGGTGCCGCAGATCACCATCGATCACGTGCTCATCTCAAACGCCATCCACGTCATCGATTACAACATCGGTCCGCCAATCGCCTCGGACCATTTGCCAGTGACTGTCGAGATTTCACTCTCGGTAGAGGCGAGGACCAGGGAATCCTCATTGCCCAAGTGACGTGCACTCGATCCGGACGATTGACCTGAAATCTCCGTTACGAACGGCCAAGGCGGTGCGACCGAAAGCCCATTTTGCAGGACGTGCTTTGTTCGGCAATGTACACTGCGACTGCCGGTCGAATAGAATGGTGAAGCCGGTCGGATTGTGCCGTCCCTGTATGCCACTTCCTGTCTCACTGAACGCTCTTACTTCATGTCGACAGCAACGCAACCACCGAAGTCGGATTCGTCCCGGTATGTCGATTATGACGAGTTCATCGACTTCCAGGTACAGAAGACCCGCGCCGGGATCAAGGCGAACGATCTGCTGACCGCACTCATTGGCGGGTCGGTCGCGGTGCTGACGTATGTGTTGATCTTTGCTGTCTTCGACCACTGGGTCGTTGATGGCGGGTTCAGCCGCGGCATGCGGCTGGCGTTGTTGGCGTTGCTTGTCACGGGGTTGACTGGCTGGTGCGTGTGGAAGCTGGTGCATCCTTACTTTCGCAATGTCTCTGCGCTGTATGCGGCGAAAGAGATTGAGCTGGCCGAACCAGCATTCCGGAGCACGCTGGTCACATTGGTGGATCTCAAACGGGCAGGCCGTGAAGTGTCGCCCGAAATCCGTGCGGTGCTGGAGAAGCGGGCCGGCTTGGGGCTGACGCACATGGACGTCGAGCATGCGGTCGATCGCCGCCCGTTGATGCGGCTGTCGTACGTGCTGCTGGGGCTGGTGGTCATCACTTGTCTGTACACGGTGTTCTCGCCAAAAAAACTGTCGAACTCACTGTGGCGCGCCCTGTTGCCGACGGCTTCCGTTGCTGTCGACACCCGGACCGAGATCGTTCGGGTGCAACCGGGGGATGTGGAAGTCCTCGCGAGATCGCAGCTGGAAGTCACAGCCGATCTGTCGGGGGAGATTCCTGACGAGGTCACGCTCCTCTATTCAACGATCGACAATCGTCTGGTTGACGAGCCGATCACCATGCGGGAGATGGGAGAGGGCCTGCGGCAGTATCGGGGCATTATCTCGGGTGAGAACGGGCGTGGCATCCTGCAAAGTCTGACGTACCGCGTGGTTGCCGGTGATGCGACGAGCCCGACATACAACGTCACCGTCAA
>JAGQQG010000150.1 GCA_020426325.1 Planctomycetaceae bacterium | reverse complement strand
GTACAACGTGCTGGTCGGTGGCGGTCAGGGGATGACTCCGGCGAAGAAGGACACGTTTCCCGCTGTCGGTCAGAAGATGACATTTGCTACCCCCGAGCAGACGGTCGCCGTTTGTGAGGCCATCGTGAAGGTGCAGCGAGACTTCGGCAATCGGTCGGATCGCAAGTTCGCCCGAATGAAATATCTGATCGCCAACTGGGGCCTCGACAAGTTCAAGGCCAAGGTCGAGGAATATTTCGGCTCACCGCTCCCCGAGCCGCATCCAGCGGACATCACGGGAGTTGACGATCATATGGGCTGGCACGAGCAGGGGGACGGGAAACTGTTCCTCGGCATCAACGTGGAGAATGGGCGTATTCAGGATATCGGAGAACTGCGTCTCAAGACGGCCATTCGCGTGCTGCTCGCCAAGTACCCTGTCGATACGAGACTGACCGCTCTTCAAGGGATGATCCTTTGCGATATCGATCCCGCTGACAAGGACGACATTGAAGAGATCCTGAAAGAACACGGCATCCCACTCGCGGAAGACCTTACACTTGCGAGACGCTACTCGATCGCCTGCCCGGCTTTCCCCACCTGTGGCTTGGCGATCACTGAGTCCGAGCGTGCGTTGCCAGAAGTGATGACCGACATCGAAGCAACTCTGGAGAAACATGGATTGATCGACGAAGTCGTCACGGTCCACATGACGGGCTGCCCCAACGGTTGTGCCCGTCCCTACACGCCGGATGTCGGACTCGTCGGCAAAGCCCGAGGCAAATACACCGTTTATCTGGGGGGTAATCCTGAAGGGACCCGCATCGGTTTCATTTTTCAAGATATGGTTCCCCAGGAGGAAATCGCTGCTGTACTCTCACCTGTGCTCGCACAATATGCGTCCGACAGGCATGAGGGGGAATCATTCGGTGACTTCTGTCATCGACAGGGCAAGGATGCACTCGCAACTGCGTAAACTTCGGCGAACAAACGCACTCGCGATGTCGTTCCGCAAAGGATTCTTTCTATGTTCAAGATTCAACGTCTGCTGCTGATGGCCGTCGCCTGTGCGACAGTCTGCTCCATCCTCCGTGCTGATGACACGACCGAACCACCGTTGTCGTACATCCTGGAGGTGGATGGCCAGAAGTTCCTGCTCAACGCCGACAAGACCGTCATCCTGAAGGGCAAGTTTGATAACCCGAAGGTCACGTTGCGTCCCTCTGAGACACGTCGGTTTGAGCACGAGGGGATTGCGTTCGACTATCCCGCCAACTTCACATTTGAGGCCGACCTTGATGAACCGGGCATCCGCACATGGACGATGTCGGGGAACAACGTGACACTGATGCTGTTCGACTTCGAGGAAGCAGTGAAGCCGGCGGAGCTAATTGCCTCGACCGCGGAGACGCTCAACACGGATGTCGACCGTATGGATCCGGTGACACTCAAACTCGGCTCGCTCAATTCGGAAGGGCATACGGCTCAGTTGAAGGTCGGGGAGGTTGCCCTGTCATACACGGTTGTCGCGTTGCCCAGCGACGAAGGAAAGAGTCGTCTGTTCATAGTCCAGGATCTCCCCAAGGACGACGGCCAGCCCAGCGACGAAAAGACGGCCATCCTTGGAACGCTGGAAAAATCGTTTATTCACAAGCAGTGACCGACCGGCCTCCGTCCGAAGTCATCAACTCCGCATCGGCTGTCAGATGATTCGTGTCGAGAACCTCACCAAGACGTATCAGCGTGGCACTGTCGAGGTTCCCGTGCTGCGGGGCCTGTCTTGTGAGATTGAACAGGGAGCCTTCACGTTCATTGTCGGCCCCTCGGGAAGCGGCAAAAGTACCCTGCTCTACCTCATCGGTACACTGGATGAACCGACCAGCGGCGAGATCCTGCTGGGCGACCGACGACTCTCTTCCATGGGGACTCAGGAGCGGGACCAACTCCGTCGGAACGAGATCGGATTCATCTTTCAGAGCTTCAACCTGCTCAGCAACTTGAACGCAGTCGACAACGTTTTGGCTCCCTACCTCGCTCTGCCGAAGGACGCAGCCGCCCGACGTCCGGAGGCGGTCAAGCTTCTCCAGCAGGTGGGCCTCGGTGATCGGCTTGATCATCGCCCCGCAGAAATGTCCGGGGG
The DNA here is from genome assembly GCA_020426325.1 of Planctomycetaceae bacterium. Classification (GTDB taxonomy): domain Bacteria; phylum Planctomycetota; class Planctomycetia; order Planctomycetales; family Planctomycetaceae; genus JAHBXU01. The sequence goes on along the minus strand of JAGQQG010000150.1, from coordinate 11,531 downwards.
CGAACAGCAACGTGTCGCGATTGCCCGTGCCCTGCTCAAACGACCGTCACTCATCCTCGCTGATGAACCGACCGGAGAACTCGACACTCAAAATGGAGCCGAAGTATTTCGGCACCTGCGATCTTTGCATCAGGAACTCGGCACGACAATCGTCGTCGTCACACACGATCAACGGTACATCCAACCGGAGGACCGCATCCTGGAGATCCGCGACGGCCTGATCTTCAACGACCCGCAAGAGGTGGCCAGCTGATGCATGTCGCCATCCTCTGCGAGTATGGCAGTATCAATGGCGGCGAGAACTCACTGCTCGCCGTCCTCGACCACTGCCCCGACGATGTCCAGATCACGGTGCTGGCTCCAGCAGAGGGCCGGTTCGCAGAAGCGCTCGCCACCCGCGCGCTGACGCACGTGCCATTCTCGCTGCACGACGAGAACGGGCACCGCTTGCCTCCGTTTGAAGCGACGAATCGTCTGATGCCGGTGATCGAGTGGCTCAAGCCCGACCTGCTTCACGGCAACAGTCTTTCCACGGGCCGCATCACCGGTTTGCTCAGCCAGCAGACCGGCCAACTCTGCACGTCCCACCTGCGGGACATCATCGGCCTCAGCAAGACAGCCATCCATCACCTCAATAGCAACCGCAAACTCGTCGCCGTCTCTCGCGCAACGCGGGATTTCCACATCCAACAAGGACTCGACCCGGACCGCGTCGAGGTCCTGTACAACGGCGTCGACTGCGAACGATTCCAGCCGCGACCCGGAGATGGCCGCCTGCGACGTGAACTCTCACTTCCTGACGATGCCCTGATCGCGCTGACCATCGGACAAATCGGCATCCGGAAGGGACTCGATGTCCTCATCGAAGCCGCCGCACTCAACGAGCAGAGGCTTTCTCAATTGCACTACGTCATCGTCGGTGAACGCTATTCGTCCAAGCCGGAAAGCATCGCTTACGAGCAACGATTGCACGACCGAGTCAAGGAATGTGGACTCGCCAACCGCTTCCACTGGCTCGGTTATCGCGATGATATCCCGGAACTTCTCAATGAATGTGACCTGTTGATTCACCCGGCCCGACAAGAGCCACTCGGTCGAGTCATTCTTGAGGCTGCTGCCAGTGGCGTTTCACTGATCGCGACAACAGCAGGAGGGACTAAAGAGATCCTCGCTCACACGCTTGCGGGAATCTTGGTCTCACCGGGGAGTGTGGAACATTTGGCCGTTGCTCTCAAATACTTGCCCGATCGATCCGGGTCTCGAAGCACCTTCGAACAAGAAGCAAGAAAACTCGCGTGCGAAAGATTCGACATCCGAGATCGTGCCGCTGATCTGTTCACACTCTGGCGGTCAGTGGCCTCTTGACGTTCAATCGGATTCATCCCTTTTTGTGGAACTCGTCCCAGCGGCTCCAGGCGTAGGTCCATTCCATCCACATCCGCATGACGGACCACAGGCTGCGCATTCGACTGAGATGCTCTGCGGAGAGTCGTGACTGATTGGCGGTCGACTCCAGGGCGGCCGATTTGAGGCCCCATTGCTCAGCCAGCGAACGACAGATGCCGTCCGCAGTCAGGTCGGGGTCGCTTCCCTCCTGGGTGTACCCTGCCCCCTGTGCGGTCACGAACAACTCGAACAGGCGAGATCGAGAGGGATCCACTTCGAGCGGTTTCCCGGACGACTCTGCCTCCGTAATGATGCGATCGAGTTCACCCAGAATCTCGACTGCGAGACTGGAGCCGGTGGACGCGGAAACAGGGGTCGACATGGATAGGGCTTTGTTCAACAAGTAGGTTCAGCTTTCACCACAGATAACCAGACAACTGACTCATTCGCAAGTCAGTCGACGGGCTTCGTTCGAGTTGTTCAAAGGATTAAACAACTCGGCCATCCGAGACTCACAATCTGTTTTTCCTGCTGACAGGTCCTCCCGATCGGCCCCAAGCGAAGTCGCCGCCAACCAGACTTGATCCCGCTTGCAACCATTTCACCCAGAATGACTTACGCATTGGGCTTTCGGCAAGGTTCAGAAAAAACCGCGCGGCAACACATTCGGCACAATCGATGCATAAGACGTCCAACAGGGGCTGAGCGTACGTTGCGCCCAGACCCTCTTTGTGACGTCACAATCACTTCCAGTTGACGGCCTGCGGTGGATCAGATCGCAGACCCGTTCACAAAACGGATGGCACCTTCAGGCGGTGTCGACCGTACGACCAACTCGTCTCCTGCTTGACTCTGCTGCATTCTCCGTCTTCAGAGTTCGCTCAAGGTACGAGTTACGAAATCGGTGAGCGTCCGGCTTCGGGTCATTACGTTTCTGCTCAAATTGTCTCAAATCATTTAAAGGGAACTCTAAACATGCTGCGTCAACTTCTTCACGATGAAGCCGGCTTTATCGTTTCAGCTGAGCTCATCCTCGTCGCGACTCTGCTCGTGATCGGTCTTATCGTCGGCCTCAGTGAGGTTCAGCACTCCGTCGTTGCTGAGTTGAACGATGTCGGAGACGCCATCGGCAACCTCAATCAAAGTTACTACTTCAGCGGTTTCTCGAAGTCCAAGCGCGGTGGTGGTGGACACGGTGGCCGCTTCGCTGCTTACACTCGCGGTTCTTCTTTCACCGACACCCAGGACGAGTGTGACAACAACCAGTGTGACATCGACTGCGATCGCCCGGTGAACGAAGGTCCGAAGCGCGGTGGTGGCGGTCACGGTCGTTGATCATCAACCCAGCAATTAGCAGGCAGGCAATCATCCGAACAACGAGGTCAACTTGAGTCGACCTTAGTCCGGGAGCTTGGGTGGAAACGTGGCAAGTAGGCCATTGCCTGATCTGAGTCCGGTCGAGAACTTCTCGACCGGACTCTTTCTGTTTTTGTACCGTCCTCTCATTAAGGGTTTGTTGCCAACGAGTTCCCGTCTGCTCTCAGGAATCAATCTGACATCGTTTCACACGAAGACAATGAACCGCAGGCCGTTCGTCGTTGAGATGCTGCCAAAGTGACAGTGACAAACCTGACGAGGCAACTGATTTCGAGTCAGCCAATGCTTCACAACTCTTGTGTCTTAAAACGCTTACAGAACAGGAGACACAGCAGCAGGTGTCCGTACGGAACAGTGTTTGCAGATGGGGAAGGAGGCTGACGTGAAGTGGTCAGCCATCATGCTGCCGGAGGTTTAGGATGGCTGTTTTTCGATGGGGACATGCATTCGACGCGTTCCGTGACTTGGAGCGCGAAGTTGATCGACTGATGCGCTCGCTGACGATGGAGGGCTTCCGTATCGGTCGTCCCTTCCCAGCCGTCAATATCTATGAACTGGACGACGAGATTCTGTTGACCGCCGAGTTACCCGGAGTGTCAGCTGACGAGCTTGAACTGAGCGTCGCGAATGGAATGCTGACCCTCAAGGGAAGTCGTGGAGAGTCACCTCCTGTGCAAGAGGAGCGGTATCGTCGAAGTGAACGTCCCGTTGGCCACTGGGAGCGGTCATTCTCTTTGCCTGAGAAAGTCCGGGACGAAGACATGTACGCCGAGCTTAACCAGGGCGTGCTCAAGCTGCATCTTCCCAAAGCTCCCTCGGAGGAACCGAGAAAAATCCCGGTGACGGAGACCGAACGATGAGCACCGAGATCACACGCCCCGAGTCACCCGATCGTGCGAACGAATCTGATTTGCAGGCTTCCGCGGCCAAAGAAGCCATGGTGAGTCGCTCTGCTGAACGACGTCTGTGTGCACCGCCGATCGACATCTATGAGACGGCTGAGGGCCTTGTCCTGTGTGCTGACCTCCCCGGAGTGACAGCAGAGGGGCTGGAACTTCAGGTTCTGGATAACAAGCTGACGCTTTTTGGACGTGTCCAGGACGACGTTCCCGAAAACGCGTCCCTACTTCATCAGGAGTATCAGGTTTGTGATTTTCTACGATCATTCATCCTCAGCGATGAAGTCGATCACGACCGGATCTCCGCCAAAATCACGAACGGTGTCCTCAAGGTTGTTCTGCCCAAAGCTCAGCGGTCGGAACCGCGGCGTATCGAAGTCCGCAGCGACTGACACAGACAATTGTCGGCATATGACTGTGCGATCCGGTCAACATTGGGTTGTATGACCATCACTGGCGGGACCGGGCTGACGACACGTTTCAGCTTTGCATCCGCTCTGCCTGAGTACGATCTCGCAAGATGGCTGAGAATGGTTCTCTCTGAAGATTCGCTGATTGTTGGACAACAATACGGTGTTCCGAATCGAGTGGAGTTGACCGATGAGTCACTTTTCAACTTGACAAATGTTTGACAACTATCGCATTATCAAGGTGTTAGAACAATCGGCAAGGGTCTCGACATCCTTCAGCGGGCAACAGTGGAGCGGGAGATAATGCATCTCCGTCCAACCTTCGCAGGGGCCTGCTCTTTGATCTGTTGAGTGGTTCCACCATTCAGTATGATCGAGGACGGTGTCGTGACTTTGTGATTTCTCGATCAATGGGTTGATTGCACTTCTAGAGGAGACTGTTATGCGTCGCCATCGTCTCAACCGTGGATTTACGCTGATCGAACTACTGGTGGTGATCGCGATCATTGCCCTCCTGATTGCCCTGCTGTTGCCAGCAGTGCAAAAGGCACGGGAGGCGGCGCGTCGCACTCAGTGTGTCAATCACCTCAAGCAGATTGGTCTGGCACTTCACAACTACCACGATGCCCACCTTGTCTTTCCGCCCGGGCAAATCAATTACAACCCACTGTTCCAGGTCAACATCATTGGGAATTACGTCGACCCGCTCGAGGCTCGTTTCCCAGAGATTGCAATCGACCCCTTGATCCAGAATCAGGGCACGAGTTGGATGCTGCACATCCTGCCTCAAATCGATCAGCAAACCATTTACGACCTTTGGAATTTCGACTGGGATGTCTATGCAAACGGCAATATTGGTGCGATCACCCCGGACCTCCAGGTGTTCCGTCCGCCTTTGCAGGATATCCCCACGTTCTATTGTCCATCGCGTCGGTCAGACATGCAGGCCGGTCCATCAGGGATCTATTCACTCGTTGAACGGATCGACTCTCCGCATCCCAACCTTCCGAACTTTCCGAACCCGAACACTCAGACGGTGGCGTGGACGAAGGGGGGAAACGACTATGCCGGCTGCAGTGGTTCAGGCATCACATTCGCAGATTTGAACGAAAATCAGCGACAGACCTACCGGTTGACTGCCCAGCAACTCGCGAATACCGAAATCATCCAGGTCATCAACGGGGTGACCATCACCACGTCGCTGTACACGCAGCATCCGATGAATCTCGGCATCTTCGGGCTCAACTCTTCAACCGCTATTCGAAGTATCACCGACGGAACGTCGAAGACCATCATGGTGGCCGAACGTCGACTGTTCACCAATGGAGCAACGAATCCAAACGGCAACCCAAACGCCAATCCGAATGGGCTCCCCAACCTCGATCCGGTTGTCCTACGGAGTCAGGACGGATGGGCATGGGGCGGTCCAGCGACCATGTTCAGTACTCGCAACGCACCTCACACGGGCGACCATTTCGACGAGGCTGACAGCCCACATGATCAGCTCGTCCATGTGCTTCTGGCAGATGGCAGCGTTCAAGGGATCAGCTTCAACATCGATCGTCGGACTTGGAAGAACATGGGCAACATGAGCCAGGGCTCTCCGGTTGATTTCCTTGACTAGACCGGCCACAACTCGAGGTTGTGTGTGGTAAGCATACACAACCTCGATCATATTTCATCGAACCATTGCCTCGTTGATTGCAGTTGCGTGCAAGAGGCCGCTTCCGCTGAGACAGCGGAGTCATGAGCGCTTGGGGGCGCCGACAGTCGTTGATGAAAGCGCGACATGACGATTCGCTACAAATGTGACTCCTGCAGTTCCAAGCTCAATATCAAGGATGAACTCGCGGGCACACAAGGCAAATGCCCGAAGTGCAAGACGCCCTTCGTCGTGCCTCAACCATCCACGGAAGATCCAAAAACCGAGGCAGAGACCTCGCCCAAATTGGCTGCCCCAGCGACTCCCGCTCCCTCGACTTCCAAGCCGAAGCAGCAGATTTCCGCCAAAGAAAAATTGACGGCCAGGTCCAAGTCAAAACCCCCAGCAGATGATGAGGACTTTGATCCGGTGGCGTTTCTCATGGAAGACGAGCCCGGTCCGCGGACACGTCGGCCGCCCCCCCCACTCTCTGACGACGAGCTCCCCATGGACCTTGAGTTGGAGTTGGACGATGACGAGCCGCGACCAAAAAAACGCTCACGACGACGCATCGATCTCGATTCCGATGCGGAACTGGAATTGGGCTCGGCAGCCGCATCGGCAGGAGCCATGCTCGGAGGCGGCGGGTCGTCTGCCAACGCAGCCAAGGATTTGCTGACCCGCACTGTTGAGGAAAGCAGGGCTCGGGCAGGTCGGATTGATGATGACGATCCCAAAGAACCCTCAGTGGTCTGGCTGCTCGCTATCGAGTTCGCCAAGCGTGGATTGCCCCCCTTGGTTGGGATCGTAGTGGTTGCCTGGTTCATGGGCAGCTACCTGATGAATTACATGTCCGGAAAGGAATATCCGACTCTCGGACGTGTCACGGGTGTGGTCACACTCAACGGACAACCCCTCGCGGGAGCTCAGGTCACATTTCAACCTGTTGAGATCGAGCACTCCATCAATGAATCACGAACAATTCGAGCCCGCTCGTCAACGGCATACACCAACGTCGAGGGATACTACGACATAAAATATGACGAGGACATGCGGGGAGCAGTCGTTGGTGAGCACCTGATTCAGATCACCAAGCAGTTCCAGGGGAAGGAACTGGTCCCTGTCCTGTACAGCGGTCCGTTCTCCCAGGAAAAGCGAACCGTCGTGGAAGGCTCGCAGGAGTTCGACTTCGCAATCACGTCGGAAACCCCGCCGAACGCCACTCCCGCTGAACCAGCTCAGTGAGCCCGAAAGTTCGCGGTCTGTTTCCAGACATCCCCTGAGAACAGGTCCAACCGTTCTGCCAGACCGGCCTCAACGAGTTCTTCTCCCGAGACAAACCGGCCGGGGCGCGTCCAGGCAACAAGTCTCTCGATCTCGATATCAAACATCCTCGCCAGCAACTGATCAAGATCCTGTTCCAACAGCTTGAAGTGCCGCGCCCACTCGGTCGCTTCCTCGATGCGAACGTCCTCCTCACTTTGCCAGCGGATCGGATGAAAGAGCAGCGTCGCGTGTGAGGTAACACAGCGTCGTCGACAGGCAGCAAACGGCAGGATCGCCGCAGACGAGCACTCACCCGTCACAACCGCCAGCGGGTCAAGCCCTCGCAATCGAATGAGCGCAGCAAGGCCCAATCCAACATACGCGCTCCCTCCACACGAATCGAAGTAGATCGTCCCCCGACTGCGAGCCGGCACCGAGACCAACCGTTCCGTCAGTTCCAGTTGTTTGTCACTCAGATCCCCACAAATCATCAACTCCCACCCGTCTCGCGATTCGAAATCTCCCCTTCCTCCACGAGAAGGAATCCCAACGGATGGATAGCTACTGAATCGGTGTCGGGACATCTGCGGAGAAGAGACAAGGAGGATTGACTAATGCCGTCAGGCACTGACGGCGTCGCCGAGTTCGCGAAGATAGTCGAGCGTGTAGATACCGGTCGTGTGGCCATCCGTGAAGTCGATTCCATAAGCATAGTTGCCGACCGGCTGCATCCGTGTCACTCGGAGCGGCTGTGCTTCCTGCGAGGTAATAACCGGCAGGAGGTCGAGCGACGGCGGGGGTGGAACGTCGATCGACCTGACGATCTCTTGCGGAATCGGCGGGCCGCCTCGTTCTTCCCGGCATGTCGCACAGGGACAGGCGCGGCGGAGGAGCCGCCATGAGAGTCGATGTGTCACGCTGTCGCTCCACTCGATCTGTAAAGCGTCTGCGTCTCCCTTCAGAGAAACGGGGGTCGGCATCGGTTGATCCTATTCTGCATCCGTACGGCGTAGCACGAGCACCGCACAATGAGCGTGACGGATAACAACCTCAGCGACCGAGCCGAGCAACATCCGTTTGACGCCGTGATATCCGTGAGACGAAATGACGATGAGATCCGCGTGCAGGTCGATCGCATAGTCAGAAATTACATGACCCGGCGGACCGAATCTGACATCGAACTGCAAACCTTCAAAGCCGTTTTCCTTAAGGAATGTCACTGCATAGTCTCGCACATGCTGTTCGCGTGTGCTGTCGGAGACGTCACCCCAGACCACCCCGGGCGAAATGCTCTCCAGCGGGGGCAACACATGCAACAGCCGAACTTTGCCAGTGTCACCCGCCAATTCGACCGCCTCCCGAATGGCGTTCAGGGACTGTTCCGAAAAATCGACCGGGACGAGAATGTTGTCACGCTTCATGAGAGGTCTCCTGGAGTGGGCATCTGAAATATCAGATTTGACCTCTCAGATTGCAAGTATGGTTCACTTGAAAGTCTTGAACTCTCCCGCTCGATAACGTGCCCAGTAGCTCTTCAGGTCTCTCTTCACCTTTGGCGTGAGTAAAACAACGCCGGCGATGTTGGGAAAGGCCATACCGAGGATCATCATGTCGGAGAAGTCGAGCACGCTGCCCAGATTGACGATCGTGCCCACGAAGACCGCGATGACCGCCAGCACCTTGTACAGCGGCGTGCTTCGCGGGCCGAACAGGCTTTCCCACGCCTTCTCGCCGTAGTAGCTCCAGGAGATGATCGTCGAGTAAGCGAACAGCACGATGGCGATGCTGAGCACATAGGGGAACCAGCTGATTTCACTTCCAAACGCTTTGCTCGTGAGGGCTGCTCCCTGAAGCCCCTGATCGACAACCCATTCGTTGTTGTCCCAGGCACCGGTAATCAGGATGACCAGCGCCGTCATCGAGCAGACCACGATCGTATCGATGAATGGACCAAGCAAGGCAACACATCCTTCCCGGATCGGTTCATCGGTTTTTGCTGCACTGTGGGCGATGGCCGCACTTCCGACGCCCGCCTCGTTGCTGAACGCAGCTCGCTGCACTCCGATGACTAGTACCCCGAGCAAGCCGCCTCCCATCGCCTGCCCGGAGAAACTGTCTGTGAAGATCTGAGTCACGAGTTCTGGGATCGCCGACAGGTGCATGCAGATGATGTACAGGCAGGCGCCGACATAGAGCAGGCACATCGTCGGCACCACTTTTCCAGCAGCGGCACCGATTCGCTTGATGCCGCCGATAATCACAACGGCTACCAGTAACGCGAGAATCACCCCAAAAACAGGTTTGATAACCCGCTCCGACCGGGTCAAACGATCAGAGAGTTCCTGCCGCTGCTGTTGCAGTGATTTCATCAGTGCGGTGTCATCCGCATCGGCAGCAGCTGTGATCTGAGCATTCAAGTCGCTCAGTCGCTGTACGTCTGCTCCCTGAAGCATCTGAACGACCGCACCGCCCGACTGATTCGCCTGAAACATATTGCCGCCACCGAAGCTCGCGAGAATGCACATGATCGCGAACACGACCGACAGGAACGAGCCATACAGACTCAGATGCATCTCCTTCAAACCGGCTGAGAGATACCGCATGGGTCCGCCAAGAATTGTGCCGTCCGGTTTGACGTGCCGGTACTTCTGGCCCAGTGTGCATTCAACAAACTTGCTCGTCATCCCGAACAGGCCGCAGAGCATCATCCAGAAGAAGGCCCCTGGTCCCCCAAGCGTCATCGCGATTGTGACCCCTGCGATGTTGCCCAGTCCGACGGTCGCAGACAGGGCAGAGGCGAGCGCCTGAAAGTGGGAGACTTCGCCTTCGTCATCCGGGTTGTCGTACTTGCCTCGGACGATGTCGATCGCGTGTCGGAATCCCCAGATGTTGAAAAACCCCATGTAGAGCGTGAAGAACACTGCACCGCAGGACAGCCAGGCGACGACGACTGGAATGCCGCCAACCTGCTCTGTAAGGACATACGGCCGCGTCGGATCAGCTGGGTGGTCGGTCGTTTGCAACCAGCCATTCGTCCCGAGTGAGGTGACGAGTTGATCACTCAATACGTCTGTATCACTGAGCAGCCCACGTTTGGCAGTCACCCTGCGCCAAGTGTCAGTGGATTGGTTATGAACATACTTGGCGCCATATGAAATCGTCGGGTCGTCGTGAGGGATCTTGACGGTGATGTATTCAATGGGTTCTTGATTAAGAATCCCCACACGATGGTAAGGGTCTTTGCCAATTGAATCGGGATCACCGGGAACAAGTCGTCCTTTGGCGGAGAGAAGTTCCAATTGATCAATATCGAGAGTCTCAGCCGGGTAAATGCCTTTCGGGTCGAGTTTTTCATAGGGGCAAAAGTCCATCCGGTCACGGACGTAGGCTTCTCCTCGTTCGTAGACGATGTATTGCCGCTGAGTCGTCGCCAACCGATAGAAGAGCACAGCCTCCATCATCTCAACCGCGCGCTTGAATGCTCCATCAACCTTTTCGAGCGTCGACGGTTGCGGGGGCAAGTACTCAATCTGTGCTGATGCCGGGGCAGGCGCCTGCGCCATTGCCGAAGGAGGAAATGCCACAGACAGGACAAAAGCGGTTGTCAAACAGTATGTGAACCGCATCGACACTCTCCTATCCCGGGGAAACACAAGGTGCTCGCGCCGGGAGAGTATACTGCGTAACACGTTACGGCGATACCGGAGGCGACGTTCCCGATACCGAGAATTTACGCAGTCCTCGTTGTCTAAAATAGACCGAGTGCATAGAATCAAATCTGACCGACACGACAATTCGCCCCCAGCGACATGCACACGTCACCCGACAACTCCGATCGCCAGTTTCTCGCACGCATGAACCGCCTCGGCGAATGCAGTGTGCAAGAGTTATGTGCTGAGCAGGGCGTGACAGCAACCGCCATTCGTCTGCGACTGACTCGACTTCTGGCGGATGGCCTGATCGAGCGGGAGACGGTTCCCGCAACTCGCGGTCGTCCGAGTTACGTTTACCGAGTGACAGCTCTCGGAAGACGCCGGTTAGGGGACGATTACAGCAAGCTGGCCCCTCTGTTATGGCGAGAAATGCGGCTGATCGAGGATGAAGGGGTTCGTCGTCGGTTGATGAACCGCTTGCGACAGGCACTTGTGGATCGATATGGCTCACCCCAGAGGGACGCAACACTCGCTGAACGATTCGAGTTCCTGCAGCAATCACTCGACCAACAGGGATTCCAGGTAGAAGTTGAGGAACGCCAGCAAGGAGACAATCGGCTCCCCGTCTTGCGGGAACACTCTTGTCCCTACTCGGAACTCGCCTCCGAGGATTCATCGATCTGTGACCTGGAGCAGTCGGTGTTTGAGGAGGTCTTGGGTGTGCCCGTCACTTTGACGCAGTGCTGTCGTGACGGAGACGCCTGCTGTCAGTTCGAGCCAGTCACCAACTCAGCGGTTTTTGAGCTTCAGCACGATTGGAAAACCCCCCTGCGGGCTGTAGAGTGACCGATTCGTCGACGGATTTGAAAAAGCCGGACAACCTGACCAATAACACACA
>JAGQQG010000014.1 GCA_020426325.1 Planctomycetaceae bacterium | reverse complement strand
CTTCGACGATGTCGTCCACGTAGGTGAAGTCGCGTCGCATCTTGCCGTGATTGAAGACCTTAATCGGCTGTCCGTCGAGGATCGCCTTGGTGAACAGGAACAGGGCCATGTCCGGTCGTCCCCACGGGCCATACACCGTGAAGAACCGCAGGCCGGTCGTCGGCAGTCCGTACAGATGGCTGTAGCAGTGGGCCATCAGTTCGTTGGATTTTTTCGTCGCTGCGTAGAGCGAGACCGGGTGATCCACATTGTGATGCACCGAGAAGGGCATCAGCGTGTTGGCACCGTAGACGCTGCTCGACGAGGCATACACCAGATGCTTGACCGACTCCGAATGTCGGCAGCCTTCTAAAATGTTGGTGAAGCCGACGATGTTCGCATCGATGTAGGCCCGCGGATTCTCCAGCGAGTATCGCACGCCCGCCTGTGCTGCGAGATTCACCACCGCATCGAACGGCTCCTCCTCAAACAACCGCTGCACGCCATTCGAATCAGACAGATCGAGCCGATGGAATGAGAAGCCCTCCCGCGATGTCAGCTGCGCCAGCCTGTCTTCCTTGAGCTGGACGCTGTAGTAGTCGTTGAGGTTATCCAACCCCACGACCGTATCCCCCCGGTCCAGCAATCGCTGTGACAGGTGATAGCCAATGAACCCGGCAGCCCCGGTGACAAGAATACGACTCATTTGACATCCATCAGACTATCGGAGGTTCGACTCGATCCGACAATTGCCTTGGCTGAATCTCAGCAATGAAGTCGTAATCATGTGCCGTAACAAACAGCGGTACATTAAGCGTCCGCATCTCTCGGGCGACCGCCTTCATGAATGCCTGAAACTTGATGACAACCAGCAGATCGGCAATGAAGCGGGCGTCGCTAAACTCGTCCTTATATTTCGCTTCGCTTCCGAACACCAATTGAAGTTGATCCAGACCAAGGATGGTGTAATCAGGGAATGGTTCAGATTGCCAGTCTGCAAGCCAGTCGTAGTCATCTTGTCCACCATACTTCGTGTATGCGAACAGATCGCAAAACCATCGATCCGTATTGATGTCAAAACCGTTCATCTCGGTGTAGACCACAGCAATCGGAATTCGACTACTTTCTTTGTCGTAGAATGCATCAAAATGACGGGCTGCCGAAATGGGATCATTCGAGATCGAGAGCGTGCTGACAATGTGGAAGGGTGACTCACGTAATGAATTCATCACCCCAACGGCTTCACGCTCACAAACAGCAACATCACCATTCCTCAAAATGGGGTCCAACCGGTCGATCGTTTCAAAGTATAGATCAGTCATGTTGTCCCCTTGATGGTTCGATGACCCTCACATAGAGGAGAAAAAATCGTCGACTCGCCGACATTCTAGTTGCGTTTCATGTTTACCGTTACTTTGCCCTTCTCCGTGCCTCTGTGTCTCCGTGGTAACAATGGATCGTTAGATCGTTCAAATTATGATTCGCCAAACTGCGTGGCCCGGTAGTATTCGGTCGTTTTGCCGAGGCCCGTTTTCAAGTCGACTTTGGGTTCCCACTTGAGGAGGGACTTCGCTTTGCTGATGTCGGGGCAGCGTTGTTTGGGGTCGTCTTTGGGGAGGTCGACGTGGGTGAGTGTGGACTTCGAGCCGGTGACTTCGAGGACTGCTTGGGCCAGTTCGTGCATGGTGTTCTCGACCGGGTTGCCGAGGTTGACCGGGCCGATGTCGTCCTGGTCCATCATCCGCAGGAAGCCTTCGATCAGATCGTCGACGTAACAGAAGGACCGGGTTTGCGAGCCGTCGCCATAGATAGTCAGAGGCTCGCCACGCAAGGCCTGCATGATGAAATTGGACACGACGCGACCATCATTGGGGTCCATGCGGGGTCCGTAGGTGTTGAAGATACGGACAATGCGAACCTCGACGCCGTGGGCCTCGTGGTAGTTGATGCATAGCGACTCGGCGACACGCTTGCCTTCGTCGTAGCAACTGCGTGGGCCGAGTGGGTTGACGTTCCCCCAGTAGTCTTCACGCTGTGGGTGAACATCCGGGTCGCCGTAGACTTCGGAGGTCGACGTATGGAGCACACGGGCTCGACAGCGTTTTGCCAGTCCGAGCACATTGACCATGCCGACGGTTGAAGTCTTGATGGTCTTGATCGGGTTGTACTGATAGGCGACTGGCGACGCAGGGCAGGCGAGGTTGTAGATCTGGTCGGCTTCGAGATAGAGCGGATGCACGATGTCGTGACGGATGACCTCGAAGCGAGGGTTGTCCATCAGGTGTGCGATGTTGGCTTTTCGACCGGAGAAGAAGTTATCGACACAGATCACTTCGTCGCCGCGATCAAGCAAGCGTTCGCACAGGTGACTGCCCAGAAACCCGGCTCCGCCGGTGACTGCAATGGTGGTCATGATTCCTCCGTGGTTGGATGCCGTATAGCCTCACATTTCAAATGTGGGGCTAAACGGGTGTTATGCGTGAATCCGTTCGCCGAACCAGGCGACGGTTTGTTTGAGTCCCTCGGCGACGTTCACTTTGGGGGTCCAGCCGAGTTCGTTTTGGATCTTGTTGTAACTGATGACGTTCGACCGCAGGTCGCCGGGGCGGGCCGGGCCGTGGTCCGGTTCGGGGACGGTGATGTCTTTGCCCTGATCCTTGAGCCACTGCTGACTCTCGCTGCGGACGGTGGCAGCGAGTTCGTTGACGTCCGTCGTGACCGCGGTGCCGACGTTGTAGGCGGTGAAACCCTCCTTGAGATCGGCTGTCAGAGCAAGCCGGTTGGCGTTGGCAACATCCTTGCAGTAAACGTAGTCGCGGTCGTACTTGCCGTCGCCGTTGACCCGGGCCTGTTCCCCCTGCAGCATCTTCTCGCAGAAGATCGCGACGACACCCGCCTCTCCGTGCGGGTTCTGCCGGGGTCCGTAGACGTTCGAGTACCGCAGGGCAACCGCCTGCATGCCGTGCTCGCGGACGAAGAATTTGAGGTACAACTCGCCCGTCAGTTTAGTCACGCCGTAGGGTGAAATGGGATTCGGCGGTGTCTCCTCGGGAGCCGGCTCGGTGACGTCGCCGTAGAGCACACCGCCGGACGAAGCGAACACGATCCGTTCGACATTCGCGTCCTTGGACTGCTGGAGGATGTTGAGCATGCCGATCACGTTGATCTGGGCATCAAACATCGGGTCCGCGACCGAACGGCTTACGGAGAGTTGGGCCGCCTGATGACAGACCCACTGCGGCTTAAATTCGCTGAATGCCTTGGCGACGCCGTCGACGTCACGGATGTCGGTCTCGAACAGGCGGACGCCATCCTGCAGGTTGTCGGGCGTACCACTCGACAGATCATCGAGGGCCGCACACTCGTGACCGTCAGCGATCAGGGCGTCAATGATATGACTGCCGATGAAACCCGCTCCCCCTGTCACCAGCACTCGCATGTATCTCTCCTGATGATTCGATCCTGAATTCAGCCGACATCCTAGCGTTTTACCCGATTGCCACAACTGCATCTTCCCCTGTGCCCAAGTCCTTGATGACTTTGGCGGATGATTCTGCAGACCAGCTTGCAGCGAGCCGCGACAGAGCGCAAGCTCAGCAAGTTTCGGAAGATTCGAGCGCGAGGGAGTAACGAAAAAGCCTCCCGACGATGTCTCTCAATCGCCGAAGATGGCCATCGTCTCCATAGACGGATCGCCGCTGGAGTGAGTCCCCGCACTGGTGTCGACTGTGACCAGAAAATCGCTCACCGGTTTGGGTCGGCCGAAGAAGTATCCTTGGAGATAATCGAAGCCCAGATCACGGCAGCATTCGGCTTCATGCCGCTTCTCAATGCCTTCTGCAATCGCCCGGGTGCCCATGTCGTGGACCATCTCGACAAGAATCTTGAGCATTCGCTGCTGTTGATTGGGCGACTTGTGGATATTCCGAATCAGGCCAATATCAAACTTCAGGAAATCAGGTGGGGCCTGGATCAATTCGACAAGCCGCGACCGGCCGGACCCGAAATCGTCATAGGCGATTCCGATCTCCAGTTCTTTCAGCTCGTCAATAAACCTTCTGATACTGCACAGATCGTCAATGGCTCCTTCATGTATTTCGACAACAAGTGTGTGAGCAGGAGCGATCAGACGCAACTGACGCAGCGACGGAAGAACGTCATCATGCAGGCTTTCTGCGGGGTGTGTGTTGAGAAAGATGCTGCTCCCCTTCGGAAGCTGGCAACCCATCTCCACCGCCTGAGCACGACACAGTAAACTGAGTTCAGCCTCACGGTTGACCAGTTTGGCCGTTTCAAACATCACTCCCGGATTCTCCAGCCCGGAGACCGAACTGCGTGCAAGGGCTTCGTATCCCAGCGGTGAGCTGTGCAGCAGGCCCATGATGACCTGATAATGCGGAACGATGGCCCGGTTTTCGATCAGTTCATTCAGTTGTGACAGCACCCAGTTTGATTCAAATGTCTCAATCTCATCCATGGTGTCGTTGAGGTGGTTCTTTCCTCCATGCTGTCTGATCTGACTGGGGCGATACTCGATGCGAAACTCCATATCGGCCAGTTCAATGTGGTCTCCCTCACCGATCGGCGTGACCTGATCGACTCGCTTGCGATTAACGAAAGTTCCGTTGCGGCTGCCGAGGTCGCGTATGAACAGGGTCTCGCCGACAAGCAGGATTTCCGCATGGATTCCCGACACGCGCGGCGAACGGAGTGTCAGATCCATCCCCGACCGACGCCCGATTTTGAAAGTCGCAGAAGTAACGGGGACACGAATGAGTGTGTCTCCAGGACTCTGAGAACCGAAAAGAAACCAGCCAGTGTCCAATGTCGCTGGTGATCGCGTTTCATCAAGAAGCACATTGGAAGAGTTCATCGCAAAGCACACTCTCGGCCAGTGAAGTTCCCCAAAACCATTGCGGAACTCTAGTCCGAGATTGGCAGTGACACGTCAAATCTTCCTGAAGGCATCAACCCAGGTCGATCCCTAGCGCAATTCAGATCGCCTGTGCGGATTGTGTGCCCGTGCGGCAGAGACTCACCGTTCAAAAATGTTGTTTTCCGGCAACATGAGGGCTCTTTTTGTGGAATTCGGGCAACTTCAAGGCGATTCGCCGTGACCACCTCCCGCTGCTGAGACCGCTGCGGCCGCGTCCGCTGGTGTCGTGGCTGTGACTGGGAGTGTGAGTTCCTCCTGAGGTTCCGCATCAGTGTCGTGCTCAATCACACTCATCGACTTCCAGTGTCCCAGCTGGAAACGTATGAGAAACCCGATCCCCATCACAAAAATGTAGAACGTGACAATTGACCACGCGATCCAAAGCGTCAGGCTTCCCGCTCGTGTGAAAAGGTAGACCGGAAGCACCATCAGAAACCATGCTCCGATGAAGCTAAAGACCAGGGAGAACCGTGTGTCTCCCGCTCCACGCACGGCCGCACCAAACACAATCAACATGGCGTCGAAGAACGAATACAGCACAATAAATCGCAACAGCAATGTGACGATGGGTCGCAAGCGATCAAAGGACTCAATCTCAGCAAAGACCGCGTAAGGCGCGAGGATAAGATTTGGGGCAAAGAGATAGATCATGGCCCACAAACCCATGTAGCACCCACTCACCGCGAGAGCCAACCAGGTTGTCCTCACGGCGAGATCCGGGTTCCGCTCGCCGATCCGTTGTCCCACAAGTGTCATCACCGCCGTACTCAGTCCCATCATCGGAACGAATGCGAGTGAGTTGAGATTGAACGCAAGATTAGTCGCCGTCAGGGACTCTTTTCCCAGATGACCAACGAGTCCGATAAAGACTGCAAAACCAGCGACATCCACGAAAAACTGAAAACCGTTCGGCATGCCGTACCACAGCATGCGGCCGATCAACTCGCGGTCCGGTCGCCAGTTTTGCCAGAGTGGAAAGCCTTCCTCTCGACACACCTTGATCACCAGCCAGGCAAACAAGGCGGCTGCCGTTGCCTGGGCGATGACTGTGGCCGTCGCTGCCCCCCTAACTCCACCCGCTGGGATGAGTCCCTCAACACCGAAGATCATCAGGTAATCCAGGACAATGTTGAGTACTGCTACCAAAAGGTTGACTGCCATTACCACTCGCGTCCGACCGCGTCCGCTGAAGAATGCCGACAGGACCGCAGCCAGCAACATGGGAGTCGCGCCATAGATCATCACTGAGAAGTACTCAATCTCCATCGTCTGCACGGCCGGATCGTGCCCCATCCATCGAAACAGCTCATCGGTGAAAGGCAGCAGTCCCAGCAACAGCATGCCGGCAACGATCACGAAATACGTTCCCTGCCAGACTGAAGCAACCAGACGCTCCGGGCGCCCGGCTCCGGAGTACTGGGCCACGAACGTGTTCGTGTAGATTCCAATCCCCATCGGCAACGCGATCGCAGCCCAGAAAGTAATTCCTGCTGGAAGTGCAGCCGCCAGTGCATCGACCGACCACCACGTCAGGAAAATGCGGTCGACAACGTGCATCAACGACACCGAGCCGGAGCTGATGATCAGCGGGATCGCGACCTCCAGCAGTTCCCGCACGCTTCCGCGATACTCGCTGGACGCTTCTTCAGCCCCGTCTTCGGACATGATCAGGATGGACATCGCGAGAAAAGGTCAGCTGGGTGACGCCGTTTGAGCTTTAACGGTAACGAATCCCCTGTCCTGCGACGAGCGGAGGGAACGCTTTGTCTGTCCCTGACACGAATCACGTTCCAAAGTTCGCGAAATCTCTTAATCAGACACTGATTATCCCTAGACCTGAAGAGAGAATCGCAACGACTCGACCCGGATTCCCGGCTTTGTCCTTGATAACAGAGTGGCACGATGCACCGCATCGTGAATGCACGAGACGGGAAGCCGTAACAATTCCTGACCAGACTCACATCAGTCGATGGAGACACATGTCAGCTCGAGCGCGGCTGCCTCAATTTCGACTTCCGTGAGGATCGGCAAGCGGTCAGCATAACCGACGAGCAATGCGAGGTCACACAATTGGTTGATCCGTCGCGGTGCCCCCTTTGCCAGTTTCGCAAAGGAGTGCAAAGCGTGCTCGTCAAAGATACTCTCTTGAAGCCCTGCAACCTGAAGTCGGTGCTGGATGTATTGCTGCGTCTCTTGATCTTTCAGTGGTTGCAAAGCGATCCGAACAGGTACACGATCATCGAGTGCCGGGACACGTTCAACCTGCGGTAACAATTCCGGCTGACCGAGAAGAATCAACGACAGAGACAACCCGACAACCTGCGAGGCACTCAACAGCAGAGCAAGAGACTGCAGCACCTCGGGCGACTGAATCAGATGAGCGTCATCGACAATGAGCACCGGACATTTTCCTGCCTCAGCCAGTTCACTCAGTCGATCCTCCAGAAGTGCGATGACCTCTTCGGGATGCGATTCGATTGGAATTTCCTTGAGCGGTGCTCCCAGTCTTCTGGCGATCAGTCGAAGTGTCTGAGCGCCATCCAGCCGAGGGAACATCAGGCGCACCACTGGGGAGAACTGTTCAGACAGTTCACACTCCAGGACTTGTGTCAGATAGGTCTTCCCCAGACCGTGCCCTCCCACGAGCACCGCGGCACCTTTCCCCTGCTCGATCACGTACTGCAACTTCAGCAGGGCCGATTCGTGCGACGGGGCGCGAAAGAAGAATTGTGGGTCACCATTATTTTCAAATGGAAGACAGCTGAGATTCCAATAGTCGCCGTACATCGAAGATCCGGTCTTGGTTGATCGAGGGAGAAAGAGCAGTGGGAGATCGGAAACACCAGCACGTCTTCACATGGAGCCATCACTCCTCGGGGATAATTGTCCCCAGTTGTACGATCTTGCTTGAAGTCGGCTTTGCACTGTTGGGAGACTGTGAATCGACTTCTTCAATCCGACCGCTCAACCATCCTGCGGTCTCAGCGTCCGAATACGAAACGTTCTGCACCGATGACGGTTCAGCATCAACGGGATCAGTGAATCGAGCACGCGGAACCAGCAAAGTTGGCGTTGTATCCACTCGCTCGACTGTTTCCAGCTCAGTTTGGGCCGCCGATGGAGGTGTTCCGTTATCAGAGACAGCATCAGACGACGGATTCAGCGGCAATCTGCCCTCAGGTGCCGGCAATCCTTCACCAATTGGAACGCCTGTCTCGTCCACAAGATCGCCGAAGAGAGACGATTCAAGAGCCGTCTCCTGCTCCGGAAAGTGCTTTGACCATTGGAGGATTGCACTGGACATGCAAGCAACGGCAAGAATGCATAGTGTCATTCCAAACCGCTCACGAGTGAGCATCCGTTTCCAGTTCAGTTCCTGCATCGCATCGCCTCTGATCGCCGGTCCGTGGCCGTCCGTGTCCACTGGTGCCAGGGTCACGTATCTCCCAATATCGGCGATTCAGCAGACCGGTCATGAAGTTTTTACGGATTCCAACGTTTAGGGAATCTGGAAGCTTTGAGAAGATAGCCGTAGCGGAATGCGCGGGATGTCAACTGACAGAACTGACTCTTTGTGATGCATCGCCCCTAGGATTGGTGCCTCATATTTCAGTGGCACAATCACTTACGGCGGATTCCAATTCGGCTGCCGACGTGGCGTGGAGTGGGAAGTGCGCGATGGGCATCGAGAACCGCGAGCAAAGACTTCTGAATTTCTGCGGGAAATGGTGCCGGCTTTCGCGTTGCCATGTCGACGTGAATGACCAGCGCCTCCATCACCGCGGACAGCCAGCCTTTCTGAGCATGATGCAGTTCCTGGACATAATGCAGGCACTTGTCGCTGACATCGAGGACCTGCAAGGTGGCAACGACTTCGTCCCCAACGTGCAGCTCGCGGAGGTAGTGGTATTTCGCCTCCAGCATGAAGGTCGAACAGTTTGTCCTCTTGAGATACTCCGGCCCCATGCCGAAGTCTGCAAACGGGTCGTCAGCAGTCCGATCGAACAACACCCCGTAGTAAGCCATGTTCAAGTGGCCGTTGAAGTCAATCCACTGCTCTTCAACTGTCTGAGGAGAGGAGACGAACGGGGCGGGGATTTCACTCAGCATGACCATCAACCAACGGTGTTGAACGTCCGGTCGCCCGCGTCGCCCAGGCCGGGAACGATGAACTTGCTCGCGTTCAATTCCGGATCCACCGCACACACATGAATGTCCGTTTGTGGGTAGACCTCACTGACAGCTTCGATGCCGGCCTGTGCTGCGATGATGGACACCAACTTGATCCGGGGCACACCCCACCGAGTGAGCGTGTCTAAGGCAGCGATCGCAGAGCCGCCTGTCGCCAGCATGGGATCAAGGATGAGCGCCACATCGACCGGCTGTCCCGGCGGAAGTTTGCTGTAGTAGTGCACCGGCTGAGCTGTCTCCTCGTTGCGATACAGCCCCAGATGCCAGACCTGTGCATCCGGGAGCAGATCCAGGACCGGTTCGACCATTCCCAAACCTGCTCGAAGAATCGGGATCAGACCAATTGTTGAAGAGACTACCGAGCCAGTCATGGTCGTCAAGGGCGTCTGAATTTCATGCGGCTTTTCCTCAAGGTCCTGCGTCGCCTCGTACGCCAGCAACGACGCCAACCGCCGCACATGAGCCCGAAACTGAATCGGAGTCGTCTCACACGACCGCAAGTGCGTCAAATGGTGCCGCATCAGCGGATGATCAACGACATGAACATTCGGTCTCGGTCCAGACATCAGCGGTTCTCCCACGGAAAAGCACCACGCATGTGCAGCCTAACAGAGCGACGCGACCGAAAGAAGCACAGAGATCATGCAGGGTCACCGATGACTCATCGCAAGTCTGCTCTTGTTCCCAAACTCCAGTTTGGGAACAACGGTTGAGTTGGACCTTCAGTCGCAGGACACTGATTCGCTTCGAAACTGCCGCACAGCGAAAGAGCATGTGAGAAGAGTGACCGCCAAGCAGATCAAAAAAATGCCTCCGCATGTGCTCAGTGCTGTCAGGGGATCAACGACTTTATCGTTAACCATCAGTATTGTGCCCGATCCCGTTCGTGACTGCCACCAGATGTTCACGAAGAACAGTGTCACCATTCCTGAATACAGAGTTATCAGCAACGAGATGATCGCACCGATGACAGAGATTGATCGTGCGAAGAGTTTGAAGTCTCTTTTTTGACAGGGTAGAGATGAATCATCATTCTTCATGATCGATCGCTACCGGCTGATCAGCACTCCTATTGCTCCAGTTTGCGCTGAGCCGGCCGATGATGGCAGACATCAGCAGCAGCAGGATGACGCCGACGAGAGTGAGCCACATGCCTCGTCGACTCGAGAATCTGACGCCAAAGTGTTCGTTCCCCAGAACGATTTGCGTGACCGATGATGAACTGGTCACAGCTACTTGTTGTCCAACGTCCGAGCCGGAGAGTCCGAGCGGCTTGAGAAGTTTGAGTTCGTTGAGACCGGGCGAGATCAATAACTGTCCGCCGCAGTGGACACAGGTGCCTCGTTGACCGGCGTACTTCGCCTTGAGGATGAGCTGCTCGCCACATCCCGGACAGTTGATCTTGCCGTCTTTCCCTCGGGAGACTCCGGCGACGGTATAGGCGGGCCGTTCCTCAACGACCGTGGAGTAACCCGTCGATGAACTCCGTGAAGATGATGAAAGGCTGAGATCCACGTCGTCATGCAGACACGCCAGGACGGCATCGGCAAATGCGGTGCACGATTCGTAGCGACGCCATGATCGCTTCGACATGGCCATACGAACCGCGGATGCGAGACTCTCCGGGACCGCAGGATTGACCTCGTTGAGCGGCTTCGGGTGTTTCGTTGTCTGATTGACCATCGTCGCTGTTGGTGACCCTCCCTCAAGCGGTGGCTTGCCGGCGAGCGCTTCATAGACAGTGACTGCCAGAGAATACTGGTCAACCCGTCCGTCGTAATCCTTGCGAGCCAGCACAAGCTCTGGTGCAACGTAGTTCGGCGTTCCGACGACAGCGTTGGCCGCGGTCAGACCGCTCGACTCGGCTTCCTTGTCCAAGAGTTTGGTCAAGCCGAAGTCGGCCAGATAGGCGTGATCGTGAGAGTCGAACAGGATGTTGGCTGGTTTGACATCTCGGTGGATATATCCCCGCTTGTGCATCGAATCGAGCGCCTCAGCAATCCCGCGCAGCCAGCCCGACAGTGATTCGGGAGGAAGTTGCTTCAGCATGCCATCGTTGCCTTTGAAGCGATCGAGGAGGTTGCCCCCATCGATAAACGGCATCACAAAATACGGCACGCCCTGATGTTCGCCCACATCAAGAATCTTGACGATCCTCGGGTGATTGAGCTGGGTGAGTAGCCTCGATTCCTGCAGGAACCGTTCATGAAATTCGGGATCGGCCAATCTCTTGTCGGTCGGCACCTTGATGACGACATCCGTCGCCAGACGCGTGTCGAAGGCCCGAAACACGTGCCCCATACTGCCGACACCCAAACGATCGCTGACGGTATAGCGGCCCTCAGCGATAATGAGGTTTGAGAAGTCGGTTTGCAGCGTGGTCATGCGGCATCCGTCTCCGTGGTCTCACCTGCCAACTCTGTGGTCAGAAGATTAGCTGAGGTCTCCAATAACCCCGCGCCCTGGAACATGCTTCAGTCTAACGACTCGGCAGGAAGAATGTCAGCTTTTTTTGACCGATTCCACTTCGCAAGTCGGTCGAGAGCACCCCGCATCGCAGACCGGTCAACGTCATGGACGTTGATCATCCTCCCGATCGCGGGCAACATCGTGAGCGTCAGACGACCTCCCAGGTGCTGCCGGAACTGTTCCAAACCATCAAAGAGGGCCTTCGTGTTCGATAATGCAGAGTGATAGACCGGCAGACCGAGCCTCGTCAGGCAGTCCAGAGTCCGCTCTGCATCCTCCTGCGGCAGCCCGTGAACCAGCGAAGAATACACGGTATCCAGGGCCACGCCGATACTGACCGCCTCTCCGTGACGGAGTTGAAACCCGGTCATCACCTCCAGCTTGTGGGCCGACCAATGGCCGTAGTCGAGCGGACGCGCCTCCAGAGCTTCAAACGGGTCGCCTCCCTGTGTGATGTGCGACAGATGCAACTCTGCGGAACGTCGAATGACTGGCGCAGCGGCGTTCCAGTCCCGCTGACGAATCCGATCTGCCGACTCATACAACGACTCGAAGGATTCTGCATCCTTCAGCAGCGTGACCTTGACGGCCTCAGAGAATCCGCAGTGGAAGTCGCGGTCTGGAAGGGTCTCCAGCAGGGCCGCATCGTTGATCACAGCCCAGGGAACGGCGAAGGTCCCGATCCAGTTCTTCTGCTCAAACAGATTGACCGCATTCTTCACGCCAATCCCGGAGTCGGCCTGGGCCAAGATAGTGGTCGGGAGTCGAATCAGTCGAATCCCACGATGCGCGAGAGCGGCTGCAAAGCCCACGGCATCGAGCACGGCACCGCCGCCAATCACAACGACGTAGCTCCGCCGGTCGAGGTTTGCAGCATGCATGCACTTGAGCATCCGTTCGATAATGTGGATGTCATTCTTGACGTCCTCGCCGCCGGGAACAGTCTGAATGTTGCCCGCCAATATGACCTGATCTCGATGGGCGTTGACGAACGTGCGGATGCGGGACTTCAACTGAGGCTGTGCACGCTCGACGTGTTCATCCAGCCAGAATTGGACCCGTGGTGGAGTGTCACCGGAACAGGTCAGCAAGTCCGCCAGGGTATTCTGATCGCGTCCAAGCACATCCTGCGTGAATCGAAGGCGGTGCACGAAAGGGACTGCAAATTCGATATCGTGATTCACAGAGGAATCTGGAGACAGTTTGGCAGGCTGTTTCTCAAGAGGCATGATGGTTTTCAGCGCGGGAGAATCGAATTGGCGGGCGGATGGTGGTCAAAGTGGGGACGTTTCACTATGAACCATTTGCAGTCAACTCTCAACCTACTCTTCGTGGTCAGTCGGCATCTCGCATCATGTGGAAGCACGGATTTCTGGGTTATGACTCGTCCCTGATGCTGGACGTCGTGGTGACGGCACTGGTGCTCGTCGTGCCCGTTCTGGTGTTCAGCCTGTGGCAGGTCAAACAGGGGAACTTTGCCGTCCACAAGCGACTACAGCTCGGCCTGGCGATCGTGCTTCTCCTGGCAGTCGGGGCCTTTGAGATCGACATGCAATGGGTGCACGGCGGCTGGGAGAATGTCGTCAACAAAGACCCGGAGCACCCGCGACTGATCGGTGAGTCCTTTTCCCAGGCACAGACAGTTCTCTATGTCCATCTGGTATTTGCCGTCTCAACTCCGATTCTGTGGGGCATCACGATCGCCCTTGCGTTGAAGCGGATGCCGTCCCCTCCGGCACCTTGCAGTCACAGCTCAATGCATCGCAAGCTCGGATGGATCTCAACGATCGATCTCGTGCTGACGTCCGTGACGGGACTGGCATTTTACTACACGGCCTTCATGCGATAGGCCATCCGAAGCGTGATCGGCATGATTGCTCGGTACGGATCACCTGCCGTTACGGTCGCTGTCTTCCGTTGCCGCCATGCGGCGTGATCGTGATCCCGTCTCCGACTCTTCGTCAACGTTAACTGCGAAGTGAGGACCACGCAACAAATCCTGCTGCGCCTGTTCGAAGCGGACGAGTTGATCGCCCAGGTATTCGATCCGACGGGAAACCTCGTGAGTTGTCTGCTCCATGCCGCCGGAAACGAGCGTGACCACTCCCAGAAACAACAGCATCTGCCCTGCACTGGCGAGCAGCCATCCGGTCGGGGTGTAACTCTCGGGTCCACCAAAATAGCCCCAGAGAACCATCACGGTCCCCACGGTCAGCAGCCCAACACCACTGTAAGCGAGAATCTGGCCCCACAGCGACTCGCCTTGCCCCGGTCGCGATTTCCCTTCAAATGCGGAAGCGATGTTGAAGTGAGGAGCCGGCGACTGTTCGTGTGCAGCGTCGATGCGAGTCGTTCGGGAGGGCTGTCGAGCCTGACGTTTCGGATGCGGTGCGGGGACCGGAGCATGACTTCCAACTCGCGTTTGATGCTGGTCGTCAACCCGGAACTTTCTCCGCTGGTTTTCCTTGCCAGAAGTTTCGTTCGGTGAGTGAGCTTCCTCAGCATCCACCTGTTCGACTGCTCTCGGGGTCGTCGATTCCGGCTGTTTGACGGGAACAGAGACTTCTTCCACATTTTTTGAATTCGCACGTGACCGCGCTGAGGCTTCTGTCGTTTCGCCTGAACCTCCAGAGACTGCTGCACGTGGGGGATGGGACAGGCGGACATCAGGATCGAGCAGTTCTTCGGTCGACCAGCGCTCGAGCAACTCGCGTGCTTCGCGAGTCTTGGGGTGCAGGCTCAGCGAACGACCGCTGCTGACCTCACTACCACACGCGGTACATAAGACACTCTGCCCATCTGCAGAGACTTCACCGGCAACATCCGTCTGACAACTGGCACACCACATCCGTGTGTTCCTCATAAGATTCCATCCGAGAGGGAACCGAAATCTATGGCAATCACAGGGTTTACTGCAAGAGCGGTCCCGTCGGAGTGGTCTCGTGGCCGGGTAGCAAACTGGCAAAGCGAATGAGGTCCGATTTCCTTGCCACTTTGCCACTCGACCACTCCCTCCACCGCTTGCCCTGCATTTTCGCACTGGCTACGCTGCACCCTTCGCTTTTTCATGGATCAGATGATGTCGGACACACTCCTCGACCCGCACCGGATTGTGATCACCGGTGTGGGCCTCACCGCCCCCAATGGCAACAGCCTCTCGGAATTCCGTGAGAGCCTGCTTGCTGGACGGTCCGGTGTCGTCGACTACGAAACCCGTTATATGGGTCCCGTGCTGGCAGGCGTGTGCGATTTTGATGAATTTCGGTATCAAAAGAGAAAAGACCGCCGTCGCGGAACTCGAGCCGGGTCCATATCGATCTACTGTGCCAACGAAGCAGTGAATGACTCCGGACTTGACTGGGAGAACGTCCGGCGTGATCGGGTCGGTGTCTACCTGGGGATCACAGAGCACGGCAACGTTGAAACCGAGAACGAAATCTACGAGATTTCACAGTTTGATTACGATACAACCTGCTGGTCGCATCACCATAACCCACGTACAGTTGCGAACAATCCCGCCGGCGAGGTGACACTGAACCTGCAGATCACCGGGCCACATCTGACATTGGGAGCCGCCTGTGCAGCTGGGAATGCCGGATTCATCCAGGCTGTTCAGATGCTCAGGTTGAACGAGGTCGACATCGCGATAGCCGGAGGAGTGTCGGAGAGTATTCACACATTCGGCATTTTCGCCAGTTTTGCCAGTCAGGGGGCGCTTGCCCAGCATGAAGACCCCACTAAAGCGTGCCGCCCGTTCGACAAGGAACGCTGCGGAATCGTGGTTGCAGAGGGAGGTGGCATCTGCACCCTCGAACGACTGCCGGACGCGATCGCCCGTGGTGCAAGAATTTACGGGGAAATCCTCGGCTACGCGATGAATTCTGACGCCTCTGACTTCGTCCTTCCGAATGCCTCCCGACAAGCGGAGTGCATCCGACTGGCACTTTCTCGTGCGAACCTGCAACCGCAGGACATTGACATTGTCAGCAGTCATGCGACAGCGACCGAGCAAGGGGACATCGAGGAGTCACGGGCTCTTGCATCGGTGTTCAATGAGCATCCTGCTGTGGCGATCAACAACACCAAGAGCTTCATCGGTCACGCGATGGGAGCCGCTGGTGCATTAGAGCTGTTGGGGAACGTGCCTGCGTTTGACGACAGGATGGCGCACGCTACAATCAATCTCGATCATCCGGATCCCTGCTGTGCCCTGCCTCAAATTGTGGCGAATGAGCCGCGATCGCTGGAACGGGCCGAGTGCATTCTGAACAATTCGTTCGGCATGCTGGGGATTAACTCCGTGTTGATCGTCCGCAAATTCCCCGCGGAGCACGGCGGTCTCTACAACTGAGTTGGTTCGAGCTGTGGTGCTGTCGCTGATGTGAGTGGGTCTGCAAGTCTGTAGATCGCTCCCCCGTATGACTGCGACTGGTGCTAAAGGACCGGTCCCAATTGTTGATGGAGACGTGTGAATGGCCCCGCCTGAGATTCGCCAGGTCGTTTTGGACATCCTGGAACGTATTGCTCCCGATGAAGACCTGACAGACCTCGACGACAGCGTCGCGTTCCGCGATCAAATGGAACTCGACAGCATGGACTTCCTGGACATTGTCATGGAACTCCGCAAGCAATACCGCGTGCAGATTCCCGAAGACGAATACGAGAACCTGATCACGATGGACTCCACCGTCGATTATCTCACACCGAAACTGGCAGACGTGCCGGCTGGTGTGTAACGTCCTCCGTTGAATGGCGGCGAGCACATCACACTCGGAGAAGAAAAGCCGATGTGTTGCATCCAACCGCCACCAGAATCCGTATCAGACACCAGGATCTTCGCTGCTGACTCAAGGAAGAGAGAAGGCAACCAGTTCATCGTTTATCAAATGTCGATCGAGGCCAGCGATGACGTCGCCATGACGTTGCCAATTCCTGTCATTCCGCAGTCGACTGAGGATGCAGTCCGCTTCATTTCATTAGAGGACTACCCTGAGTTCTTTTCCGATCTCAAGAAGGGTTTTCCCTCTCCGCGGAAGACGAACTCTTTCTCGGGCGGTTTTGGTGGGTCTGGTCGAGCCGCGGATCTGGAGGTCAAAGAAGTTGGCAGTTTTGAGGCATCCTTTGTCCCAACATTCGATGACTTCAATCGCCTCGATAAACGATTTCGAATTCCTCGCCGAATCTGGGATCAAATTCGTGGGTACTCGGACTATGGATTTGTGGTCTTTCAATTAAAACCCGAGCGTCACCGTCATCACCCGATGGCATTTGAGTTCCCACGACGCAGTGAACTCAAACAACTGTTCTTCCCGACAGTCCATATCCATGACGGCGAGTATCATGGTGAAGCCGACTTCGACCATGAACTCTATGCACAGATCAGCGAACCGTTCGGTCACGAAGAAATCATGCACTGGCGAGAATCACCTCTCCCTGCTGATCGATTCATGAAGATCAGGAAGGCCAGTGGGATTGTCTCTCGACATCGACATGTCTACATGAAGACAATCAAGGGGCGTCAGCGTAATGAGGACACGTGGGTCTAGGCGAGTGTCGTTCATTCTTACCCTGAACGACTGTTTGAAACTTGTCACCAGAGACGCCTGAAAACGCCGATAAAACGTGCGATATCACACCGTCATCATCGGCGCCGGGATGTCCGGACTGGCAGCGGGGATTCGGCTGGCCTATTACGAGAAGCCGGTCTGCATTCTCGAACGGCACACGACGATCGGCGGGCTGAACTCGTTCTACCGACTTCGAGGCCGTAACTACGATGTCGGCCTTCACGCGGTCACGAACTACGCCGAGCCCGGCACACGTACCGGCCCACTCGCCAAACTGCTGAAACAACTCCGCCTGAGGTGGGACGACTTTGACCTTTCACCGCAGAACGGTTCATCGGTCGTTTTCCCTGGATATCGCATTCCGTTCGCGAACGACTTTGCAGCATTCGTTGAGAACGTCTGCGATGTCTTCCCTCAACAGGCCGATCGGTTTCGCAAACTCGTCATACACATCAATGACTACGACGAGACCAGCCTCTCGAACGAACCGGCATCCGCACGCCAGGTGCTCAGCGAATTCCTCTCAGACCGAACACTGATCGACATGCTGTTCTGTCCGCTAATGTTCTACGGCTCAGCGACGCCGCACGACATGGACTTCAGCCAGTTCTGCATCATGTTCAAAAGCATCTTTGAAGAAGGCTTCGCCCGTCCGTTCAAGGGAGTTCGGCAAATCCTCAAGAAGCTGACCCGTCACTACAAGGAACTCGGCGGCGAACTCAAACTCCGTCACGGCGTTCGCGAGATCATGGTCGAAGATGGACGCACCACTGGCGTGATCCTCGACGATGGCACCGAGATCGAGGCGGAGCACGTGTTGTCGTCGGCTGGGCATGTGGAGACGCTGAGGTTGGTGAATGGAGAATGGAAAATGGAGAATGGAGCAGAAGGTGTTCTCCATGCTCAATACTCCATTCCCCCTTCCGGCGAGATCAGCTTCAACGAGGCGATCTTCGTGCTCGACTGTCAACCTCGCGAATTGGGGCACGATGAGACCATCGTGTTCTACAACGATGCGCAGCAGTTTCACTACGAGCCGCCGACCGAACCGCTCGATCTGCGGAGCGGCATCATCTGCTCACCCAACAACTTTCGTTATGCCGATGGCGAACAACTCGACGAGGGCTACATCCGCATCACGTCGCTGGCCGATCCGGACTATTGGATGTCGCTGCCGGATGACGAGTATTACCCGGCCAAGGAGGAATGGGGCCGCCGCATGGTCGAGTCAGCCATTCAGCACATCCCCGACTTTCGCGACCACATCATCGATACGGACATCTTCACACCCCGCACGATCAAGAAGTTCACCGGACACCTCAAAGGGGCTGTCTACGGTGCCCCCCGAAAAGTCCTCGACGGCACAACCGGCATCGACAACCTCTTCCTCTGCGGCACCGACCAGGGCTTCCTCGGCATCATCGGCGCCATGCTCAGCGGCATCACAATGGCCAACAACCACCTGTTGAGGTAACGATCACCGCTTGCGGCTTAGCGAAACCGTTCATTTCCCGAAATCTCATTCGGCCCCCATCGCTGCAATATACGTTGCCAACACCCGCAGGTTCTTCGCGAACGTCGCCGACTCAATCACCCGTCGCGTGTCATTATCCTCGCCGAAGTTTCTCATCCGACCATCCTGCACCCATGCCCCCCGCTCGTCGAGGGAACTGAGGACCTCCGCTGTATGGCGCCGGAGTTTCCCACTCATGCGGGGCATTGCTGGCTCTTCGTTCGACTCAAGGTTTGCCAGAGAGTGCCTGCGAAGCTGATCATAGTCCTTCTCAAGCTCATCCAAATGCGAACTTGATTTGAAACCATAGTGCGTGGGCATGTCGCTGTCGTCGTACGTCAGCTGGTAGTTTTTCGTAAAATACAACGGTCGATTGGATCCAAGTTCATAGAACCTTGCGAGGCGACCATCCGGTAACAGGCTGCTGCGATAGTAGGCAATCGCTCGTGGAATCGGTTCCAGGTATTTGTCGTCACTTGTACGACGATAGAGCATCATCAATGTCCGCATGGCTCCCTGAGACTCGCCACCCGTCACTGCGGGCGGTTCGAACTTCCGTGCCCAAACCGGATGCATCTCACGATCATACTGCTGTGCCCAGCCGGGTTGTGGTTCGGGCAACTGAGCGAGCAGCAGGAAGTCACCGCCATGCTTGGCCGATACGAGAAAGCGTTCATCTCCGTAGATGTCCCAGGCATCGAGCATCGTCGTGATGAGATCACTGATTGTGTCATCGTTGAGCGTGTAGTGTGACGTATAACGAACGTCCGGAAACTGGCGGGGCCATTCATCGGGGAAACTCGCCTGTAGGACCGGAAATTCCTCGGCTTGGGGAAACTCTTTGAACTGCTGCGGCCATGCACCGTTGGGATACTGGGCTTCAACGGTTGCGTTCAATGCATAGCGGGCCGCCTCATGAATCGTCTCGTTCTCGAACTCCAGGGTTTTGTCGAGTTGCATCAAGAAGCGGATCGCTGATTGCGACTTGTCGTCATCGTACGTCGTCCAGTTCTTGCGGCCATCGACCATTTCGCCTTCCACTCGATAGGCATACTGCTTGCGTTTCTCAGGATCAAACTCGATGAACCCCATCCATCCGCCTGAGACCAGTTGCCCACGGACGAGGGCATCTGCAGTCTCCTTGGCTGCGTCGAGAAGCATCGGGTCACCAGTCAGCCGATACGCATCGAGATAAGCCGTGCCGACTGCGGGCGTTCCGGGCGGTTCGACCCACGCCATCGTCTCATCGACACGATCCTCCCCTTCTCGCTTCGTGAGGTCGTCACTCACCCGATACACGTATCCCCCACTCGTCGAGCATTTGTTGCGAAAGAACCGCACGGCTCGGTGCATCGCATCTACGGCCTCCTGTCGAGTCGGTCCGTCTGCACCGCAAGTGATTGACGGAAGAAGAACAAACAGGGCAATGATCAAGTGGGATGCCGCGAATCTCAGGGATGTCATGTTGATGCTCTCCTGTCAGAAGAGGGTTGGGCCAGCGTCATCATCGTCCTCCGCCTTGGACGCTTTGCGAGGTGAGCGTTGCCTGCGACCGGCAGAGTTCTTCTGCTGATCGATCGTCGCAACTCCGTCGAGTGGTTTGGTGACAGGGTTGCCGTCAGCGTCAAAGCCGGTGAGTTGCTCAATACGAGCCTCTGCCTTGCCCAGCACTTCATGACAATGGCGCAACAACCGCATTCCCTCCTCGAAACGCTCAAGAGATTCTTCCAGGCCGATGGAGCCGTCCTCCAGATCACTCACGATCTCCGCCAATTCGCCAAGTGCCGCTTCGAACGACTCCGGTTGCCTGTCGATCTTTTCTGACTTCTTCTTGACCATCAATCCTCAACCCTTGGTTGACTTCATTTCCTGCTGTTCCACTGACTCAACGCGGGAGACGACCTGCCCCTGGTGAAGTCGCGTGAGCAACTGGTCCCCGACGCTCACATCTTCGACCCGCTTCACGACTTTGCCCGTCTCCGCCAGTTGGGTGATGCTATAACCCCGTTCCAGTACGTTCAGCGGACTGAGCGCGTTTAGCGCCGCCGCCATGGTCGCAAGTTGCGATTGACCCTGTCGAGTCCGTGTGCGGATCGCTCGGGAGAGTTGTTCATGCCAATCGTCCAATCGCTGTGACTGTTGCCGTAATCGGTCGAAGGGTTGTCGGAGCACCCGTCGCGATGACAGCAACTCGAGTTGACGCCTTGCGGACGTGGCCTGGTCCCTGAGCGAGCCGACCAGCCGCTTGCCGACGTGATGTAATTGTGACTCCAGTTCAACCATGTCCGGCACCACGAGTTCAGCAGCTTCACTCGGCGTGAGCGCGCGGCGATCTGCAACGAGGTCCGCGATCGTGACGTCGATTTCATGTCCAACCGCACTCACGACCGGAATCGGACAGGCGGCGATGGCGCGAGCCACGATCTCTTCATTGAAGGCCCAGAGGTCTTCGAGGCTCCCGCCGCCTCGCCCTGCAATCACGACGTCGACATCATCGAGCCTGGAGACCTCCCTGAGCGCCTTTGCGATCTGTGGCGCGGCGGCGTCACCCTGTACGGCGACAGGCAATAGCACCACGTTCAGCGATGGCCAGCGGCGGCAAATCACCTGCAGCATATCGCGGATGGCCGCACCGGTGGGGCTGGTGATCATGGCGATGCGACGCGGGAATCTGGGCAAGGGTCGCTTGCGGGACGGCTCGAAGAGTCCTTCCTTTTGCAGCTTCTCATGCAGCTGTCGAAACGCCAGTTCGAGCGGCCCGACTCCCTGGGGGATTAGTTCTTCGACGACGAGTTGATAAGTGCCGCGAGGTGCATACAGCTCAATGGCTCCGATCACGACCAGATCCATGCCGTCATTAACATCGAACTTGACCCGGGAGGCGGTCCGCTTCCACATGACGACACGGATCTGAGCCTGCTCATCCTTGAGGGTGAAGTACACATGCCCTGACGAGGCGTGGGTGCAACTCGACACCTCACCACGCACGACAACCAGCGGGAAGTTCCCCTCCAGACAGTCTTTGACCTGCCGCGTCAGTTCGGAGACGGAGATCGGTTCCATCATTGATGGACCACGTTTCGCACGAACTGCACGGCACGCCTCACGTCACCGAACGGGTCGTTGCCGGCCGTTCGGTCCGCGGTCAGCCAGCCTGCATAATTCATCTCGTCGACGAGAGCGAGCAGATCGGGCCATTGACATTCACCCCGACCAACGGGAACTTCACGACCGCTGCCATCCACATCACGGATGGCATCTCGGACTGTCATGTGAGTGACGTGTGCGTGCAACTCCCGCAACGACTTCACCGGATCCAGCCGCGACATGACTCGCTCTGCGGGATCAAAGTCGATCCCCAGCGGTCCCGTGTTCACGGATTCGATCAGCGATCGCAAAACGTCCGGTGAGTCGCCTGCGGGAGTGATCGAGAACGTCACGCCGACATGATTTCCGTGAGAGGCGATCGCCCCTAGAACCTCCTGCAGTCGCGATCGTTCGCGAACGGCGTCATCGCCGGGAATTCGACCGATGCGACAGGTCAGCACGCGTGCTTTCAGGTCCCAGGCAAACTGCATCGCCTGTTTGATCGCTTCGATACGGACGTCCAGATACTCCTCATCGTACAATGCCAGACGTAGAGGCATGGTCAGCGATGCGACGGAGAGGTCACGCTCGCCAAGTGAATGAAGCAACTGCCGTCGCCCCGTTTCCGACAGGTCGGTCGGCTTGAGCTGTTGTCTCGCATCGAACTGCAAGCCGCTCGCCCCTGTCTCAGCCGCCATCCGCACGACCTCACGCAAAGAGGACGAGAAACGACTGGTTGCGACGGCGAGACGAAGGCGGTTCATGAGATCAATGTGGGTGAAGGATCGGTTCATCGCCACGATATCGAATCGAACAGAGACGTTCTATCCAGTGAGCCACGAGGCGACGCCGATCGCATTTTTCGACGTTGTTCCCTTCCACGTCGACGATGTCGACATCTCCGTTCCGATTCGGTCGATCGGCGTGAATTCGCTGCTCGCTGGTGTCGCTCGGCGTTGCCTCGCCGCTTACCGCGTGTTAGACAGTGACACTTCGACTCTCGATTCCGTCTGCGAGGCCTGCGATGACTGATAATTCTTCGCCATCTGCAATCGACGACAACCGACCGTGGTATGCCGGAATCTCACGCTATCAGTGGATGGTCCTCGTAATCGCGTCGCTGGGGTGGGTGTTCGACATCTTCGAGGGACAGATTTTCGTTGCCAGTTCGAATGAAGCGATGCCGACCTTCATCGAGATGCAGGAGCAAGGCGGGGAAGAACTCACGGAAGCTGAACAGACGGGACGCAAGGAATTCTACAACGACATCGCCTTTGCCTGCTTTCTCGTTGGAGGAGCTGTCGGGGGAATCTTCTTCGGCATGCTGAGCGATCGTATCGGCCGCAAACGGACGATGACGCTCACAATTGTGTTCTACTCGCTGTTCACTTGTCTGTCCGCGTTCTCGGCTCAATGGTGGCACCTCGCGGGGTTGAGGTTCCTCGTGGCAATGGGAGTTGGTGGCGAATGGGCCGTCGCGAGTGCGATGGTGTTTGAGGTCTTCCCTGCACGGGCGCGCGCACATGTTGGTGGGATCTTCCATGCGTCAAGTGTGTTTGGCACGTACCTCGCGGTTGCAGCAGTGACATTCTTTATCGGCAATGCAGACGTCGGCAATGCCCTGACACAATGGGCACATGACTGGGGGATCACCGATCCCGTACAGGCGGCGTCCGTCAAATGGCGAATCGGCTTTGCTTTAGGGGCGTTGCCGGCACTGCTCATCATCTGGATTCGGGTGAGTCTCCAGGAGCCGAAGGAGTGGCAGGCGGCCCGCTCACGAGCAGCGGAGGACTCAACGCAACAGGTCGGTCGAATCAGTGAGTTGTTCTCTTCAAAGTGGATTCGCAGCACGCTCGTCGGCTTCTCACTGGCATCGGTCGGGCTGGCGACTTTCTGGGGCGTTCATATCCACGGCAAGGCAACGATGCGAAACGCGGCTGAAGTACGACTTGCTGCCGATCAGCCTGACTTGAGCGACGATGACCGCAAGGCGGCTCTGACTCGCTGGGAGATGTTGGGGATGTTTCTGGTGACGACTGGCGGCGGCATTGGGCTGCTCTGCTTTGGTCCATTATCGCAACGCATCGGTCGTAAGCCGGCGTTTCTCGCGTTTCATCTGGGCGGGTTGGTGAGTGCGCTCGTGCTGTTCGGCTTTACGTTCTCGCAGACGATCCTGTACGGACTGCTGCCTGTGTTCGGCTTCCTCACACTTGGCATGCACGCAGGCTATGCGATCTACTTCCCTGAACTTTATCCGACTCGTTTGAGAGGCACAGGCACGGGCTTCTGCTTCAACGGCGGACGAATTGCCGCCGCTCCGATTCTGTATCTGTCCGGATGGATGAAGAACGACTGGGGCTATACGCTCTCACAAGCGTGCTTGCTGCTGAGCCTGCTGTACCTGCTGGGACTCGTCGTGCTTCTCTTTGCCCCGGAAACACGAGCCAGAGAACTCCACGACTGAAACAGACTGGCTGAGAAGATCGCGCACCACCAGCCTCGGAATGCCTAGCACTTTCCTCGCGATTGGTTTGAGATGAAGATTATCCGCCGACGTCGGCTGCCAGGATTAACAGGTGATCACCGTCCTTCAACGGTCGATCACGATCGGAAACGAAGGTGCGACCGTTGATGTTGGCGAGGAATGATTTTTTGAGATGACCGTCGTCGAGGCAGGCTTCGGCCCAGTGCGGTATGCGATCGGCGAGGAGATCGAAGGCTGCTCCAACGCTATCGGCATCGATCTCGATTGATGAGAGACCTGCTCTTTTGCGTGCGATGCCGAAGAACTCCACGGTAATGGTCATCTGGTCAGTGTAGCACGCGAAGATCACTGAGCCCGATCTCTTCCCGACTGGCAAATGGCTCTGCGTAGGCGGTGCCGATGGTCCAACCCCAGTAGCGGGCCCGATCCTTGATGTCATCCAACAATGTCGGATGCTCCTGCGAGCGCCCGACGACCATCTGACTCTCGAAGCATCGGACTGCGTCCATTTTCCGGTCGATGTAGGGGCTGATGTCGAGCACGAAAGCAGGTGCAGGGTGGATGCGAAGATGAATGCTCCAGAAATAATAGATACGGGGGGGATGGAACGGATCGCCCGCGAGATCGGACCGGGAGAGTTTGGACCAAAAGCGCGCTCCGTCGCAAAGGGCACTAGCTGCGACGTGGTCAGGATGTGCATCATCCCAGTACGGGGCAAGAATGATGCCTGGGCGTGTCACGCGAAACACGCCTGCTAATGCCCTGCGAGAGGCAAGATCGTTCTCCAGACTGCGATTGGGCAGGCCCAAATTGTGCCGCCAGTCGAGTTCGAGGACTTTGGTCGAAGCATTGGTTTCCGCTGTTCGAATCTGTTCGCTCCCATGAGGTGTTGGTTCTCCATTCGTGAGTTCAACAACACCGACCGACATCCCCAGCGCTTTGCAGCGCAGAATTGCGCCTCCCACACTGATCTCCGCATCATCTGGATGAGGTGCAACGACCAGAAGATCAAGGGGTTCATTGGGGACTTGCATGATGTTCTCGAAGGATGAATGACGGATACAAACCAACCTGCGAACAGATGTTCACGAGATGCAGCGTGCGTTTCCTGACCGGGATGTCAATGGAAAAAAGATCCGCGATTTCTGGATTGAAAAACGTTGTGCCACGAGTGTGAATAGCCTTTGTCGAACTACAGAACAAGTGTTATAGTCACCGACTTCTGAGCCGCAAAATCGTTGCGGGATATGAACGGAATTTCAATACACGAACCACCACCACTTCCCGGAGGGTTCCCCGTGCAAGAGCAAGAGATCGAACTTTCGATCGGTGATTCAATACAGGTTGGCCAACACGTTCTAACCATCATGGACATCGACCAAGGGATCGTCAGCCTGCGAATTGAACACGAGATGGATATTCGGGAAGTGAGTCTTCACGGCTTCGACGAAATTGACGAAGCCCTCCGCAACAACTGAGCACAGTCTGAATTTCGCCAAAGGTCGCCCAGAATCGATGCTCTGAACGAGCACCGTCCCGGATGAATGTCATTCAGGACGCCGTGAGAGCAAGCTGCTCTCGTCCGAAGACTTCCTGGTCCAACTCCCGCTTGTGCGGACAACCGTTGTTCTCCCACCATGAGCGAGCGTCTTCTCGAGTCCAGTGTCCGGCCTGGTCGCAGCGAAGTAGCGCACTCCGGAGTGATTGAGCATCAGAAAAGCGTGCGTCCGGAGATTTTTCGAGGCACTTCAGGACAATCGCTTCGATGTCCGACGAGATCTCTACCTTCAAGCTGGACGGAGGCGCGGGCGTCTCATGAGCGTGAGCGATCAAGACTTTCATTGAGTTTTCATGCTCAAATGGTCGCCTGCCCGTCAGCAGGAAGTAAGCCACAACGCCCAGCGAGTAAATATCGCTTCTGGCATCGGGAGGATCTCCCATAATCTGCTCAGGAGCCATGTACAGAGGCGACCCAGCGACATTTCCCTCCTGAGTCAGGTTCCCCTGCTCCATTTTGGCGAGTGGCTTGGCGAGTCCGAAGTCCAGCAACTTGGCCGTATCGTAGATCTGTCCACGTTTGGCCGCGAAGATGTTGGCCGGCTTGATGTCACGGTGGATCAATCCCAACGCGTGTGCTTCGCTGAGCGCATCACAGGTTTGAGAGAGAAGATGAATGATCCGTGACTCGGGTAACGGGCCGTACATTTCGACCAGTTGTTCGAGGTTCATCCCCGGCAAATATTCCATGGCGTAATAGAACGTTCCGTCCTCCGCACGTCCGTAGTCGAAAATCTCGATACTGTTCCAATGAGTGAGTTTGGCCGTCGCCTGGACTTCCTGCTCGAAGCGGGCCAGTGCCTTCCGGTCGCCCGCCTTGGCCGGTTTGATCACCTTCACCGCACAGGGTCGCTTCAACATGACATGTTCGGCCAGATAGACCTCACCCATGCCTCCCGATCCCAGCAGCCGCTTGAGCCGGTATTGACCAATCCTCCGGGCCTCGTAGGCAGTTCGTCGGAGCGTGCCGATCGTTTTCACACCCAGCGTCGCGCTGACGGCTGTGAGCGTCATGAGCATGATGACTGAGACGATGAACCCCTGAAAGTGCAGGTTTGTTGTCAGCAATTGCTTAAACTCAGGTGATGTCGTACTGAGAAACAGAGTCAACACCACCGGAAGAGCGGCAATGACACCAATCACGGCGGCTGCCCGCTGCCAGGTGTTCGGGATGAACAAGGCATATGTAAAGATCAGCAACAACCACGGGGGAATGATCGGCGGGATGTATCCCGCAGTCGCACTATGGGCAAGTTGCGAGTAACTGAGCAGCAGAAAGAACAGCGCCGATCCCCCGAAGACCAGTAACTCGACCACGCGAAGGTGATTCAGAGTGTGCTGGCATCGAGTGCACAATCGCCACCCGACGAGACCCGTGATCAGCGTGATGGCCAGATGATCCCAGAACAAAGCCCAATCCGGCATCGACCGAAACTGTTCGAGGTAGAGCACATTCTTGATGAAGAATGCACAGAACCCGGCAAACAGCACAAGCGAGGCGATCTTCAGCCTTTGTGCGAGAAGCAGATCGGTTTCCTGGCTCTGTCCCGGATCGCTGCCCTTAACAAGAGCAATCACCGGATGGACCTCAACAGAGCGATCGCCC
This sequence comes from Planctomycetaceae bacterium, assembly GCA_020426325.1. Classification (GTDB taxonomy): domain Bacteria; phylum Planctomycetota; class Planctomycetia; order Planctomycetales; family Planctomycetaceae; genus JAHBXU01. Next base: position 52,282 of record JAGQQG010000014.1, on the reverse strand, counting down.
ACCGGCGACGCCATCTCAACCGTCTGCTGATACTGCGGGGGGACAGGCGACATCGAGAATCTGGACTTTTGGGGACATGACGTGATGACACGCCACCGAATCCGCGAGGAACTCTTCTGCCTATGGTAGGCAGGAATGATCGACGAGACGAGAGCTGAAATCAGGAATCTTGTTCAAACAGTCGCTTCCGCGGGCGTCAGGTACTTGTCGACTTCGTTTGACGTGATCACGCCGTAGTTCACCGCACCCAGCCAGCCGGACATGATGATGCCTACGGAACCCGCGTGAAACAGGCCGTGAATCTGCTCGGGAAGCGTCTGAGAGACCTTGAGGCCTTCGAACTTGGTACCGAAGCTGGCCCCCTCGAGATGGCGGGTGTAGTGCTTGAATGTTCGCGGGGTCGACGCTTCGATCCAATCGAGCTTCTCGCGAATGTTGGGGACGTACTGCTCCAGACAGTCGAGCGTCGTCTCGCACAGATGTTGCTTGTCCGCCTCATACTGATCTTCGGGCAGGTTCGCCCAGTCATCGTAATTGGCGTTGGTTGAGGAGACGATCAACCAGCGGTCGCTGCCAGGCCGGGTTTGAGGATAGTAGAAGGAGAACGTTCGGCTACTGACATCCTTGGAGAGCATGGCATCGACGTCGAAGCCGGTATGCTCAGAGTGAAACAGCAAGTCGCCGCAGCTGTCGTCAAAACTGACCCCCGGCTTGAGACCGATGTAGACCTGACAGCTCGAATTGTTCAGTCGGACAGCTTTCGCTTCATCGACATACTCCGGATCGAAGTGTTCCTCACCGACAAGTTTCAGGATCGTCGATTTGATATTTGCGTTTGAGAGCACGGCCCCGCACTCGACACGTTTACCGTTGACGACCACGGCTGTGACGCGACGATCGGGAGTGACCTCAACCTCTTCCACGAGCGAGCGGATGCGAATGTCAACGCCGTTCGCCTCCAACTCAGCCTTCATCTGCTGCACCAGCTTGTCTGTCCCCCCCTGAAAGGTAAAGACCCCCTTGCTCATAAAGTTGCTGAAGACAATGCCGTAGGTGATGGCCGGGTCTTCCATCGTCGAGCCGTTGGCGTAGGTGATCGGTTCCATCAGCAGACGATGCACGTCACTGCGGCCGGGGAAGAACTCCTCGAACAGCTCTCGCGTGGTCTTGCTCTGGTCATCGTAAAAATTCATCGACCGGGCCGTGGCGAAGAACTGATCGACCGTCTCGAATGGAATCCCGAACTCGTCCGTGATGATCCTTGTGAAATCCTCCCGGGTGAACGTCGTGCGGAGAGAGAATTGCGGATTCTCGAAGCGGATGCCTTTGAGTTGGACGATGCTCTCAGCGATCTCGTCGGTCCAGTATTTTCGGCAGGACTTCTTCATCCCAACCGGAAAGCCATGCAGAGAGATATCGAAGATGTGTCCCCCTCGGCGTTTGAACCACGTGGCCATCCCGCCGAGTTGATAGTGATGCTCAAGCAGCAGGACGGAATACCCCTGCTTGGCGAGCACGTTCGCCCCCGTCAGCCCGGCCAGTCCCGAGCCGATCACCACCACGTCATAGCGGTCTTTCGTTCCCGCAAGAAAGTCTTTCGCCATCCGATCGTCTCAACCTGTCTGGAGTGCTGCAAACAGCTGAGTTTAGGCGAGAACGTCCGGAATTCCAACGAGTATTCGTGCAGTGGCAATGACTAAGCTACCGCAACGAGGAGGAAATGGCCTTTCGACAGGTCCGATACCAAAAGGTCCGGATCCACTCCGCATTTGCAGGTGCCGCATCATCACTTCCTCGGCTAACGGGAGACACGAAAGGGATGACCCGATGCGTGGTCCAGTGTGCGTCCTGAAGGCATTGCTCCATTCCAACAGCAGCAGGCGAGTTCGTCGAGTGGATGATGACCGGACACACGGGATCAAGCTGAGCGAGACACTCAGCCACATCGCGACCTGTCCCCGGATCGTAAAGTTGTCCGGAATCATCGAGGATCATCTCCAGATCGTGATCGAGTGCAATCAGGGCAACATCAGCAAGCCCGTCGCGTCGCACTCGCTCGCAGAAAGCGTTTGCATCACGATCGAATGACACATTGTAATCTGGAAAGCCTTTTGCAAGACAGGTCTCCATCAATGCTTGCCTTTCGATGCAGTCCTCTAGGATGAGAATTCGCATTGATGTCGCTCTGAGAACTGGATGTCATTCTCATTTTATCATCGAGAGTTGTTTCTGAACTGCATTATAGAAGCCACTCTCGACTGATTTGCCATGAGACGGAGCACATCTTTCGGATGTTGCCGAGAATCGACAGATCTGCACACAAGACAGGATTGATTCACTGAGTTTCTGAAGCCGCACCGAACTCGACGCGGTTACTGGAATGTTCGGTCCAAAGATGGCAGAATTCACCAAGAGGCAGCAGTTGAAGAATATCGAGTGCTGATCAGCACTTATGTCGGCTGGCTGAGTGCTTCATCGCCAGGGATGGCTCCCACAACCTTGACAACGGGAGTTGTACATGCGTAGCTTGGACTTCAACACCGATCAAAGGATTGTCCTGAAAAGACGCTTGTGATCCCTGCCAGCCGGCACCAGCACCGGTCATGATTCCCACCTGAAGAATGCTGGTTCGTTTGAACCGACTTGATGCCCACTTGAGCATCTTTGACGTGTCCCGTTGTGAGACCAATTGATCGGACAGACGCTCATCACATTCAATCCGGGCCCGACTTGGCTGAATGTGCTAACCAATATCGACTTGACCCTGCTCGCGAAGTCGTAATTTCCCCTCGACACAATGATGAACTGAGGAGTGCTTTGTGATGACACAGCCACAGAATTGTACCCCCAACCACTTCAGGAACATGTCCCGCCGAGGATTCCTCTCGGTTGGCGTGCTGGCCGGTGCCGGTTTGACTCTGCCGGAACTGCTCCGCGGTCGGGCAGCGATGGCCGAGTTGAAGAACTACGAGAACTTTGAAGGGACAGCAAAGTCGATCATCCATATCTTCCTGCCGGGCGGAATGGCTCATCAGGAGTCGTTCGATCCGAAGCCTTACGCTCCGATCGAATACCGGGGCGAAATGGGACAGGTGCAGACCAAGCTGGACGGCGTGCTGTTCGGCGACACGCTCTCCAAGACCGCGGCGATCGCGGACCGTCTGACGATTGTTCGCTCGATGACACACGGCGAGGCTGCTCACGAACGTGGCACGCACAACATGTTCACCGGTTACAAACCGAGCCCGGCGTTGCAGTTCCCCAGCATCGGGTCTGTCATCTCGCACGAGTATGGATCTCGCAACAATCTGCCACCTTACGTCTGCATTCCCAATCAGCCCAATGAGTTTGCCGGCAGCGGTTACCTGAGTTCTGCTTTTGCTCCGTTTTCCCTCGGCAGTGATCCCGCAGCCGGTGGCTTTAAGGTGCGTGACCTCAATCTGCCCGACGGCATCGATGACTCGCGATTCGCAACACGCCGTTCCGCCCTGGAAGCTGTGAATGCGTACTTCCAGAATCGTGAGAAATCCGACCAGATCACCGCGATGGACACCTTCTACGAGTCAGCGTACAGCCTGATCAACTCGCCCGAGGCACGTGATGCCTTCGACATCGAGAAGGAGGATGCCAAACTGCGAGATGAGTACGGTCGCAATCAGGCGGGGGCACGCATGATTCTTGCTCGACGTCTCGTCGAGGCGGGTTGCCGTCTGGTCAACCTGACCTACGGCGGCTGGGACATGCACAACAACATCGTCGGCGGTTTCCGCAACCAGATGCCGCCATTTGATCAGGCCTTCGCACGGCTCATCACCGACCTCGAAGAGCGAGGCTTGCTCGATGAAACCCTGGTAATGGTGTCATCCGAATTCGGCCGGACACCAAAGATCAATGGCAATGCAGGCCGCGATCACTGGCCCAAGGGATTCAGCGTCGTCCTCGCAGGCGGTGGCATCAAACGCGGTTCCGTCTATGGAGCGTCCGACGCCACCGCGACAGAACCGGAATTCGATCCGATCGGGCCGGAGAACCTGTTCACGACGGTTTACCACTGCCTGGGAATCATTTCGGATAAGGAACTCATGGCCCCAGGCGATCGTCCGATCGAAATCGTCAATGGTGGCGAAGTCATCAAGGAGATACTCGCCTAGAGTCTTTAACCAATTGTGATGGACAAAAAACAAACCTATCCGCTTGCGGATTAGCGAAACCTGAAAACCAACGATTGCCCAACGGCTTCGCCAAACCGCAAGCAATCAACCAATCTACAAGTGACCCAGGGATGAAATCGGTCCCAAAACGTCACCCGAGGCACGCCATGCGGATGTCACGAAAACTCCTGACACTCAGTCTTCTTCTCCTCACCTTTGCACTCCTGACTCCGGCGGCGATGGCAGCCTCTCCCGGTCTCGGCAGCATTGCCCCCTATGGTGGGCAGCGGGGAACGGAGGTCGACGTCATCCTGAACGGTTCTAATCTGCAGGACGCCGAGGAATTGCTGATCTATGACAGCGGCATTGAAGTGGTCAGCCTTGAGGTTCCCAAAGACGAGGCCGGCAACAGTAATGGGCAACAGGTCAAGGTCAAGCTCAAACTGGCTGACAATGCAGTCCCCGGCGCCAAGCGGATGCGGATCCGGACCCGTACAGGCCTGACAAATCTTCGAATCTTCCATGTGGGTGCCCTGCCCGTCATTGATGAGGTTGAACCCAATACGATCTTCACCGAGCCGCAAGTCATTGAGCAGAACGTGACCGTGCATGGCCGGATCGACTCTGAAGATGTGGACTACTTTGTCGTCGAAGCCAAACAGGGGCAGCGGCTGAGTGCAGAGGTCTTCGGCATGCGGATGGGCCTGTCCGGCGGAGGCAACTACTTCGATCCCTACCTGGCCATCATGAGCGAGGACCGCAACGAGATTGCTTCGAGTGACGACGCGGCCCTGTTGTGGAACGATGCTGCGGTCAGCACCATCATCCCGGCAGACGGCAAGTACATCGTTGCCCTCCGTGACAGTGCCTACAACGGCGACGGCAACGCGTTCTATCGCCTTCACATCGGCAATTTCCCGCGTCCGATGTCGACTGTCCCCGCAGGAGGCAAGCCGGGCGAGACGCTCAGTGTCACCTTCCTCGGAGACCCGACCGGCGCTTTCACTCGTGAGATCACCCTCCCGGCTACCACTCAGGAGGCATTCGGCCTTGTGGCAGAGGACGAGCACGGAGTCGCCCCTTCCTGGAACTGGTTCCGCCTGACGAACCTCGACAACGCAGTCGAAGTCGAGCCCAACAACACTCACACAGAAGCCACTGCGGGAACCGGACCGGGTGCGTTCAACGGTGTCCTGACTGAAGGCGATGAAGCAGACTACTTCAAATTCACCGGTAAACAGGGCCAAGTGTTCGACATCGAGGTCTATGCACGACGGATTCGTTCGGAACTCGACCCTGTCGTTTATGTGTACGACATGGCGAATGGCAATCAGTTGGCCGCCAATGACGACAGCCGAGGTCCGGACAGTTACTTGCGGTTCACAGTCCCAGCGGATGGGGAGTTCGCCGTTGCAGTGCGGGACCACCTGCGTCAGGGGAGTGATGCTCATACGTACCGTGTCGAGGTGACCCCGGTGGAACCGAAGATCGTCGCCCGACCGACCGAGTTTGACCAATATGTGCAGCCACAGATCATCATTCCGCAGGGGGCCGGATGCGGGCTGGTCGTGAACGTCAGTCGGGCCGACATCGGCGGGCCGGTCAACTTCCGCAGCGACGATCTGCCAGCCGGCGTGAGCATCGAATGCCCCGAAGGCTGGCGTGCAGGCGGAACAATGCCGGTCATCTTCTTTGCAGCAGCTGACGCCCCAGTGGCCGGCAAGTACGCCTCCATCATCACTCATCTCGCGGACTCTGCTCAGGATCACGTTGTTGAAGGTCCGCTCTCAACACTCAACCTGATGATTCGTGGACAGAACAATCAGCGGGTCTGGGAAGAGGAAGAACTTCGCATGCCGGTGGTCGTCACTGAGGCACTCCCGTTTCGCGTGCGTATCGAGCCGCCACCGGTTCCTCTCGTACAGGGGGGATCGATGAACCTCAAGGTGATTGCTGAACGCAACGAAGGGTATGCCGAGCCGATCAAGCTCGACATGCTCCAGAATCCGCCGGGGGTCAACTCTTCGATCTCGATCTCAATCGCAGGAGATCAGACTGAAGCTCTCATCCCGATGAATGCAGCAGGCAACGCAGCCGTGCAGACGACCATGATATCCGTACGTGCCCGGGCGAAAGTCGGGAACGGTTCCGTCGAAATTGCTACGCCTTTTGTGCCGTTGACCGTCGAGGAACAGTACTTCCAGTTCGAGTATCAGGCTGCCTCGGTCGAACAGGGCAAAGAGACGCCGATCATCGTCAAGGTCAACAAGCGCAAAGACTTTGAGGGGGAAGCGATCGCCAAACTCGTCGGTCTACCCGCGAACACAACCGCAGAGGACGTGAAGCTAACAAAGGACACGGGCGAATTGATCTTCAACGTGAAGACTCAGACAGGATCACCTGCAGGCAACCACAAGAATCTGTTCTGTCAGGTCCAGGTGCCAGAGGCTGGCACTTCCATTCTGCATAACCTGGGGACGGGACGACTGCAGATCGACGTACCGATCCCGCCGAAAGCCGATCAGCCTCAACCGGCTGCTCAACCCGTTTCAGCGGCAGCTCCGCCGACCGAGAAGCCGCTCTCTCGTCTCGAACGACTCCGTCTCGAACAGAAGCAGCGAGTCGAAGCGGCCCGTGCTGCTGAAGCGGCAGCCTCCTCCGAGACTGCTGCGACCTCCAGCGGCGGATGAAACACAGTTCGTCAATTGACGGTCCACAGTGACCGAACCGAAAGCTCGCACATCAGCGAATCAATCGAACATTAGGGTAACCGAGGAAGTCGATGAAGACCCTCCAGTACACAATCCTGACAATGCTTCTGCTGAGTACCACTTCGTACATCTCAGCAGCTGAACTGACAGAACTTCGCGTCTTTCCGCCGGAGATCAGTCTGAAGACCAGCAAGGACCGGCAGTCGGTCGTGGTTCAGGCGGTCTATGCAGATGGCATCACGCAGGATGTCACGGAGACCGCTCAATGGTCGTTGGCGGACGGCAGCTTCGCAGCACTCGAAGGCAACCTTGTGAAGCCGCTGGCGGACGGCCAGACCCAGCTGAGTGTCGCTTTCGAGGGACAGACAGCGACTGTTCCAGTGTTAGTCAAGGAAGCGATGGCACCGCGGCCGGTCAGTTTCAAGCTGGATGTCATGCCCATCTTTATGAAATCGGGGTGTAACAGCGGCAGCTGTCACGGTGCCGCCAGTGGCAAGGATGGATTCGAGCTTTCACTGTTCGGTTATGACCCCGATGGTGATCATCAGCGCATCACCCGCGAACTCCCCGGGCGACGCATCGACTTGGCTGTCCCCGAGGCCAGCCTGATCGTTCAGAAGTCCGTCGGTGCTGTGCCTCACACCGGTGGCAAGCTCTTCGACCTAGATTCCCCGATGGCGAAGGACCTCATCGAATGGATCGCATCCGGCACACCGGCTGATCCCGCAGATCTCCCAGTTTGCACCGAACTCGAGCTGTACCCCAAGCAGGCTGTTCTGAGTGGGGAAGGCACAACCCAGCGAATCACAGTGCTCGCTCGCTACTCGGACGGTTCGACGCGAGACGTCACATCGCTCGCTCTCACTTCGTCGAACAACGCCGTCAGCGCAGAGATTTCGCCGGAGGGGATCGTCACGGCAGGCGCTCGAGGCGAAGCGTTTATCATGGCCCGGTACTACACCCACACTGTTGTTTCACAGTACATCGTGCTGCCAGCCGGTCTGGAATACGAAGAACGCCCCGTGGAGCCGGTCAACTACGTCGACGAACTGGTGGCTGACAAACTTCGCAAACTGCGAATTCATCCTTCGGAACTCTGCGACGATGCCACGTTCCTCCGAAGGATTACGATTGACTTGACGGGGCTCGTCCCCACGCAGGAGGAATATGACTCCTTCATGGCCGATCAGGCTCCCAACAAACGGGAACTGATCATCGACGAGTTATTGCAGCGGCGGGAGTTCACGGAGATCCTCGTCTCCAAATGGGCTGAACTGCTGATGATGCGATCGTCGAATCAGGTCCCCTACAAAGCCGTCGTGCTGTACTACCAGTGGCTGGCCGACCAGATTGCCAACGATGTCCCAATGGATGAAATGGTCAAGGCCCTGCTCTCTTCCGACGGTGGCACATTCGATACACCCGCAACCAACTTCTATCAAATCGAACGGGACTCGCTGAAGGTCGCTGAGAATGTGGCCCAAATCTTCATGGGCATGCGAATCCAGTGTGCTCAATGCCACAATCATCCGTTCGACCGCTGGACTCAAGACGATTACTACAGCTTTGCAGCCTTCTTCTCACAGGTCGGTCGAAAGGGGACGGAAGACTACCGTCAACAGATCGTGTTCAATGGCGGCGGTGGCGAAGTAAAGCACCCCGTCACCGGTCAGAATGCGGTTCCCGTGTTCCTCGGCGGTGCTCAGCCGGACACTGCAGGCAAGGACCGCCGTAAGGTGCTTGCCGAATGGCTCGCCTCGCCTGAGAATCCCTACTTTGCCCGCAACTTCGCAAATCGCTTGTGGGCACACTTCTTCGGAATCGGCATCATCGAACCGGTCGATGACGTGCGTGTGAGTAACCCTGCCTCGAACCCCGAACTACTTGACGCTCTTGCTCAGCACCTCACGGAGTCGGGATACGACATCCGTCAACTCGTTCGAGAGATCTGCAACTCCAAGACCTATCAACGCTCCACCATCCGCAACGACAGCAATATGTCGGATGAGATGAACTTCGCTCACCAGAACATTCGCCGCATCAAGGCGGAGTCGATGCTGGACATCGTCAGCCAGGTCACCAACACCAAGGACAAGTTCCGCGGCCTGCCTTTAGGGGCGAAGGCAACACAGATCGCGGACGGAACCACCAGCAGCTATTTCCTCACCACATTCGGACGGGCAACTCGCGAGACTGTCTGCTCGTGTGAAGTCAAAATGGAGCCGACGCTTTCACAGGCCCTGCACCTGATGAACGGCGACACCGTCAATGCCAAGATGAAGCAGGGGGGCGTACTGAAGGCATTGCAGGATGAAGGGCTCGAGCCGATGCAGATCGTCGATCGACTCTACGTCGCCTGCCTGGCTCGCAAACCAACCGAGGAAGAGGTCGCCTCACTCTCTCCCCTGTTCGCAGAAGGCAGCGATATCAACCAGGGTCTCGAAGATTCATTCTGGGCTCTGCTGAACAGCCGCGAGTTCCTGTTCAATCACTGATCAACGATTCGCGATTCCAACATCAATCTCAGACCACGAGATCATCTTCTTCGAGCCCTTTCGCCATGCGACACCTTGCGACAACATGTCTGATCATCCTCACCGCTTGCTCGTCAGCAGCGCGTGCCGACGACGCTGCTGGCGAGAAGATCACATTTCAGGATCATGTGCTGCCGATTTTCAGGATGCGTTGCGGTTCATGTCACAATGCCAACGATAAAAAAGGCGGGCTTGTTGTCGATGATTACACCGCCCTGCGGACCGGGGGCAGTTCGGGTGAAGTTGTCGAGGCGGGTGATCTGGAGGCGAGTTACCTCTGGTCGCTGATTACGCACGAGTCCGAACCGGCGATGCCACCGGGACAGCCGAAACTTCCCGATGAAGAACTGGCTGTGATCCAGAAATGGATTCTCGGCGGACTGCTCAAGGATCAGGGCAGCAAAGCCGAGATGCGTCAGAAGAGCGCGATCACCAAGATCGAAGTCAGTACGGAACGTCCTTCCGGTCCTCCTCCGATGCCGGCAGAGTATCTGGGGGGACCGCTGACGATCACTTCGAGTTCGAATGTTGTCACAGCCCTGGCGACCAATCCGTGGTCACCGTTGGCAGCCGTCTCAGGTTTTAATCAGATTGCCCTGTACGATACGCGCGACCAGCGTCTGCTCGGAGTCTTGCCTTTCCCCGAGGGTCAGCCGCATATCCTCAAATTCAGTCGCAATGGCGCACTGCTGCTCGCGGGCGGCGGACAGGGCGGAGCGTCCGGACGAGTCGTGGTCTTCGATGTGGCAACGGGCGAACGACGCATTGAAGTCGGCAATGAGTACGATCTGGTTCTCGGAGCCGACCTGTCACCGGACCAGACCATGATCGCCCTCGGCGGCCCCAAACGGATGTTACGCGTCTACTCCACTGCAACCGGCGAACTCCTTCACGAAATGAAGAAACATACAGACTGGATCACAGCTGTTGAATTCAGTCCGGATGGAGTGCTGCTCGCATCAGGGGATCGGTCGAACGGGCTCGTCGTCTGGGAGGCGTTTACGGGACGGGAGTATCTCATCCTCAACGGTCACACGGGCGCCATCCACGACGTCAGCTGGCGACCGGATAGTAATGTTCTGGGCTCTGCGAGCGCAGATGGCACGATCCGACTTTGGGAGATGAACGACGGTCGTGAGATTAAGAAATGGAATGCACATGGCGGCGGCGTCTATGCGATGGACTTCATCCGGGATGGCCGGATCGTGAGCACCGGTGGGGACAAGGTTGCCAAACTTTGGCAGGGTGACGGGGCCGCCATCAAGGATTTCGGCGGGATGACTGACATCGGATTGGACGTGGCTTTTGATGCCGAGACCGAGAAGGTGCTAGCCGGAGACTTTGCTGGGAACGTCACGTTCTGGAATGCGGCTGATGCTGCGGTCCTTGGCACGATCTCCAGCAATCCGCCTACCCTGGCTGCTCAACTTGAGGCCGTGCGAACATCTCTGGCAGCTGTCGATGCACAAGCCAAGCAGACACAGGAACAATTTGCTGCCATCCAGAAGCAATCTGACGATCTCATCGCCCAACGGATGCAGGCAGCCACGACTGCCGAGCAACAGGCCGCGGAAGCTGCATCGAAAGTCGAACCGGCAACTTCAGCGCAGGCTGCGGCCGATCAGGCGTTCCAGGAGACATCCAAACGGCTGAAGGCAGCAGAGGAAATCCTGGCTGCTGCTCTGAAGCTGTACGAGAAGGCCCAACAGGATCAGGCAGTCGCAGCTCAAGCGGCGGTCGCGACGAAGACGGCTCTCGACGGGGCAACACAGACATTGACTCAAACACAGCAGCAGGCAGCCCAACTACAGGAGGCAGCCAAACAGGCACTTGCCTCCGCTGTCCTGACCGCAGAAGAACAACAGGCGTTGAATGCTGCAAAGGCGGCAGCAGCCAACTCACAATCGCAGCTGGCGACACTCCAGAAAGCCATCGCTGAACTCGAAGCAGTCCAACAACAGCAGAGTGCGTCAGCCTCAACGAAGTGATTCAAAAAACCCACCGTTCAGCACATCATCAACCAGATGAATCAGTTGTTCGCGGATGCGGCAAGTGAGTCCTTCGAGAACTGCAGCAATTGGCCCGGCAACTCGTCCGTTCCTTCTTTCGCCGTTCCGAATACCGTGACGAACAGTTGGCCGTCCTCACCAAAGGTCAGAGCAGTCGGTTTGTCGAGCACTGCAAGTTTGGTCGCCCGGCACTCACCGTCGGTGACGTTCAGCTTGTAGAGCGCTCCCTGGTTGGTATCCATCCAGGAGAAATCGGTAGCATACAGGTTCCCGTCGCTGTCGTAGGCCAGGCCGGTGATGTCGTTGAGGCCCGTCTCGTAATTGGCTTTCAATTCTCCGGATGAGGCATCATAGATTGACAACAGGCTGTCGCCAGGGACGTCGATCTCGCCCATCTGTCCGACCACGAGTTCACCCTGCGGCCCGATCGTGATCGCCACAGGAGCATCCCGCTCAACGGCTTCTTTGGTGGCGATGAATCGTTGGAGTTCGCCCGGGATGCTGTCTTCACCCAGCACCGACCGTACGATCCAGCCTCTTGTGTCATCGCCGTTGGCTGTGGCATAGATTGATCCGTGTCCGAAGGCGACTCCGTAGTAGTTGCCTTCGGGCTTGAGTCTTTCAGTGCTCTTCAATGGTCCAAGCGTCAGGATCGCCAACGATGCCGGGATGGGTTGCGACGGAGGGTTGCCAGTGAGCTGATAGATCCGAATCACCTCCTTGTCATCCTGCTGACTGCCGTCACCGACGATCAGATACTCAGCACCAACAAATGCAACCCCGAGCGGGCCGATGTCATAGACCGGTCCCTTTCCGTACTGATCGGTGGGAAAGTCAGTGATCTCAACCGATTTTTTGAAGTTCCCGTCAGTCCCCTGCATGAACCGTAAGATCCCGGGCCGTTCAGCGACGAACACGTCCCCGGTCTCTGGCTGAATGGCGACACCTGTGGGATTGTCGAGCCCCACGCTGATGACTGCCGGTTCCTCTGCTGCGAGCGTGGCGGTCACTCCATAGATCGTGATCGCAGCCAGGGATCGCAGTTGAATACGCATGGTGGAAACTCTCCGGGATCTCGTGTGGGCCGAATCGAATGCGATGGTCAATGATCTTGACCTTCATGCTACCCGCCCCTATCGGGGATTTCAAATTGTGCAAAATGCACAAAACCCTAACCGAAACGAGGTCCAGAGCTTGCCGGGAGATCCGTCGAAGCCTCCCCAACTGTTTACCTTGAGAAGGGGCCGTTCGCGCTCAAGATCACTGAGCTTCTCCGCTCTGTGGGCGAGGCTTGGCAAACTTGATCTTCTCGACGTAGCGCACCGGCAGTTTGGTCACCGGGTCGATCTTGCCCGTGCAGGCGGAGATGGCCTGGATAACATTGTTGTAGTGCAGCCCGTAGTCAGCATCGATCTCGACTTCGAAGTCGTTATCGCCCGAATCAGGACGACCGACAATACTGATGATCTCGCCGTTCAGGCGATCGAACACACGCTCATCATTCCCAAGTTGCCGAGTGCCGAGCAGGACCTGCTGAAGCGTGCCATCCGGGTTGGCGAGAAGCCGTACCTTGATGTCCAGTTGCGGCTCGCTGTCTTCATCGGCCTGGGCCTGGCCGATCGGCATATTGATGTTGAAATCCCCTTCCGGTGCCAGGATCTTCAGCGTCAGCATGAAGAAGATCAGCAGTTGAAAGACGATGTCGATCATGGGCGCCATCTGCGCCTCGATCTTGTCGACTTCACCTTTGTGCCGGAGTTTCATGAGTGAGCAGGGAGAGCGAACAGGGAGTTGTGAGAAACCGCAAGCGGTGGTCACTGATCGAGGGCTTTGGCTTTCGCTTTGAGGGCGAACTTCTCGAAGCCGTTATCCTGGGCGAGCTTGATCAGTTCCTGAACGATACCGGTTGGTGTTTCGGCATCGGCCCGGATGACAATGGTCATTGTCTTGGGATCGATTTTTTTGGTTTGAGCAACACGTGCTTCCATCTGAAGTTCGGAAGCGAATGCCTGTGCAGTTTTGGCCCCTTCCTTCGAGAACACGTAAGGAGTAGGGTCGATGATGTTCCCCTGCTTATCCCGTTCAAATCCGACGTTGATGTAAAGTTCCTGTTCTCGGGGGGCGATTGGCGGTTGGGCCAGTTCGTCTTCGGGGAGCTTGACTCGCTCGTCGGCCTGGGTCTGTTCAAAGTTAGTCACGATCATAAAGAACGCGATCAGCTGGAACACGATGTCGATCATCGGTGTCATGTCCGGATCGACGAGACTTGGCTTGCTGGATTTGATTCGCATGGAGAGAAGCGTCGGTTATTGAATGTCGAATGAAACAAGCTTGTTCAGGCAGAGGGAGTGGCAGACTTGCTGCTCTTGCCGACGGACGAGAAGCGGCTCATCAGGCCTTCGCTGACCATACCGACTTCCAGGACATAACGGTTCATGCGGTTCCGCAGCAGGCTGTACGCAATCATCGCCGGGATGGCGACAGTCAGTCCCTCCAGCGTCGTGAACAATGCGGTCGAGATGCCGTCCGCCAGTTCCGAAGGCTTCGGCTGAGTGGCGGACTCAGCAATCGTGCGGAAGCTGTTGATCATACCGTACACCGTGCCCATCAGACCGATCATCGGGGCGATGGAACCAATCAATGCGAGGTAGCTCAACCGATGTTCCATCTCCATGGTCTCTTCCTCACCGACCTCCTGCATCCCTTCGACGGCTTCACCGTATCCGCGGTTGAGCTTACTCAACCCCGCTGCCAACACACGTGCCACGAAGGAATCATCATTGCGGGCCGTCTCATAAGCCCCCTGATAATCCTTGCCTTGCAGTTTTGCCTCGAAAGCTTCGATAAAGGCCTGTGGCAACAGGTTTTCCCGACGGACCTGAAGCACATTCATCATGATGATCGCCACCATCAGAAAGGAGAGCAGCAACAGGACCGCTCCGAAAATACCCGACGCTTCGATCATCCACGACAAAAAGCTCTGCGATACGGGAGCGGCACCGTCTCCTGCGGGTGGGGCTCCAGCGGCATCCGCTGGCGCGTCCTGGTAGGCCCAGCCAGTGGCAGGCATACCCCATCCTATCATCCCGATCGCCAGCATGATCAGCAGCAGCGTTGACCAGGCACGGGAATTCGAGGTCGTCTGATCCAACATCTTTGTCTCCACCGGGGTCAATCTGTGTGAACCTTTGCTTGTCTCTCACTCTGTAACGCAGACGGGGCTGACATTCTACGGCGACCGTCGTCATTTTGCCACGAATCAGACGGACTGATTACTGTCCAACATCTGACGCACGACCTCATGCCGACTGTAGGTCTCTTCGTATAGCTTCAACTGCTGTTCGGCTCCGGTGTTCGCAGGAAGCTGACGGACCGCTTCCAACTCGCTCACACATCCTAATGCTTCTGCTGTGGGGAGCAGACGTTCGACCAGTCGATCAGTCGTCTCCTGCACCGTGTATTGTTTGTAGTCATCGCTGTTGACGAGCTTGGCCTTAGCCCCGTACCGCGTGGCCCGCCATTTGTTCTGTTGAATAATCATCGGATGATACTCCGACAAATAGGTCCCTTGATCGATCTGATTGGAGATCGCCACGACAAGGCATTGCACGAGCGCCGTGATCGCTACCACCTGATCGAGGCTGGCAGGCATGTCACAAATGCGGATCTCAACGGTGCCGAAGTTATGATGCGGACGGATGTCCCACCAGATTTCGCGAATCGTGTTGATGAATCCCGTATCCTGCAGGTGACTGATCAGCCAGACGTACTCGCTCCAGTTTCGCATTTGATGTGGCAGACCGGCTGTCGGCAGCATCTCCATGATCTTGGAGCGATTCGAGTGCAACCCCGTCGGCCGTGCTTCCCAGAAGGGGGAGTTGGCCGACAAAGCCAGCAACAAAGGGAGATGCCTCAACATGCGGTCACAGACCATGACCGCCTTATCGCCCGAATCGACTCCCACATGCACGTGCAATCCAAACGTGACCAGCCTGCGAGCCACGTCCTGCATCAGATCCACAAGCTGATAATACCGATCGTTGACCGTGATCCGCTGTCGACGCCACGACGAAAACGGATGCGTTCCCGCCCAAAGTAACTTCAGTCCCAGTGAATCACATGTCTTGTTCAGCTTGGTCAGCGAACCGTTCAAGTCCTTGCGGACATCGCCGACTGTCTCGCAGATTCCCGTGTTGATCTCCAGATAGCTTTGCATCAATTCCGGCTTCACACACGACTGGAGATCTTGCGGCATCGCGGCAAGTACCCGCTCAATCGACGGCGACAACTCGAACGTCTTCGCATCGACCAGTTGCAGCTCGATCTCAACACCCAGCGTCGGCTTGTCGTTCTTCGTGAAAGTCAGAGCAGGCATGACACACTCAGAATGAGAGAAAAAAGGACATCTGTGATGATCCCAAATTCTACATCATTCATGCCCGAAGTGAGATGGTCATCCCGATATTGGATCAACAGAGTGTGGATGACTCCGAGAATATCCCCCTGCGCAGGCAGTGAACATGAGATCAAAATTGACGACTTCGATCGCATTCCGTCCCATCTCAATCCGTCAGGATTCTCGCCTGCGCAGGAGGGACTTTGATAAAAAGTCCGATTGTCTTGTTGAAGATGATCCTCTCATGACCTTCCTGAATCTGGAGCGTCACGCGAACAACGTTTCGGAATGGCTCAGCCCTTTCCGCATCTCGCTCCTTCCGTCACACTTGGGTGACACAGTCCGATCTACTCAAAGAACATGCTCAACTCCGTTCGATATCTCCTGCTGCAAGTCCGCAACCCGGACGACCCGATGCGGTCGCACGAGGTCGAGTGCTTCGCTCGCGCGCTGCGATCAAACCCCAGTCGAATTCGCGTTCTCGATCTGCTTCACCAACAGCCGACTGCAACACAACTATCACAGACCGACGTCGTTCTGCTCGGGGGAAGCGGACATTACTCGGTTGTGGACGAAGCATCGGTTGCGGAGCCAGCTGAAGAATGGCTGCGGCGGGCCCTCGATGTCATGCGTGACTTACGGGAACGACGGCAGCCGACGTTTGCGTCCTGCTGGGGCTTTCAGGCGATGGCGCGGGCGATAGGCGGAAAAGTCGTGCACAATCCGTCTTGGGCTGAAATCGGCACGCACGAACTCATGCTCACGTCCGACGGTCAGGACGATCCCGTATTCTCACCGCTGGGGAAAGAATTCCTTGGTCAGATGGGGCACGAGGACCACGTCGTCGATTTACCTGCCCAGACAACCCTGCTGGCCTCATCAGATCGTGTGATCCATCAGGCGTACCGGCTCAACGACGTCCCGATCTACTGCACGCAGTTTCATCCCGAGTTGAACCGCCAGGATTTATTGCGACGCCTCGATGCCTATCCGGAGTACGTGAGGCATCTTACAGGGATGTCTGTCGACGATTTTGCCGCCAGTCTTCAGGACGCCCCGGAGACCGAAGCCCTGTTGCCTCGGTTTGTGAAGTATGTGTTGAGTTGAAGGAAGAACCCACGGGGCGTAGCCCGTGGGCTTAAGATGATTCCCTGTTCGCTACTCCCTACTCCCTTCGGTGCACATTGCCATCATCACCGCCGGCGGGGCCGGCATGTTCTGCGGGTCGTGCATGCACGACAACACCTGGGCCCGCGCGCTGATGGACATTGGAGTCGAGGTCTCGCTGATCCCGACTTATACCCCGATCCGCGTCGATGAACAGGACGTCAGCGACACGCACGTGTTCATGGGGGGACTGAACATCTACATGGACCATCGCTCGCGGCTGTGGCGAAGGCTTCCACGGTTTCTCACACGCCCGCTCGATCACCCTGCCGTTCTGCGATTGCTCAGCAAACTCTCGATCAGCAATGACGCGGCCGACCTTGGCGATCTCACACTCGACATGCTCGCTGGCGAGAGTGGACCGATTGCACGCGAAGTGGACGAACTTGCTGAGCACATCGCACAACACCTGAAGCCCGATATCGTGATCTTCTCCAATGCCCTGCTGGTCGGAGCCTTGAAACGGCTGAAGGAGCGTTTCGAGGGACCCGTCTACTGCACACTTCAGGGAGACGACGTCTTCACCGACGGCCTGCCGGAATCACACAAGCCGCGAGTGATCGAAGCCGTCTCTGCTCGCGCCCAGCAGTTCGACGGGTTCTTCACACACAGTCGGTTCTACCGCGATTATATGGGGAACTACCTGCAACTGCGTCGAGAGCGGATGCACGTGATTCCTCTAGGCATCGATTTGATGGGACATCATGGTCAACCCAAGCCTGCTTCGCAGCCTTTCACAGTCGGGTACTTCGCCCGTATTGCTCCTGAGAAGGGCCTACATTACCTCATGGACGCGGCTCTCTTACTGCACTCGAAGCGGCCCGGAGAGTTTCGATACATAGCGGGCGGCTACCTCAACCCGCAACATCGTTCCTACTTTTCAGAAATCCAGAGAGCGGCAGCCCCTCTCGGCGATGCTTTCGAGTACATCGGAAGCCCGGCGAGCCTCGCCGACAAAGTGGCCTTCTATCAGTCACTCGATGTTCTCAGCGTCCCGACGGAGTTCCTCGAACCGAAGGGACTGTACGTTCTCGAAGCTCTGGCCAACGGCGTGCCTGTGATCCAGCCGAACCACGGTGCCTTCCCGGAACTGATCGAATCGACCGGCGGTGGCCAACTCGTTGAGCCCAAGAACCCCGAAGCACTTGCAAAAGCCATCGAACGTCTTGCGGACGACACTCAATTGCACCAGGACCTCAGCCGAACCGGACACACAAACGTCCGCGAGAAGTTCAATCCGAAACGTATGGCCGAGGAGACGCTCAAGATCCTGACAACGCAGTCAGATCATGAAAAGAGGGACTCTCTCTGAGCGATCCTCGCATTCAGATGCTCCACAGGAAACTTCAAGCATTCTGTCGACAGCGACCACGGGCGAGGAAGATCAGGATTCCCACAATCGGCAGGGCAACCCATCGCCACCATACAGGGCCGAATACGACCGTCGCGTTGAACATCAGGAATCCAACCACCAGATGCATCCCGATGACGTAGTCGCGTGGGAGTCTGTCCAACCCGCGGCGCCAGTTCCAGACGACGTCCAGCACCCACCAGAGCGTGAAGGCATAATTGACCCACAGACCGCCTCCCCACCGCCAACCGGTCACAGCGGCCGTCTGTTCAGCCGTATGAGCATACGCAGCAGTGTGACTCCAGCCATGCACAAACTGAAACGCGGCTCCCACGTGCAGCAGACAGACAACACATCCCAATGTCCAGATCCAGCGAACGGTCTTCTCCCGGCGAGATCGTTGATCCGCCACCTCTGGCCAACCGGCAATATCCGCACACAGCCGCACAACGTAGGCGAGCACCATCAGCCTAGCGGTCATGGTGACTGCAAATTCAGCCATGAATTGTGCTCTTGCTCGCGTTTGAAGCTGAGATGGCTCGTCCTGTACACGTCAATACCGTTCGTTTGCGATTCACGTTTCGTTCACATGGATCTTGCCACGCTTGATGAACGGCCACAACTCCCCGACAATGCCGCTCGACCATTGGACCCACGGGATATCACCCGTGGGCTTGCCACTTCCTACAAACGATTCACTCCTCACCATGTCTGTGCACGATCTGACACGCAAGCTTCAACGTAAGAATCACTCGAAAATCGTCCTGCTCGTCGCGGACGGCCTCGGCGGACTGCCGCTGGAACCAGGGGGCAAGACCGAACTCGAAACGGCCAAGACGCCCAACCTCGATGCCCTTGCTGCTCGCGGTACGCTGGGACTGAGCATCCCCGTCCTGCCTGGCATCACCCCCGGCTCCGGACCGGGCCACCTTGGGCTGTTTGGCTATGATCCCCTGGAGTACCAGATTGGTCGCGGCGTGCTCGAAGCCCTCGGCATCGACTTTGACCTCGGCCCGAATGACGTCGCCATCCGGGGCAACTTCTGCACGCTGGATGATGCGGGCAACATCTCCGATCGCCGGGCCGGCCGCATCGGCAACGACATCGCTGCCCCGCTGTGTGAGAAACTTGACCAGATCAAGATCCCCGGCGTCGAAGTCTTCGTGCGACACGTGAAAGAGTACCGGCTGGTCGTCGTCTTCCGGGGCGAGGGACTTGGCGGCGAGGTCGACGATACTGACCCGCAGGCGACCGGTGTCCCTCCCCTCGATCCGGTTGCCCGTGACGACGCGTCCAGCAAGACGGTCGAAATCGCCAAACAGTTTCTGGCTCAGGCACGGGAAGTCCTCAAGGACGATCAACCCGCGAACTTCCTCACGCTGCGCGGCATCGCCAAGCGTCCGCCCATCCCCACTTTCGAGGAAGTCTACGGCACCCGTCCGGCGGCGATCGCGGTCTACCCGATGTATCGTGGTCTCGCCCGCCTCGTGGGAATGGACATCATTGGTCCGAGCACTACTCTCGACGATCAGATGGACTGGCTCAGGAAGTCGTGGAACGACTACGATTTCTTCTTCATCCACTTCAAGTACACCGATTCCACCGGTGAAGACGGAAACTTCGACGCGAAGGTGAAACGGACTGAGGAGGTTGACGGTTGCATCCCCAGTATTCTGGCCCTTGATCCGACGGTCGTCATCGTCACGGGCGATCACTCGACGCCCAGCAAGATGAAGTCGCACAGCTGGCACCCCGTGCCAACGATGATCGCAGCCGACATGTGCCGCTACGACGGCAGCACCGCTTTCGGTGAGAAAGAATGTCGTGCGGGAGGCCTCGGCCAGTTCGAGGCGAAGTACCTTATGCCCATGGCCCTCGCTCACGCCGGCCGGCTGGAGAAATTCGGAGCGTGAGTCGTCGAAGTTAACTCACCACGGAGGCACTGAGACACGGAGAAAGAGGGCGTATTCTGTTGTCTCCTCCGTGTCTCCGTGTCTCCGTGGTAAAATTACGTGATCCGAATTCATGTAAAACACGTTCACCCCTTCGACAGAGGATTGACCCGTGAATGAAACCCCGAAGAAACAGGAAGCCCATATGTCGACGGGAAAGAAGTCTGAAGAGAGCGTGATTCTGGTCTCGTATCCCAAAATCATTTTCATGTGGCCTGCCTGGCTGATCGCGATCGCGGGGGCCATCTTTTTGACATTCGTCGGCGCACAGGGAAACACGGCGGTCGTCATCACCTGGACGTTCCTGGTGGTGCTTTCGATCAACCTGGTGGTGCTCGGTTTCGACTTCCCCCGCACCACGTCCCTGACGTTATTCTTCATCGGGGTCGCACTCGTGCTGGGGGGAGCACTCCTCGTGGTCTACTTCCCCAATGTGCTTCCCTCTTTTGAAGGCTGGTTGACATCGCTCGAACCACGGGCGAATGCAACCTTTTACTGGATGATCTCGATCGTGTTCGGGCTCATCTACGCAGGCGTGGCCATCAACCGGCGGTTCGACTACTGGGAAGTCCGCCCGAACGAACTGCTGCATCATCACGGCATCCTCAGCGACCTCGAACGCTTTCCGTCGCCACACCTGCGGATCGAGAAAGAGATCAACGACATCTTCGAGTACATGCTGATGGGAGCCGGCCGCCTGATCCTCCAACCCAGCGGCGAACGCAAAGCGATCGTCCTCGACAACGTCCTCTGGATCAGCAAGAAAGAGAAAGAAATCACCAAACTCCTCGGCGCCCTGCAGGTGCAGGTGCGCGAGCAGTCGAATGGCTGATGTCGTCCGGTGTGAATAGAACGCGGATGACACGGATCGAGCGGATGACCACGGATTTCAAGTTTGCTCGTCAAAGGTGTTAGATGAGACTGAAATATGTGATCTTTTTGGGCGTCGCCTGTTGGATATTTGCAGCCATCTGTTTGGAGATATGGTGGCAACTGGTGAACGGTGAGGCCCTCCTCACTGGAAATATGCAGTACGAAGATTTGCAATGGTTGCTGGATGCGTTTGCATGGCTGATCGCGATTGGGATGTGGTGCGTCTTCATCCCAATCATCTACCATCTTGGTTCAGTTCTCTCAGACCGGCTTGCGAGAAAGAAGAGCAATGAGTCCGGTCAATTCAATCCATGAACGAAGACACGACATACGAAACAACATCGGCAGAGTATTACGGCTACCCCACACGCAGTAGCGCAACTCGGTCGAGTACAACATGGTATCCGTTCGTATTCGTAGCAGCTGGCCTCGCAGCTGAGTTTGGAATCCTTGAGGGTGAGATTCTGTTCGCCCATGCGACTCAGGGCGAATTCGAAGTGAACGGCGCTGGCGCAGCGTTTTTTCTTGTGATCCTGTTGCCAGCCCTTCTTGGAATGCTGGTCTGCTACGCAATGGTCTCTTGGCCTGTGGCCTCGCACTGTCACAACATGTCTCGTTCAATGATTCGTCGTATCACAATCTTGTCCGTGATGCACCTTGCAATGATCACGATGTTGACCAAGTTCGCTGCACATCAGTTTGAGGTCACGCCAACCGATGCCTGGATTGGAATCTATTTCATTGGACGCCGATTTACCCTTCCTTTGATAGCATCAGCTGTTGTCACGTCCTTCGTCCTGATATATGGATCTACTCAATCAACAAATTGATCCGCGTAAATCCGCCTGATCCGTGTCATCCGCGTTCTATCCTTCTCCCCTTCCCCATACAACCACCAAACGACCATGCCACTCCTCGGTGCTCATATGTCGATCGCGGGGGGGTACTACAAAGCCGTCAATGCGGCGGCTGAGTTGGGGATGGAGACGGTGCAGATCTTTACCAAGAACAATAACCAGTGGCGGGCGAAGGCACTCACCGATGAGGATGTGCGGTTGTTCAAGGAGGCGATGGAGGAGACCGGCCTGAGGGTGCCGTGTGCTCATGACAGCTATCTGATCAACGTCGGCTCCCCCAACGAGGAGTTATGGCAAAAGTCGCTGGATGCTCTGGTCGTCGAGATGGAACGGGCGGAGGCGCTCGGGCTGGCAGGCGTTGTGATGCACCCGGGGAGTTATGTCGACAGCTCGGAGGAGGCGGGACTCAAGCAGATCATCAAAGCCCTCAATGAGGCCATCAAACGGACGAAGGGTTTCGCCGTCGAGTTCTGGCTGGAGAACACGGCCGGCCAGGGGACGAATCTTGGCTACCGCTTCGAGCATCTGGCGACGCTCATCGACGGCGTGAAGGACAACTCTCGCATCGGCGTGTGCATCGACACGTGTCACACGTTCGCAGCTGGGTACGGGCTGAAGTCGAAGGCCGAGTACAAAGCCACGATGGACGAACTGGACAACGTCGTCGGTCTCGACCGCATCCGTGCCTTCCATGTCAACGACAGCAAGAAGCCCCAAGGCAGCCGCGTGGACAGGCACGACCACATCGGCGAGGGGGAACTGGGCCTCGAACCGTTTCGTCACGTCCTCAACGACAGACGCTTCAAGAATCTGCCGATGTACCTCGAAACGAAGAAGGAAGACCGCGACGGCGAACCGATGGACGCCGTCAACCTGAGAACGTTGCGGTCGTTGACTGGACAGTAACGAAGGTTGTGGAGAGGTTCACTCGTACCTTTCATCCGTCTTGATCTCATTGATCATCACCTCGCCATGCGACGCAGCCCGCATTCGATTGCATACACAACCACTCCGAGCGCAAGAATTGATGCCGGAATAATCGGCAGAGCAGTGCACAAGTAGGCGGCGAATCCGACGTATTCCGGCAAACCGATCAGGAGGTGAATCGGTATGCACAGCCAGCCCAGTGCACAAGTTATTGCAGCGAACATGAGCAGTGGCATCGCACAACAGGTTTGCGAAAGAGGGAGACGGGGCTTCTTTGATTTCGGATGCATGAATAGTCTGCTTTAACGAGTTAGGCATGTGAATAACCGCAGACCATGAGACCAGTTAACTCACAATGATGTGAGCTCGGCGGAACCGGCTTGGAAGTCCATCCACGAACTTCAAAGGCCAACCGGCAGCGTGATCAGTCGTGCAGGGTGGTCGCGCAACCGGCTCTTGGTTTGTGAGATCGGGATATTCCGTGTAGCTTGGAGAAAAGTTCGATTTTGATCGGACACTTCCGGGAGATCTCTTGCCTTAGTTGGATAGTGCAGGCCATGCCACATTCCACTCCCCCCGAATTACTGGCCAGAGCGCGCTCTGGTGACACACAGGCACTCGGAAAATTGCTCGAATTGTACCGTAATTCGCTGTGCCATCAGGCACGCCAGCAACTTGGTTCCCGGCTGAACTCACGGGTCGACTATTCAGATATTGTCCAGGAGACATTCCTCGAAGCCCAGCGGGACTTTTCTGGGTTCAGGGGAGAATGTGAGGCGGAGTGGGCTGGATGGCTCAATCGAATACTCGAAAACAATCTTGCGGAGGCCGTTCGGCGTCATGATCTCGTCCAGAAACGGTCTGTCCGCTCGGAAAGATCGCTCGATGATTCCAAGTCTCCTGCGGGTCCGCTGCGAAAGCAACTCTCGGACAACGAGGCTACTCCAAGCCGTCGGGCCGTACAGGCAGAGGAAACGCTGAGTTTGAATCTGGCAATCGACAATATGACGGCGGATCAGCGAGAGGTGATTCGCTTACGTTACATGGATGGACTTTCCCTGAAAGAGTTAGCCCAACATTTCGATCGAAGCGAAATGGCCGTCGCGAGCCTGCTGCATCGTGCCGTCGACAGACTGCGTGGCCAACTCTCCAATGGGAAACGGGATCGCGACTCGTGAACGAAGCAGACAACCCAGAATCTGACGATTCCCTCAGCGAGGTGCTTGCTGCGTACCTGCAAGGGATTGACAGCGGCAATCATATCGACCGTGAACATCTCCTCGCGAAGCACCCCGAGTGTGCGACCGCTCTGTTGGCGTTTTTCCAGGGTGAGGAGCAGATCGAAAGTCTGTCTTATCTGCTGACTCCGCTCCTGGAGAAGGACCAACCCGCCCGCCAGTCGGAACAGCCGGATCGCGTCTATCTCGGGGAGACCCCTCGCAATAATACGACAGATCCTGTCGGACCTCTAGGAACGACAATCGCTGCCCCCCAAAGCTCACGGACAGGCTCATCGGAGGCATTGAGTCAGGTTCCCGATGATTACGAGATCCTGGAGGAAATCTCGCGCGGGGGAATGGGAGTTGTCTACAAGGCTCGACAGCGTAGCCTGAACCGCATTGTGGCTCTCAAAGTGATACGTGCTGACAAGCACGCGGGAGAAACAACCATCAAACGGTTTCGGGCAGAGGCGGAAGCGGCTGCCAGCCTGCAACACCCCAACATCGTCGCCATCTATGAGTTCGGGAAACAGGACGGTCAGTACTTCTACTCGATGAAGTACATCGAAGGGACCAGTCTCTCCGAGTTGATCCGGGAAAGCCCTCTGTCAGCGCGTGATGCGGCTCAATTCCTCGTACCGATCTCGCGGGCAATCGACTATGCCCATGCCCACCGCGAGCCGGTCTACCACCGCGATTTGAAGCCGTCAAATATTCTCATCGACACTGACCGTGTCCCTCACGTCACAGACTTTGGAGTTGCGAAACGCCCCAACCTCGACAGCGACCTCACAGACACAGGCGAAGTCTTGGGAACTCCCAGCTACATGTCACCCGAGCAGACTTTCGGCCTGCCTCTCAGCCCGTCCAGCGATGTCTATTCGCTCGGTGCGACGCTCTACTCGTTGCTCACCACACGCCCCCCCTTCCAGTCCGACACCGCCGTCGACACCATGTTACAGGTCCGCGGCGTTGATCCGATCGCTCCCCGGCGGCTGAATTCTACAGTCCCCCATGATCTCGACACGATCTGCCTGAAATGCCTTGAGAAGAATCCCTATCGGCGCTATCAGACCGCCGGCCAGTTGGCGGACGATCTGCAAAGGTTCCTCGATGGCAAACCGATCCAGGCCAGACCTGTCGGACGAATCGAGAAGGGATGGCGCTGGTGTCTGCGCAATCGTCTGGTCGCAGCCCTGATCCTCATGGTCGCACTCTCACTCCTTGGCGGGGCTGCGGTGGCCTCAGTGATGTATGTCCGGGAAGCCGAGGCCTTGGCCGATACCCGAGAGACTCTCTCACGCATGTACCTCAAGGAGGCCAACCTCGAAGACCCGGCCAACATGATGCAAACGCTCCCCTGGTTGGCTGCCTCACTCCGTTTGGACGAAACGAACCCCAAGCGAGAACCCGTCGCCCGCGTCCGCATCGCCTCCGCACTCCAGTCGTGCGCCTCCCTCGAACAGATGTGGTTCCACGACGCGAGCAGCGAATTCTCCACCTTCAGCCCGGATGGCAAGTCCGTCCTGACTGTCAGCGCCGACAAAACGGCCCGTGTCTGGGACGTTGAAACCGGCCAGCCGCTGACCGATCCGCTCGTCCATACGGGGCAGGTCAATCACGGCGCCTTCAGCCACGACGGCAAATACATCGCGACTGCCTGCCTGGACGGCATCGCCCAAGTCTGGGACCTTAGCACGGGCCAAACCATCTCAACACTTCACCACGACGTAAATCCGAAGAATCCCAACCTGCCCGGGCAGGTTATGCATGTCCGCTTCCGTCCACTAGACCCCGCCAATCCCGATCAACTTATCGTTGCTACCGCCAGTCTGGACGACACGGCCCGAGTGTGGGACGCACGCACAGGGAAACAACTTGCACAACTCACACACGGCGGCCAAGTAGAGGATGTTCTGTTTGACCCGACAGGTCGCTTACTTGTCACCGCGAGCTACGATGAATCAGCGCGGATTTGGGACTGGAACACAGCGGGAGATGAGGAAAATAAAGAACCACTGATTCTCCAGCACTACCACAATGAGTTTGTGGAATCACTGGCAATCAGCCCCGACGGAGAAAGGGTAATCACGGGTTCAGGTTTGGGTAACGTTCGCATCTGGGACATTGAGACCGGAGAACAGTTGACCGAACGGCCAATCAAACATCCAGGTGTCATCGAAGATATTGCCTGCAGTCCCGACGGCAACTACTTCGCAACCGCAACCGACTTGGGTATCGCCCGGGTGTGGAACCTTTGGACTGGTCTGCTGACAATGGAAATCCCCTTCGCGCACAAAGAAGAGGTGTGGTCACTCGCCTTCACTCCCGATAGTCGGCAACTGGCCACCGGGAGTTGGGATGGCAAAGTCGGGCTGTGGGATGTCGCCACCGGCTCTCATAGCCTGCCCATCATCCCACATAGCGGTCGCGTGTATCATGTGGAGTTTGCACCCGATGTCGAAAACCGCCCGCAACTGCTGACCAGCTGTGATGACGGCACAGTCCGGCTCTGGAAACCTCCTGCAGAGCCGACTCGTACCGAATTGCCGTACCGTTCTGCCATCCACACGTTTGCGAAATCCACAGAGACTGACCGCCTGCTTCTCGCCAGTCAGGAAATCGATATTTCGATTTCGATTTGTGACGTGAAATCTAACGGCACGATGAGTATTCGGAACTTCCCTGTCATTCACGAGAAAATCGGCCATCGAAACAGTATCACCTGTGCTGACATCAGTGCAGATGGACGCCTGGCAGCCACGGGTGGGCATGACAACTTCGCCATCGTCTGGGATCTGGCCACCAATCACCCGATCACCCCTCAGCTGGAGCACGTGTTCCAGATTCAACAGGTTGAGATCAGCCGACATAACCATTATCTACTCGTGGTCGATCACGACCTGAAAGGGAACCGCAACGCCACCTGCTGGGAGATCGACGCTCCGCAGGAACCACTCTGGACCACCTCAGGCAATTTCTGGACCGCGGTCATCAGCCCGGACGAGTCCCTCGTCGCACTCGCCGATGACAACTCGCTCATCCTGCTTGATGCCGTCTCCGGCAAGACGATCGAGACGGACATCAGACACGAGGGAACCATCTTTGCTGCTCGATTCAGCCCTGACAGCCGTCTGCTGTTCACCGGCAGCGTCGATGGCACAGGTCAGCTCTGGAAGATGCCAACAGGCAAGCCACATGGCCAGCCGATGGAACACTTCGGTGGAGTCGTCAAGGTCGTGTTTGATCAGACAGGCGAACGGCTGGTGACAGCCAGTCGGGATGGCACAGCCCGTGTGTGGGAGACTGCGACCGGCCTGCCACTCAGCCAACGACTGCCGCACAACTCGGAAGCCCACGAGAATGGCAACAACGTTGATGCCCTCGCATTCAGCCCCGACGGTCGCTTTCTCCTGACAACTGGCAGCAATCCAAATGTCACCTATCTCTGGAGTACGGCCACCGGCGAATTGGCAATGCCACTCTCACTCTCCTCCCGCGATGTCGCCGCAGCGGTCTTTGGCCAGCAAGGTGATGTCCTCATCACGCTCCATCAGCAGAGAATCAGCAAACAAACACAGCGCTGGCTGCAATACGCACGAATTCCCACTGATGATCGAACCCTGGAATCTTTGGACGTAACAATTCAACTTCACTCTAACCATCATATTGATGATCTCTCCGACCTTGTACCATGTACGACCGACAAACTTAGGCAGCTGAGAAAAACCGTTTGCAGCCAAAATTAACTACGAGCATTCCTCGAACATCTCCCAAGTGCACCTTGAGGCTTGAAACACCAATAGGTTCTGTACAAACTATTGCCCAAGAAGTGTCATTCCCTACTCTGAGGAGAACTTCATGACCGTCACCCGTAGAGAACTTTTGACCGCTGCCTCAGCCATAGGCCTCGCTGCGGGACTGAGCCGCGAAACCGAGTCGGCCTTCCAGGCACCAATCAATCCCACTTGGGATGTGATTCCCAGTACCGAAGCAGCCCTTTTGAGAAGAGCGGCTGAACTCGTCGGTTTTTCTGGCTCAGATCACTTTCGTTCTTTTGACCAGTCTGACTACGAGGAATTCTTTCGGGTATTCGAGACCAATCACCACGCAACAGTTAATGGGGGTTACCTTGGAGTCCCAAGTGTAGATAACCTGAAAATGGTCTATTCAATCCGACTGAGAAGAGATCAAACCGCAGACAATGAGGGAGACCCAGCAGGCGTCGACTTTGTGCTTCATGCTTTCGGGGGACAGTATCGCACACCCGAAGTCTCAACAACTGAACTCTACACACAGATCCGAGGCTGGCTGAATAACCTTGGGCAAACGGGTGAAAAGAGGACAAAGGTCTATTACCGTCATTTGCAGACAAACTCGTTCGGCGGAGAAATCCTTCGATACATTCTTCGGGAGAAACCCAGCGGCCAGTTCAGCTTGGCTGATGATGGGGATGGCTATTGGATTTTGACAATCGCCCGATAGCCTCCGTGTTCTCAACACAACTTCATCGTGCACTTGATTTATTAGCTCTTCTACCGGTATCCGGAGTATGAAAATGCCAGCAGACTTCAACCTCACCTATGACCCTGCATGTGTCTCAACCAAGGCCCAAGAAAAAACCCCAACCAACCCCGAAAAAATCCTTGTGCTTAAGAAATTCAAACTTGAATCCGTTAACGGATTCAAGGGATCCGTATATTTAGAGTATTCAGTCGTACCAACATCTGGGAATACACCGGGGGTAGGAGGCCCAGAATCGGTATACCTTGACGAAGATGAAGTTGAATGCATCAGCGCGAATGTAACATCCGGCGCTGGTGATACGGGAACTCTCTATGTAGAAGGCAGCAATGGAGCAATCACCAAAACGGCGAACGTGAGCTATCCATGATAATCAGTCATGTCGTGTGGTTGACATGAAAGAGAATCCACATTCCCCCCCGGCTTTTTTTGTGATCGCTGCAACTATCCGGTGGCATTCATCTATTCCACGACATTTGCGATCACGTGAAAGGGAATCAGATCATTTCCCCCAAGTGCGACCCCAATGATGGCTTGCTGGCAGATCCTAAAATCGACTGCACTTGTGGAGCGGTTTGAGGAAATCATGCGGGAGATGGATCAACGGTACTCAGCGCTTAGCGGTGGTGAGTTGCAGCGATGGATGAACACGAAGGAGCGGAATGGCAAGCATCCGGAGTTGCATGGGTGGTTTGAGGGGGGGCGGACAGAGCCGTCTGCTTTGCGGCAGGTGATAGCGACGACTTGTGAGAAGGATGAGCAGGGCATACGCTCTGATCTGGGGTTGTCGATGCTGGGCGTTGCTGCGGATCTGATTCCAGAGTCTGAGTGGACTGACGGGCACGTCGAACAGTGGTTGGGGCGATTTGTGCTTTGTGTCAAATCGTTGATTGGACTCGACGTCGAGTTTCGGGCGATCCGGCCCAAAACGATGACCTGGAAACCGATCGAACGGATGCACGACCTGATGAAGCAAGGCATCACGCTGCAGTCAGACGTTCCCGAGGAGGGTCTGCTGCACTCGGTCGTGATTCACGAGAAGGACATCGGGCACGCGCTCTACTGGAAGATGAAAATCGTGCGCGTTGCCCCCTCACCCTGATTCCTCGCCAGGGCTTCGGAATCTATCCCTCTCCCGAGGGGAGAGGGACAACACGTTCGCGAACCTCAGAGGGTTGATGTGCGCTATTCGTGGCGGAGGGCTTCAATGGGGTCGAGGCGGGCGGCGGCGCGGGCGGGGTAGGTGCCGAAGATGACGCCGATCGCGACGCTCACGCCGAATGCCAGCGGCAGGCTCCACACGGCGATCTGTGGTTCCATTCCCGAGAACAGGCGGCCGATGTCGGATGTTCCCGTCGAACGGTCCATCACGTAGGCATCCACAAACCACTGAATGCCAACGAAGGCTGTCGGGGTCAGCAGCCCCATCAGGATGCCGATGAGACCACCGGTGCCGGAGAGCACGATCGTCTCTGTCAGGAACTGCTGGATGATGTCTCGCCGACGCGCTCCGAGTGCTCTGCGGATGCCGATCTCACGTGTGCGCTCGGTGACTGTGGCGAGCATGATATTCATGATGCCGATGCCCCCCACGATGAGGCTGATGGCGGCAATCGAGCCCAGCACAATGTTGAAGATCTTGCGGATCTGATCCGCCTGCCTGAGCAATTCGAGCGGCACGACGACTGAAAAGTCGTTTGTGCCCTCGCCGTGCAGGTTGCGAATCGTTTCGCGGACAACTTCCGCTGTCGGAATCACGAGATTCTGATCATCGGTCGTCTCATCGGTATCCCCAACCTTGAGCGTGATCTGATCGAAGACGACCGAGACCGCGCTGAACGATCCCTGGGTCCGGCGGATGAACAGGTCGCCCGTATTCAGCCGCGACTGGAGTGTGGGCAGCGGCATGTAGACGTCCTTGTTGTAATCCTGCCCCGAAAGACTGCCGCCGATGGCAGCAGACGCGGTCCGATCCTGAGTGACGCCAACGACCCGATAGGCTCGATTCCCAATCTGCACCGGCCGACCGATCGGGTTCTCAAAGGGGAAGAGCACTTGCGCCGTCTCATGTGCGAGGACAGCAACGTTCGCCATCTCGTCAAGATCCTTGTCCGTCAGAAAACGTCCCTGTGCCAATTTCAGATGGTTCATTTCCCGATACTCCGGCGTCGATCCGACAACCCGGGCGTTGAGCGTGTACTGTTTGTTGCGGACCTCCTGGGTCAACTCACGGACTGGCACCACCCCCAGAATCGGTGGGATTGTTTCGGAGATCACCTTCAGGTCTTTACGCGTGAGGCCGTAACGAAGCACGAAGGACTGTCCAGACTGCCCCGAGGAACTGGTTTCGTCGGGGGGTTTGACGCTCCGCACGATGATGTTGGTCGCCCCCAGTTCGAGGACCTGCTTCTGTGCCTGTGAACTGGCCCCCTCGCCAATGGCGAGCATCGCGATCACCGAAAACACACCGAACACAATCCCCAGCATCGTCAGCCCGGATCGCAGCTTGTGCAGCATGACGCTTTTCAGCGCGAGACTCAGCGTGCGAAAGAATCTGGAGAATGACATGGTTTTGAATTGACCGCGGCGAATCAGCCTGGGAAGACCCCTTCTCCAGCGACAAGTCCGTCTTTCATGTAGATTTGGCGTTTCGTTTTCTTCGCAACACCCGGCTCGTGAGTCACGACGATGATTGTGCGGCCCTCGTTGTTGAGGTCGGTGAGGATCTGGATGATCTCCTCTTCCGTCTTGGAGTCCAGGTTCCCGGTGGGCTCATCGGCCATGATGATCGCAGGATCGTTGATCAATGCACGGGCGATCGCAACGCGTTGCTGCTGTCCGCCGGAGAGTTGGAAAGGCCGGTGATCGAGACGATCTCCGAGACCGACCTGATTTGCCACATCAATACATCGGTTGCGATCACGGGCAGTGATCGGGGGATAGCCAGGCCGATAGAGAAGCGGGACCTCAATATTCTCCAACACGGTATATTGCGTGATGAGATTGAACGACTGAAAGATAAATCCAATGTCGGTGTTGCGAACGATCGAGAGTTCGTTGTCCGTCATTTGTGACGTGTCACGACCGTTCAAGATGTATTGCCCCTCAGTCGGCCGATCGAGTGCACCGAGCAGATTGAGCAGTGTACTCTTGCCGCTGCCAGATGATCCCATGATGGCAATGAAGTCGCCTTCGGGAATATCCAGCGAGACACCGCGCAAAGCTTTGACCACGACCGCACCGAGGTCATAGAACTTTTTGAGGTCAACAAGGCGGGCAACAACAGGCATCAAGTCGTTTCAAAAAATCGAAAGGAAAGAAGAACGGCCAATGAGGGACACTGAGTTGGGTTGACCCTAACCTCCCACGCCCCGCGCTGGACCGCCGCCACCGCCCCCTCCTCCCTGTCGACGCTTCATGGCTTTGCCCATTTCCTCTTTGCTGATGGCACCGTCGCTATCGCTGTCGATATCGGACAAACGACTCTTCATCTGCTCGGGAATCTCATCGCCGGTGAGCTTGCCATCGTTGTCAGCATCGAGTTTGGCGAACATCTGAGCCGGATCGCCTCCCCCCCGTCTTTCCCTTGGACCCTCAGACCCGCCGGCTCCAGCTGTGGGGCCTTTTGCTCCCGAGGGACTTGCACCGGACGGGGTTGCCCCTCCTTCGGGAATGACGGTTTCGTCAGCATCGTTCTGTGTTGATTCCGCGCCGAGTTGCGTCGTGAGTTCGGCGATCTCTTCCGCGAATCCAGTGCGAGGATTGAGGACGACCCTCTCGCCCTCTGCAACACCATCCAGAATTTCGACGTTCGTGTCATTCGATTGGCCAATCTTGAGTTCCCGTCGCTGCGGTCCATCGGAAGCCAGCACCCACGCAAAGTACTTGCTGATAATCCCGACAACACTTTGCATCGGAACTTGCAGGACGTTGTCACGACTGTCGACAAACACTTCGACCTGAGCCGTCAACCCTGGTTTGAGCGTTCGGACCTTGGCTTCCGAGTCTGTGAGATTGACCTCGACTTCGTACTCGCGAAGATCGTAATTCGGCCAACTTCCCGACATGGGGACGGACGAAATGTGCGACACCTGACCTCGATACGATTCATCATGTCTGGCATCAACATAAATCTTGGCGGGCAGGCCAAGTCTCAAGTTGCCAATCAGCGACTCGTGCACTCGGGCGCTGACCTTCATCTTTGTCACGTCGGGCAAGTTGAAGATGTCCTGACGTTCCTGAACGGTCGCACCTTCCTCGATGGCCGGTCCTTCGCTTCCCCCTCGGCCTCGGCGTGTGAGGTTTGCAAACACGACCTCTCCTGCCTGAGGTGCACGGAGCGTACATTTCTCGACCTGCGTGAGCAGCTTTTCGAGCTTTTCCTTCTCCAGCGCCGCTGACTTTTGGGCAGCTTGATAATTCTGATCGGCCTGAACCTCTGCGGCTGCGGCCTTCAGCTTGACACGTTCCAGATCCCGTTTGAGTTCCGCCGCATTGGACTCCAACTCAGCCAGCGTTCGTATGCTGTCAAACTCGTTCAGGACTTTCAGTTCTTCTCGTGCTTTGTCCACGGCGAGATTCTTCTGCTGAACGAGAATGCGAGACGCTTCAAGTTCGTTCTGCTGAACGAATCCTTTTTTGACCTGCCGCTTGTTGAACTCGTGTGACTCTTTGGCTTGCAAAGCTTCTTCCTGGGCGATCGCCAGGTTGCCTTCCAGTTCGCTTCTCAGCTTTTCGAGTTCACCTTTCTTATATTTCTCCAAGTCCAGTTCGGCGAGCTTCAAAGCGGTCTCGGCGAGTGAGATGTCACTCTCGTTTTGCAGTCGCTGGACATCGAGGGCCTCTTTCGCGGAGATTTCGCTGGCGGTCACATTTGCGACAGTGATCGCCTGCTGTTTCGCCTGGTCGTCCAACTGGGAACCATCCAGCACACAGACGACCTCCCCTTCCTCGACCCATGTCCCCTCGGGCACGATGCTGATGATCGTCGTCGAGCCTTCGACTGCTGACTTCACGGTCACGTTCTGCTGACTGTCGAGGTTTCCCTTGAGATTCACCGTTAGCAGGAATGGGCCACGGTAGGAGACGTCAGTGACCAAATGGGAGTATTTGTTTCCATCCGACCCGGCGAATTTCTCCTTGATCGTCGGAGTCGCGTAGACCGCTGCTGCGATCATCCCCCCGATCAGCATCAGCAGGACCAACCGCCCCATCCAGCGACCAGACGTTCTCTCCTTCTCGTGGCTCGTTGAGTTCGGCTGATTCATCGAGTCTTTCGCTTCCTGTGTCATCGCTTGTTCCGGTCTCGGATCCCTGGAGAGATTCCGCTGGTGGCTGCGCTCCGTACACACCGCCCGGGCAGAAATCGCCCGCTCCACAGAGTTCCCGGTAAAAGGGATCGTTCCAGACGTTGTCTGGACCTATTTCCATAATACCCATGTCCCTGTAGATGTTAAGTCGGTTCTGCTCGTAGCTGACCCAGAAACCAATCATGTTGTTCTGGGCGCTCAGGATGGCTCTCAATGCGTTCTGGATGTTTTGTCCGCTTAATCCGGGAACTGAGACCCGGGCTCCCCCGACTCCTTTGGGGGCGTATGCGGAACTGACAGCACTGTCAAACTGTGCCGCTGCGATCCGGATCGACTGCCGGGCAGTCTCCAGGTTTCGCTCAAGGACCTGAAGCTGCCTCCAAGCGACACGAACATCCTGCTTTACCTGATCCTCAAACAGCATGTAGCTTCTCCGCGCTCTCTGATAATCAATCAGAGCGGCCCGGTAGATGTTTCGCTCGTTGTTGAGATCCAGTGGGGCATCAAACGCAACCCCAACGCGAAGTTCACTGCTGTCCGCCCGAAACTCGAAAGGATTCGTATTCCCCACCGGGCCGGGCGTATTCAGATCGCCCTCGAACACCAGATCAAGGTTCGAGAGGAGTGCGTTCGCAGCAACCTCGACCTTCCGTCTTGCATCCATCACCTGAGCTCTGGAATTCTTGAGATCCAGACGGTTCTCCAAAGCGATCGCGACAACCTGTTCCTGCGTCAGGTCGAAGTCTTGGGTTGTGACCGAATCGACACGAAGACCAATCTCGACGGCTTGGAGCGTCCCCAAATAGGTCAACAGGTCTTCCTGAAAGAATCCCAGGTCAAATACCCACGCTTTGACCTCTTCATTCGTGGCATCCGGTCGATCCAGCTGACTTAGAATTTGCTCAGTTCTTTCTCTCAGAACTCCAATCTCATAGGCCGAATCGTCAAACAAGCGGCGGTCACGGGCAACATCGTATTTGAGCCGGTCTCGCTCGGTGTCTGATTCCATCCCGGCAAGACGCTCCTCATAGATCTTTTCCAATCGAGCGAAGTCCTCGCGAACGAGAGCTAGCCCGCTCTCTTCCACATCATCCAGGATCTGTTCGAAACGCTCGACAACGACTCGGACTTTCTTGGGATCGGGTTCATCAAAGTTGAGTTGCCCTCGAAAGGGAGCAAATGCCCGGACCTCTTGCTCAAGCTCAAGCAACCGATCATCCAGGAACTGAAACTGAACTAACAAGGTGTCGTCGAGCGTGACCAGAAAGTCTGTCCTCAACCCCAGGAAAATCTTGAAGGCGTCGAGTGAGTCCTGCAATCTTCGCTCCTGGTCTCGCAGAGTTGTAATCGTCCCTGCCAGAGTCGACTGTAAATTCAAAACGTCCAGGATCAGAGTCTCTGTTGTCAGTCCTTGACTGATCTGCGTCACAGCTCGTTGATACGCGGGATCGTCACTTAGCGAGAGCAGGGTATCCCGTTGTTCCGGCGTCATCTCTCCGAACCAAAGCAACTCTCCGCGAGGTTCAAACTTGATGAACTCGCGTACCGAAGGGGGGAAACGATCATCTTCAGGCTTGGCGGCCAACTCGGGTGGCAACGCAAGCAGTTCCTCCCGTGACCAGTCCGGTCGCCTCGAAGAGTTCTCTTTGAGAATCTCCACCTGCTCTTCCAGACGGTAAATATTCGCCTGCGTGTTCCGAATCTGCTGAAGCTGCTGCATCAAGCTGAGATAGCCAGGTGACGCTCCGCCACCACCCACGATATCAGTGAAAAACTCCCTACGAAACCTCGCCAGATCACGCACTGCGTAAAGCAGGTTGCGTTCGGTCTGTGTGAGGTTCTCCAACACGACCTTGCGGCCTGCCTGGAAGAGGAGCGGCTGTGTCAGCGAGAATGCCAGCGTGGATGCCGTCTGCGTCTGATTTGGTCCGTCGAACAGCCAGATCGTGTTGTTCACCAACTCCATGAACCATTGTCCGCCCGTCGGCAACAATTGGCCAACGCCGAAGTTGCTGTTCAGCACCGACGTGTCTGTCCCTCCCTCAGGACGAAAAGTCGTCGTCGAATCCACACCCGGTACCCGTCCATT
The DNA here is from genome assembly GCA_020426325.1 of Planctomycetaceae bacterium. Classification (GTDB taxonomy): domain Bacteria; phylum Planctomycetota; class Planctomycetia; order Planctomycetales; family Planctomycetaceae; genus JAHBXU01. The sequence continues at coordinate 16,212 of JAGQQG010000014.1, read as the reverse complement.
TGCCACATAGCGCACCGCGAACCGGTATCGCTCGGCAGTCACTTCCAATGCACGCAGGAAAACATTCTCGAGCTGAGTTTGATAGTCGCGGTTATGAATCAAGGCCAGTTCCAGAGCCTCACAGAGAGTTAGGTTTTCAATCTGCGGAAGCGGCTGGAGATACTCGCCCGTTTCAGGATCATAGTTCTCCGCTCGCAGGCCGAAGGGTGCGAGCCACTGCGGGTTCTCGACACTCATCGCGTCGCCGAATGAATGCCAGCACTCATAACCCTGCCAGCCATCAACCCAATGCATGTAAACATGGGCATGCGGGTCGTCTGGCGGAAGTGGTTCGTAGTCCGGATCATATGGGCTGTAAAATCGGCTGCGGGGATCGGGAGTGATGTCGATCCGGGGCACCGCCCAGCGGGGATCATCGAGGTTCTGACTGATGGCTTCGTACGAATCCCGATCGGCCTGATCTCGCCAGAACGGACGCGAACACCCCACAGACGACAGCGGCAACCAGACGGCCATCATCCACACCAGACAGCGCGTACGCCGGTGTCGATGGGCCGGATTCCATCGAGAGAGCAATCCGTTCATGACGCCCTCCGCGTAGTTCGGGTTGAAGATTGAATCTCAAGCGACTTTTGAAGAGACCTGCCGACCTCCGAGGGAACTGATATTCTTGAGGCGAGGTGCTCACAAAGTCGCAGGACCAACTCTTGCAGATGGTGCTGTTGTTCGACATCGAGAGCTGACATCACGGCACAGGCCTCAGCTTCCTGGGCGCGTGTGACGGCCTCCGCCAGTGCTCGCCCCTGCTCCGTCAGCACAAGCACGCTTCGCCGACGGTCGGACTTTGACCGGAACCGGAATAACATTCCGGAGGATCGCAGCCGCTCGACCAGTGCACAAACGTTGGACTCTGAAAGCCCCAGGTGACTCGCCAATTCGGTTTGGGAGCAGCCGTGATCGCTTTCTTTGGCAATAGCGCGCAGCACCGCGAACCGGGGCGCATTCACCCCCAGCGATTCGCAGGTCTCAGATATTCTTGCCTGAAGCTGGCTTGCCAGAGCAATTAACTGCTCAATCAGCGCGGACTCTCCACGCTGTGATTCACACCCCATCCGTTGCCCCTCCCTGAGCGTGTCGCAGTCCGACCAATCGATGACCGGACGTCGTTCGCACACGAATATTTCGCCATTTCATTCTTCGACCATGAAGGATCACCGGCTGGAGGTTTTCCGAAACCATGATTGTCATCAGGATGATTCGGGATCGAATGATTCGTTTGTGGATCATTTTTCAACGAACCTTCGAAGCAGTCCGCACAAGCCCTAACACCCATCACGACCAAGAGTTACCTGTGAGCGAGAGATCCACATCGTTTCCTGTCCGCAGGAGCACCTCTCGTTTAGACTGGCGACTGACATTTCCCTGACATGACAACCCGAATTCACGGAGCCACGCATGATAGACCGTGCCGCGGGACTGGTATCTCCAATGACTCTTTTGTGGGCGGGCGCACTCTTGGCCAGCCTTACCACATCGGCCCCAGCAGCGGAGCGTCGCCCGAACTTCGTAATCATCTATGCGGATGACCTCGGATACGGTGACTTGGGCTGCTTCGGACATCCGACCATCCGGACACCGAATCTGGACCGCATGGCGAGTGAGGGGCTGCGGTTCACACAGTTCTACTCCGCTGCCCCGGTCTGCACCCCGAGTCGCGCAGCCCTGATGACCGGCCGGCTCCCCATTCGCAACGGCATGTGCAGCGACAAGCGACGCGTGCTATTCCCGGACTCCGGGGGAGGCATCCCTGAAACGGAGATCACACTCGCTGAGGCCCTGAAATCCCAGGGGTATGCGACGGGATGCTTCGGGAAATGGCATCTGGGCCACCTCCCCCAGTTCCTGCCGACGAACAATGGCTTCGACACCTACTACGGCATCCCCTACTCCAATGATATGGACCGCCTGAATGACGTGGCCCCTCCTGGACGCGAGGCCTTCTGGAACCCGAAGATCGAGTATTGGAACGTTCCTCTCCTCCGGGGGACCGAAGTCATTGAACGGCCCACTGACCAGACGACAATTACCCGCCGTTACACCGAGGAGGCCATCTCCTTCATCCGGGCACATCAGGAGGAACCCTTCCTGGTCTATCTGCCGCACAGCATGGTGCATATTCCACTGTTTCGCTCTGATGAATTCGTCGGAAAGTCTGCACGCGGTTTGTACGTCGACTGCCTCGAGGAAGTCGACTGGTCTGTCGGTCAGGTGCTACAAGCGTTACGGGACCTCAATCTGGACGAACAGACACTCGTGTTCTTCTCCAGCGACAACGGCCCCTGGTTAACCTTCAATGAACATGGTGGCTCCGCGGGACTGTTGAAGGACGGCAAAGGAACCACCTACGAAGGCGGCATGCGTGAGCCGACCATCGCGTGGTGGCCGAGTCGTGTACCGTCTGGACGCGTCACCCAGGAGTTGGGGAGCACGATGGACATCTTCACCACCTGCGTCACGCTCGCCGGTGCTGACCTCCCGTCCGACCGAATAATGGACGGCGTCGACCTGTCTTCCGTCCTGTTCGACGAAGGTCCCTCGAAACGAAAGGCAGTACTTTACTACCGCGGAACGACCCTGATGGCGGCCCGCCTCGGGCCGTGGAAGGCTCATTATTTCACTCAGACGTCGTATCGCAAAGACAGTCAGACACGCGTGACGCATGATCCTCCCCTGCTCTACCATCTGGGTCACGATCCGGGCGAACAATACAACATCAACGAAGCTCACCCTGAGATCATCGCCAGGATTGACGCATTGGTGGCTGAACATCGCCAACACCTGGATCCGCCTCCGTCTCAGTTGGAAATCCCCTTGGCTGTCACGAACGAGTGACTCATTTGATGAAGACACATTTGAGTCCTGACCGATCGCCAAACTCCAGGACGAGCCTCGTCAGTCAACTGATCACACGGCTCCGCGAAATCAAGCCGGTCGAGAATCGACGCGCAGGTTGGACCCTGATCGCGATCGGAGTGTTGATCTTCATCATTCTCTGTGGGCGATTACTCTCCATCTACGACGATCCGTCCGACGACGATCAGCTCGCATTCCTTAACACGGCCTCTGAAGTGCACGATGCGGGGGGAATCTCACAATTGATCCGCGACCTCTACGAAGGGCGTTTCACGGAAGCCAATCGCCACCCGCTCTACATCGGGTTGCTCTCGATTTATCCCACTCTCGAATTTGGCCGAGGGCTGTCAGCCATGTTGGGGTTGAGTACGCTCGGGCTACTGACCTGGCTGACTGCTCGCCACACGACTCTGCTCACGGCGGGCATCTTCTGCGTGCTATTGGCCATCAACATGGCATTCTGCCAGTTCTCGACGCGAGTCGTCTGCGACGTGCTGATGATTCTCTGGGGAGGAGTGATCTACGATATCGCTGCCCGCGATGTTGCATCACCGCGTTTGAAGTGGTCTCTGCTCATCGGCGGTTTGCTCGGTCTCGCCTACTTGACAAAGGGGACTGGGGTTCCGCTGGTCGTGGGAGTCGTGCTCTGGAATGTTCTTCTGTACCTTGGCAGTCACACGACTCGATTCGCGCAAGAGAAGCGAGACTACACAATCGGACGTACGATCCAATCGATCGTGTTTATCCTGGCTGTTTGGCTGATCGTGTCTTCACCACTGCTCAGCCGAAACGTGAAGCGATACGGTTCACCGCTCTACAACGTCAACACCTGGCTGCTGTTCGTTGACGAGTTTGAGCAGCCGGTAGAACTCTCGGAGCGAATGACCGTCGGCGAAGCGGGTCGCGGCTATTGGAAGTCACACACGATCAGTGACATGGTCAAGCGGGAGATGACCGGTTTGGCGTGGGAAGCTTTCATCCTTGTGCGGATGCTCGGACCATTCCCTTTGGATGATAGCCGCGTGCTGTTTGGAGTCCCGCTATTGATCTTTGGGTTGGCCACAGTCATCTACCAGCCGAAGCCCATCCATGTTCTACTGGTGATCTGGACCTGCCTGTTGACTGTGATGTTCGCCTGGTACATCCCGATCGCAGCGGGGGAGCGGTTTCTGTTGCCACTCCTCGCCCCGCTGCTGGCACACGCGGCCGAAGGACTCGTGTTGCTCTCGGGATACACAGGGACAAAACTCAGTAGCGGATAATCCAGTCGACCGTCAGGCGATCCTGAAGAATATCCTTGCGATCGGTCAACGGGATTTCCCAGGCAAAACCGATTTCCATATTGTCCGTCGGCTTGTACTTCACACCCAACGCACCTGTGACAATGTCGTTGCCCGCAACCCCGACCGAGCCGAGGTTAAACAGGTCCAGCCCCTCGACAGGAGCCGGGAAGGCCGATCCTGACTGTAGCCAGTGATACCAGTTGGTTTCACCAAACAGGTAGAAACCGGTGTTGCCGAACTTGTGGTCAACGTGGTTCGACCAGTACCACACCTGGCTTTCGGCATTCGTATCGACCGGCAGACGGAAACCTGACGCTGTGACGTAATGCCAGTTCTCGACGAACTCAAGACCACCGGTGGCGAAGATGTTGAACTCGCCGTCACCATTCCCCTGACGAGTCCGAGTCGACCCGATGGGCATTTCGTACGTTGCCCCCGCACTCAACAGCATCTGTGAGTAAGGATCCTGGATGAGGTTGTACTTCAATCCAGCCGCAACATCCGCCCAGCCGTCGTCGACTAGCGGGCTGTCAGACACGGCAAATCCGTCTTTGGTCGCGATGAAGGACAGATTCTCGGTCAGCGACGCACGAAGTTGGAGAGCGTACAGCTGAACGTCGCCGCCTCCCAGGGAATTCGGGACGGAGTGATTGAGAAAAATCAGCCTCGCTTCGGTCAAGTTTCGCGGATCTTCGAAGAAGACCGGGTTGGTCATGGGACTGATAAAGTCGTTGTACTGAGGTGATGTGGGTCGAATCAGCCCCCCATCAAACAGGCCTTGAGCGTAGGTCACGCTCGGCGACAACAGACAGACAAATAGGCAGCATGAGCGAAATGACACCGGACAACCCTCCTGATTGCGACACTTTCACATTTCAATTGTGAACTGATAGGCCAGACTCGTTTCTGACCAATGGAAGGTATCGAACGCCGGGAGGGATGACTTGGGAATTACGTGAAGAGAACAACTTGTAGTGACAGCAATTGAGGTCTTTACATTTTTTAGGACCAACAACTGGTGTGCTGTGAGAGTGTGACACGCTTGTCACACTTGTCCATGACGAGTGCACACTCACAACCGCAAGCCTCTCCTCCTCGTCAGTGAGTGACGCGTGATTTTACATCCACAGTGCACTGGGACTGAGCGGATTCCCGACCTCGCAACATGATCTCCGTGATGTGACGGGCAGTACTCGCGTTTGAGAGTGGCGGTTGCACTCCCTCGCGAATGCAATCGACCCAATGTTGATGCGAGTGCACATCGGGCCAGGCAGATGTGTCGACGAGCGTTTCCTCCAGTGGAGCATCTTCGTCGATCTTGGAGCTCGGACGACAGTGAATGAGTTCTGACGTTAAGCTCGGGTTCACAACTTTGCCTTTGGTCCCATGGATTGAGAATTCGTACGTCCGCGCTCCGTCGCACCAGCCGGTCTCCGCTGTGCCAAGAATTCCGTCCTCAAATTCCAATATCAGTGAGGCCGTGTCCTCCAAAGTCGTGGGCTTGGCGACGGTGCTCATTCGGCAGGTGACATTCACGACCGATCCGAGAACCGTTACCAGCGTAGCAATCGCATAGACGCCCATATCGAACAGCGCGCCGACATCTGCCTTGGATGCATCGAAAAACCACAGGTCGTCATCCGTCTCCTCTGCGAGGATTTGCTGAATTGTCGCATAGTAGACTTCTGGTCCCCCATGACTGAACCGTGCATGGGCCGATGAGATCTGTCCGAGGACACCATCTGCGATCAGCTTTCTCGCAGCATGGACATGCGGTCGCGCGACGAACGGTAATGCCAGCACCGTCCTGTCACTTTGTTCGACTGCCTTTACAAACTGATCGGCCTCTTCAAGCGAGGTGCTCAGCGGCTTCTGCATGTGTACGTGCTTACCCGCATCAAGTGCCATCAGTCCGTACTGAACGTGTAACGGATGTGGAAGCGCCACAATGACGGCATCGATCTCCGGGTCAGCAATCACCTCCTCATACGACTGTGACCATCGAGGCACATCGAATTTCTTGCAGAGTGTTTGAAGTCGAGACTCCCTTCGACCGCTAATGACCACCACCTCAGCATCCTCGACCGTTACCATCTCAGGGAGATGCAACTTGGCTGCGATGCCTCCCGCTCCGATCACACCAACACGTAACTTCTCCATGATTCCCTCACTCAATCAGTTGATGAGTTGCTCAGCGATCCCCAACACGATTGCCCGCAACTTTCGCTCGGCCTGCGTAGCGGCAGCAACGACTTCAACACCATCCGTTTCCCCCAACGCATCCGGCAGGCAGACATTCGTGACGGTCGACAAAGCCAGCACGCGGAGACGAAGCTGATGAGCCACAATCACCTCAGGAACCGTCGACATACCGATCACGTCTCCTCCGATTTTGCGGAGAAAACGGTACTCCGCGCGAGTCTCGTAATTCGGTCCGGTCAGGGCAACATACACGCCCTGATGACAGACGAAATCCTCTCGTCGGGCAATTGATTGTGCCTGCTCGATCAGATCCAAATCGTACGGGCAACTCATATCGGGAAAACGATCGCCTAATGCGTCGTTCGTCGGACCGATCAACGGATTGGCCCCCATGAGATTGATGTGATCCTCAATCGCCATCACGTCTCCCGTCCGGAAGTAGGGATTCACCCCCCCCGCCGCGTTGGAGACAACAAGCATCTCAGCACCCAGAGCATGCATCGCACGAACCGGCAGCGTGATCTGCCAGGCAGGATAACCTTCGTAGATGTGAAATCGCCCCTCCATCGTAACGACCGGCAATCCTCGAAGTCGGCCGCAGACGAGTTGCCCCGCATGTCCAATCGCAGTCGACCTGGGAAAGTGAGGAATCTCGCCATAAGGAATGACGGCTTCAGCATCGATCTCACGGGCAAAGTTCCCCAGCCCCGTCCCCAGAATGATGCCCATGCGGGGGGCAACCGACCATCGCTGACGAATGAGCGAGGCAGCTTCTTCAACTTGATGCACCAGGCTCTCTGCCGGAACAATCGAATCGCGGTCAGTCGATATGTGAGGCGGAGTCATGCTGTGAGATGATCAGACAAGGACATGATATTTACTGACAACATACGGCAGTCTTTCGCAACTGCCAACCCGTCAAACACTCATTGTTCCTTGGCGAATGCGCTCAGCGACGTCAAGATGGGGTTGCAAACCTTCCCATTAATAAATCCCGGACTGCATCCATGAAACGCCCTTCCCTATTTTCGACCGTGCTTTTACTGACCGTTCCAGTTGTGATCCTCATGTCAACACCTTCCGCACAATCCAAACCTGCAGAATCTGACCGCCTGCTGCGACATGTCGTCCTGTTCAAGTTCAAGGAGGATGCCAGTGAGGAAAAGATCGATGAGATTGTCACTGCCTTCACCGCGCTCCCAGATAAAATCGATGCCATTCATGACTTTGAATGGGGCGAAGAGAACAGTCCAGAGAACCTGTCCAAGGGTTTGACACACTGCTTTCTGGTCACATTCAAGTCGGAAGAGGACCGGGCAACCTACCTGCCTCATCCGGCACACCAGGAATTCGTCAAACTCGTGACACCGGTCGTGGCCGATGTCCTGGTCGCCGACTACTGGACTGACAAGTGACGACTTGTGCGCTGTCAATCAGGCTGCCCTTCCTCACTGCGATCGTGTTGTGCGCGGCTGGGATCGACATGTCTCTCTGCGTGCTCGCTGATGAGATCAATTCACCTTCCGAGATATCCGTTGACCGGACCACAGAGATCGACCGGTTGATTGGGGAACTCACGAGTCGTTCGTTCATCCAAAGTGACTGGGCGGCCCGCCGGTTGATGAGTCGTGGTGCTTCGATTGTGCCCCAACTGACGACAGCTGTCCGAAACGACATCGCTGCTGAGGAGATTCTTGCACTCTTGACTCGCATGTCGGAATCGAATGACTCTGACATGGCCGCCTCGTCACTCCGAGCCATCACGAATTTACGACAGCATCAGGACCAGTTGTCGTCAGGGACACGCAGGTCTGTCGAGACAGTTTATCGAAACTCGATTCGCAGTTGCCTCGCTCAACTCTCACTCATCGGAGCAGTGATCAAACGTGATGAGCATCAGAATGTGATCGAGGTGAGAGTCAGATCCAAAGACTTCGGCGATCGACAATTGATGTTACTCTTATCACTCACGACCTTACGTAGCCTTGATCTGCGAGACACCAAAATCACTGACGCGGGGCTACGACACCTTGCTTCGTTGACCGAACTTGTCAGCCTGAACTGTTCGGACACACTCGTCACCAGCTCTGGACTGCGTGAACTTGAGCCGTTGCAACAGCTCAAGGAGGTCGTCGCCTACCGAATCGATGTCACGCCTGCCGATCGAGACTGGCTGCGCGAGCACCTGCCCGGCGTCACGATTACCAACCGTTGACCATCTGACTGCCAAACGCTACTCAGCGCCTGCTTCAATCTGCATCACAGCCGCATTGACAGTTGTCTCCAGTTCGTCGTCATCAGTGGTGTCCAGGGCTTTGATGGCGACAAGTGCGTCACTCGCATCCGGTCCCATCTTGCCTAGCAATTCCACGACAGGGCGCAGAATCGTGGGATCGTCACTGTCGAGCGTCGCAATCAGCTGATTGACGAGAGGTTTGGCATCAGCCGGATCAAGAACCCCGAGGTTCATGACTGCCATCATGCGCAAATTTGCATCCTCACTCTGCAGAAAATCGCCAAAGACGGGAATGACATGCGAAGCCTGTCCTTCCATCTGAGCGAGTGCGGTGGCAGCGTTGGCTCGAACAAAGTCAGACTTGTCACCCAATGCTGCGATCAACGCGTCCGATACGGAACTCGCACCGCTTCCAATCAGGGCGAGCATCGTTGCCGCCATTTCCCGATGAATAGACTCCTCGGACTTCAACCCCTCGGCCAGAACAGGCAACGCGGCTGTTCCGAGTTCCTGAAGCTTCTCTGTGGCCGCATCAACCTCTTCCGGGCTCACCCCTTCGGCCGTCATCGCTCGAAACGCCTCACGAGCGGCTTGTTCTTCAGGTGAAGGTTCCTGTGAGACAACAGGAGTCTCAGCGGCGGCTGATTCCGTCGCTGGGGCCTCGATAGCTTTCACGGTGCTCTCAGCGACCTCAGCAGGCGTCTCTGTGGGGACTGTCGACTCTTGTCCCTCGCATCCCATCGAAAACAGACACACACAAACTGCGAGCGAAACAATTCTCGTGTGCAATGCCATCCTTTCAAGCACCAGCATTCTCCTTATGCCTCTCATGTTTCTCGACGTCGATCTGATCAACCGTATGCAGGATCATCAGTTTCTGCCAGATCTTTCGCGACATTCCGTTGGTCAGATTCTCGATGTCGTTGACAGCCGCGACTGCAACGTCATCTTCAAATCCCTGCACATACAGGGCTGCTACTTTACTGGTCATCGACAACATCTCAGCACAATAGTCCAAGTATCGGCTGAGTTCGAACTGAGTCATCGTCCGCTTGGGAGACGACTGTGTGTCCTTTCCCCGATGAAGCAATCGCTCAGGATCCTTGGTCAACTGATGCATGTCGATGATGTGGGCAATCGACCGTAACTCATGAATCGCCTTCAATGCACGACCCCGTTTCACGCGACTCTCCATCGTCATCAAAAAGAAGATCGTCGCCCCGATCAGGACCAGATCATTCAGTCCCGCTTCAAGCACCTGAACAAACTCAGGGATCGTGAGCGTCTCTCCCTCCATCTTCGCCGTTGAGATCGTCCACCCAAACCCCACCAGCAACGTAACGATGACCACACCCGAAAGCACGCGAACCCAGACCATCGGTCGGGCGATTTCAGCAGACCGGACACGCGCCTGCCTGGCGATCTCAAGCAGTTTCTCACAGACACCCACCAGCCCAGCCTGAGGAAACCGCTCCTTCATGCGACGATGGAGGGTCTGCACCGTCTCGACAATTCGGTCTGAATCAAGTTGCTGATAGGACATGCCGGATTCGGCCTGCGAAGAAGTCACATATGGGTCGTCACCGGGAAAACGCCGCCGGGATATTACCGGATCACCGCAAACCGGGAAAAGATCGGTTCCAATGACGAAATTCTCGCCCCGATTTCATCTCCCTCAAACTCCTGCGCGAGCAGTCCGCTATACTGCTCTGAGACCATTCCCAAGCCGTCATTGGCATACTTGTGACGCGAAACTGGGATTTTGGACTTTCACAACTGCGGTTAACGACGTCCCCAGTCTTTGTCCCTCAGAATCTCCAGAGAAGGAGATTACTTCAACATGGCATGTGTTCCTTATTTTCGCAGAATTGCCCTGATCGCAATCGTAGGTTGGCTGACCATCCCGACGTGTGAGGCAGAAGGGCAACAGCCTGATCGATTCACTGTTGCCAGAGAGGCAATGGTCACTCAATTCATCGCTCCTGAAGGCATCGATAACGATCGCGTCCTCGCTGTCATGCGTGCTGTTCCACGACACGAGTTCGTACGTCCATCGCTCCGAGAACTGGCATACCTCGATCAGGCACTCGACATCGGTCACAAGCAGACCATCTCTCCCCCGTACATCGTGGCCTACATGACTCAGACACTCGATCCTCAACCCGAGGACAAAGTCCTCGAAATCGGCACCGGCAGCGGCTATCAGGCAGCCATACTCTCAGGCCTCGTCAAAGACATCTACACGATCGAAATCGTCGAACCGCTCGGGCGGCAGGCGGCAAGCAAACTCAAGCGACTCGGCTATGACAACGTCCACACGAAAATCGGCGACGGGTATCTCGGCTGGCCCGAACATACCCCCTTCGACAAGATTGTCGTCACCTGCTCACCCGAGTCGGTCCCGCAGCCACTCATTGACCAGCTCGCTGAGGGAGGACGCATGATCATCCCGCTCGGTGAACGCTATCAGCAGGTTTTTCACCTCTTTGAAAAACAGGAGGGCAAACTAGTCGCCACTCGACTTCAGCCGACACTCTTCGTCCCCATGACGGGCCAGTCTGAAGATTTGCGACAGGTCAAACCAGACCCATTGTCACCAGAAATCATCAACGCAGGCTTCGAGGCGGCCGACCTCAAGACGGGTCGGTTCGATCACTGGCACTATCAACGTCGCAGTGCAATCATGACCGAAGACGCCCCCGAAGGGAATCAGTACATCTGTTTTGACAATGACGAGCCGGGGCGAACCGCTCACGTTCTGCAGGCCTTTGCGATTGATGGCAGCAGAATTGACACCATCACGGTGTCCGCTCAATACCGTTCCGCAAATGTTCGCGAAGGCCGCACACCCTCAGAGCGTCCCGCTCTCATCATCCACTTCTACGACACCAAACGATTGCCGATCGGCAACGCAACCCTCGGTCCCTGGCGAAATGATGTCTCCGTCTGGACGACCGCTTCCGATCGAATCGCAGTGCCGACACGCGCTCGTGAAGCGATCGTGCAACTTGGACTGAACGGCGCCACCGGCACCCTCTGCGTCGATGACATCCACCTGACCCCCCACCAGCGATGAAGCCTCTGCATTCTCCAGGAATCCGACGACTCCGTCGTCGAGCCTTCGCAAGAGTTACCTCGCTACAAGAGTGATACGACAAAAAACCCACTTCGACAAATCATTCCCATCGATGCCCGACCAACTTACTCAATACAACAACGCAATCACCGACCTTGCCGTGTTCGATCTCGGGCCTCGCACACAGATCGAACTGCGAGGCAGCGACCGACTGTCGTTCTTACACAACTTCTGCACAAATGACATCAAAAAGCTCCGTCCAGGTGAAGGCTGCGAGGCATTCCTGACAAACATCAAGGGACGAATTATCGGACACATAATCGTCTCGGCCACCGATGACTCGCTATGGATAGACAGTGTGCCCGGCAGCAACGAATTCATTGCTTCACACCTTGACAAGTATCTGATCACTGAAGATGTCACAATTAATGACCATACCGGCGAAAACACGCTCTGCCTGATCGGGCCACATGCATTGGGTTGGCTTTCCAATCAAAGTTGCGAGACGAATCGCCTCCCGATGTGGGGACAACTACCGGCAAAACTTTTTGAGCGAGAAGTAATCATTCGTCGAGTTGGCTTCACTCTGTCAGATGCGTATGAGATCATCTCGGTAGATTTCAGGTTCGTTGTGTTTTGGGATGGCTCAATCGACGCCGGCGCGACTCCAGGATCGAAAGAAGTGTTCGACTCACTCCGTATCGAAGCCGGATTCCCTCTCTACGGCATTGACATCACAGATGCCAACATCGCTCAGGAAGCAGGCCGCACCAGTCAGGCGATCAGCTTCAATAAAGGTTGCTACCTGGGCCAGGAACCCATCGCCCGCCTCGACGCCCTCGGCCACGTCAACAAACAACTCCGCACACTTCAAATCGATGGAGGCCCCGTCCCCTTCCACGGAAGTGCTGTCACGCTCAAATCCGGAGAAGAGGCCGGACACATCACCTCCGCCGTCCTCTCTCCATCCACGGGCCATCCCATCGCTCTCGCGATGCTCAAATCGACCGCGCAGTCACCAGACATTGAACTGACCGTCGGCACCGCCTCCGCCACCCTGCTCCCGAACACTAAAGTGACGTAGAGCCTGATTGAACGGAATAGACCTGGAGTGAAGTAGTGGGCTCACAGGATGCCCCGACCGGCGCCGGTCGAGGGCCAACGGTCCAAGATGACACACATTCCGCTATCAAGATGTTCCAGAGGTTCGATCGCCGAGTGTGATTCGTCCTGTCGTTGTGCGCCCCAAGCGTCGTAAACTCCGGTCGGCCGTACTGTAACCCTTGGCCTGACTTCTTTGCCTTCCTTTGCTTCTCTCCCTACTCGGCGACTCTCAATCTGAGAGCGAGGAAGAGCCTTTGGACTTTCAATGCACAGACACCACTGATAGCTGCGCTGAAAAGGGAGACGATTGGCACGATGCCGAGCGTGAGGATCGAATAGATGAGATACCAGTCTCCCGTAGTGCCATTGCCTGCGTGATTGCTGAAGTCGAGCAGGATCAGGGTGAGCAGGCTGAAGATCGGCACGCACACAATCCCCAAGGCTGTGACGATTCTGCTGCGTGCGAGTCCATTGCTCAGGGCACCAAACCCCATCCCCAAGAGGAAGACCGCAACGTGAGTTGCCAGAAGAGTGAGATTCATCAATTGTTCCCCGCCACCAGCGTAGATCGGCTTCATGAAAGCTTATATCAGAAAATGGATGTCAGCAGGCGGCGGAAGAAATGACTGCTATAGTCCCAAGTTTCAGCAGGAATTGCCGAATGTGCAAAACGGACGAGCCGATTCCTTGCAATTCTTACATGACTCTGGGTGGGAGGACTGCGACGAACTCTGCAAAGCGTTGGAGCCGGGTGGGGCGCAACCTGTTGTGATTGGGCAGATTAAGTGCAGTTTCCAGAGTTGCTCTGAGAGATTTCGGCATTTTTCGCCGGATTGGCCCCCCGTCTGCTCTGTAAATGTGCCATCGCCCGTGCGTTGAGGACAACTGTGCGGAAGTGATCGACCCACCCTGCCTGGATTGACTGGTTTCTCGCCGGTCGAATAACCCGGGCAATCCCCTTCAAACCTTGGTTGTGGTGACGAAGTCTGTGAGAGGTGAGACGCCCTCTCCCAGCAGGATGCGTCAGAAGCCGCAGCAAAGGTCCAGTCATTGGAAGACACCCGCGCATGGATGCCAAAGCCCTCGCGGCGACCGCCCTCCTGGTCGCTGTCTGCCCCGCTGTCGCTGTTTCCGCCACCTACAAGACCCGCAACTTTGTGGTCTCCGCCTCGTCGCCCGAGTTCGCGAAACAGGTGGGCGAAGCGGCTGAGGTCTATCGTCACGAACTGGCCATCGCCTGGCTGGGTGAACCGCTACCCGGCAACTGGTCGCAGCCGTGCCCCATCACCTGCAAGACGGGTCGCATCGGAGCCGGCGGCGCGACGACCTTCACCTTCAACAACGGCGAGGTATTCGGCTGGAAGATGGACATTCAGGGGACCGAGGAGCGCATCCTCGATTCGGTGCTCCCCCATGAAGTCAGCCACATGATCTTCGCTTGTCACTTTCGATGTCCGCTGCCTCGATGGGCCGATGAGGGTGCTGCCACTCTGGTTGAACATGAGTCAGAACGTCTGCGTCAAACGAAACTCCTGGATCAGGTGATTCAAACCTCTAAGCGGATTCCCCTTTCACAACTCCTCAGGATTAAAGAGTACCCGCAAGACATGCAGGATGTACTCACTTTATATGCCGAGGGCTATTCGCTGGCGGACTACTTAGTACAGAAAAAAGGTGAGGCGGGACGAACGATCTTTCTCTCCTTCCTGGGCGATGCCCTGAAAGGTGATTGGGAGGGGGCCTTCCAGAAGCATTATGGAATCTCGAACGTCGATGACATCGAAAAGGAATGGACCGGCTGGGTGATGGCAGGCAGTCCCGTCCTTCAGCCTGCTGCGGAGACCCTGGTCGCTTCAAACGACACTCCGTCAACTTCTCCTGAAGAGCCTGATGACACGACCGTCCGTGGACAGAGTCCTCAACAGGCAAATTTGCCACTGCCCAAGTTGACGCGTCTCCCGCGTCGTGAGCGCACGAACGCTGCTGAACTCTCTGCACCACAGCCGCGCACAATGGCAGTCACAGCTGTCACTCCTGAGAGAACTGATGATCTCAGCCCCAGAGAGGTTTCATCAACAACTGAGCCGCAAATGTCTGTTTCTGTCCATCCCGCACGTCCGACTTCCTCTGCTCCCAAATGGCAGTTCCCCTGGAGCAAGCAGGAGGAACCCAGTTCGACAGCAAAGGCCCCCTCCTCCAGCGGCTTTACGAATCCGCGAGCGGTCGCTGACTCAGCTTTCGACTTCGCCCGTTGATCGCGCTTGCATCTTGATCTGTTGTGCATCCCCCGTCCGGGGGTGGTGATGTGACCCGAGTGGCTTTGGATCAGTCGGCCGCTTCTCTCCCTGACCGCGGCCCCCAGCCGTCCGCCAGCATCCCACTCCCACCCGAAGCGAGCCCCGGTCCCGCACCGGCGGCTCGCTTCTCTTTTGTGCTATTACTGAGTCGGGATCACGACCATTATTTGTACAGCCACATCAACGTTTACTGATGTGAAAAGATGGGCTTAGATAAGAGTTGGTGGCGAGCGTTGAGATTCGACTGCGTTCAAGTTAACATTGGGAGTTGGCATGGAATAGCCAATTTGACCATCCGACGTCGTTCTCCTCTCCACACATTGGGCGTCCCTCATGGTTATCGACTGGCTGCGTGAACTGCGTGTTGGTTTGACTGCTAATTGGCCGACAACAAGAGGCCGCGTCCGACGCGGAGCGAAGCCATCCGGCTTCCACGCAACCGAAGCCCTCGAAAGCCGCGTGATGCTCGCCGGCACGATCGGCGAGGTGACGTCCTTTTCAAGGATTAGTGACGGTGATGGTACCTTCACAGAGACAGCTAGTAACAACAATCGCTTTGGTTCATCAATAACGTACTTGGGTGACTTCGATGGCGACGGCATCAATGATATCGCTGTTGGCGTGAGAGGCGACGATGACACTGGGACGAACCGAGGTGCTGTCCAGATCCTGTTCCTCAACTCGGACGGTACTGTCAAGTCGCACCAGAAGATCAGCGACACGGAAGGTAACTTCACCGCTGATTAAGACAACCTCGACACCTTCGGCTGTTCATTGACAAACCTGGGTGATCTGGATGGTGATGGCATCGCAGATCTGGCAGTCGGCGCTTACCGCGACGATGACGGCGGCATCAACCGCGGCGCTGTCTATATATTATTTATGAACGCAGACGGATCCGTGAGATCTCACCAGAAAATCAGTGACACGGAAGGTACATTTTCAGCCACGTTGGAGGACTACAACTGGTTTGGAAGCTCTCTGGCCAGTGTCGGAGATCTGGACGGCGATGGTATCAATGATCTGAGCCGGTTTCATAACCGTTGAATCGTAGTGAACAGGCAGGCGAGTTGCAGGAAGCCGAGGAACAAATCATCGTGG
>JAGQQG010000149.1 GCA_020426325.1 Planctomycetaceae bacterium | reverse complement strand
ATCGAACTGTTCGAGGCAGGGGATGCGGTCGAGTTCGACCTGGACGGGGAAACGTACTTCGGTGAGATCATCGCCCTCGATGATGCGGAGAACACGGCCCTCGTGCAGCTGATCCCGTCCTTCGAGGAGGTCGAAGTGCCTCAGGATCTGCTCACCCGCATCGAGCCAGATGAACTCAGCCAGCGTGAGGAAGTCTGGACTCAGATCATGGACCTAGACGATGAGACATCGTCACGTCGCCAGCAACCGTCGGTGGGGGATCGCGTGCGGCTGAACCTGCACGGACACGAACTGGAAGGGGAGATCAACGACATTCATCGGATGATGGAGACGGCCAATGTAGTGCTCACGCCGTCGATGGAAACAGTCACGATCGACTGGTCGGAACTGATTCCGGTCGAGTCGAGCAGAGATGATTCAGGCTCAGTCCTGCAGGAAACACTGGAACCACTCGAAGACCGGTGGGCAGAACACGAGCAATGGTGCCGTGAGGTCCGTGACCCGGCTCTGGCGAACTCCGAAGGAGTCAGAACGATAGAACCCGCCAACAAGCGGGCAGAAGTGCAGTATGAGATCGCACCGCTGCCGGACGGCCGCTGGGCCGTCTGGTGGTCGCACCGCTTCCACTTCGGCACTCTGACCGGGGCCTCACATCCCTGGACAGCATGTGCCACACGGCAGGAGTGCCTCGATTTGGTCCTGAAGACTTCACGAGACATGTTCGCCACCCCAACGATCAACAAACACCAGATCCCGGTTGCCCGTGAGATGCTGCACCTGCTGGGAGATGGCCTGTTCGGTTTCGTTGAACCTGACCCGGAACCGGTCGAACGTGTTGATCTTCGAACTCTCAGAACCTCCAACGAGGAAACATCACCTCAGTTGGTCCACGACGTGCCGTGATGCGTCTCGCTGCGACGATCAACATACGGCATTTCCGTGCCTATTCTCCCCGATGACTTGGCCCGCGAATTCTTCTTCCATGATGTCAACCGGCAGCACCTGCAACTCCTCGATGAGGCGGCCCGTCAGTCGGGTCTCAGTCGTGGCGAGGTGTTCGCCGATTTCCTGCACATGGGGGTCTGTGCACTCTCCGGCGGACAACTGGAAGATCAGTACATGGACGTCGTGAAGCGTCATTCCTACGGAAAGCCGGGCAAACGGAGCTGCGACACACTCGCTCGGCTGTACGGCTCGGTGATCGACGCGATGGAAACCGACTGCCGGGAGGGGATGCAGGATGTGCTGGGAGATCTCTTTGAAGGGGCCGTGAGCTATGGGGAGAACGGTCTTTACCTCTCACCGATGCCAATTTGCAGGGCCATGTCACTCTTGACCGTGGGGGACGAGGAAGAGACGTATCGCATGAAGAGTGTTTGCGATCCGGCCTGTGGCTCAGGACGCATGCTGATGGCGGTGGCCGAGCGGTACCCGCACTGGGAATACGTCGGGGTCGACGTCGATGTGAGAGCCGTCCGTATCGCGGCCATCAACCTCGCACTGCGGAACATCTATGGGTATCTGATCCACGGCAACAGCCTGACTCTTGAAACCCAGCGAGTCTATCGCACCGGCTTTAATGGCAAAGGTGTCGTTCGTGAGATTCCGCCGGAGTCGTGTCCTTACGCACCGCTTCGTCCGTCGCCGAAACAGCAGCAGGAGCATTTTTCTCGTGATGAGTCTGCGCTGAAAGTCATTGAGCACCAGCGGGCGGATGACGACGATCGCCAACTCCGACAGGGAAGTCTCTTCTGATGGGATTCGCCCGTCATCTGCTTGCGCTCCTGCCTTGATGCAGGCAGTCTCTCTCCACTCTGTCGATTGCCGGCAGGGACCAACCCCTGAGCCACAACGCGAGTGTGGCCTGTTCCTTTCACAGCAGAGGAGAGACTCATGAGTGACGATGACACGATTCCTGTCGATCTCAAGGACGGCTGTTGCCGCAGCTGCGGCGGTGAACTCCGCATCTTCGATGCAGACGACTGCATTCTAGAAGTCGAGTGCACGAACGAGGAGTGCCTCGATGCCTATTCCGTCGAGCCGGATGCTTTCGGAGACGGTGGCATCACGTACTGGCCACGGGCCATGACTCTGTTCTGCGATGCCGCAGGGGAGTGAGTGATGGACCCGGACACCACACTGCAAGGTCTGCTCGACGCGCTCGGTCAGCGAGACTGGGACCGCGTCGACGAACTGAGCCAAGCCTTACTCGACTGGCTCAAACAGGGCGGCTTTCCGCCGCTGACACTCGGCCCCAGGGAACTGGGAAAACAATGGCATCATACGGTGACGTACTTCACGTGTTATGCGGCCATCGCCCGCTCCCGTGAAGCCCGCAAACGACGCCGACGTCGGCAGGAGCGACAGAAAGGAGGGGAGTGATGCTTCACACCAGACGCGTCTGGTGCATCAGTCCGGTTGAGTCGGCTGAAGAGCTGGCACGGCAGCTGATCGAGACGACTTGGTGCCTCTGCACCGGTTTCGAACTGAATGGCTTCTTCTTCGTCAATGACTCGACGGCAGAGGATGCAATCCAGGAATACGCGATCGTGAAACGACACGAGGACGGACATTCCTTCCTGCAGGTCGAGTCGATTACGGTTAGCTGGTGCGACCTGCCTCAGATGCGGCACTATGTGCAGGCCACACTGATGGGAGAGTATGACATCAGCGAGTTTGTCCACGAGGTCTCACCTCGATTGCAGACACCCGAGGAACACGGCCGCTGCCCACTCTGCGCCTGACGCTCAGGCACCACCCCTGCATCCATTGATGCAGGGGGTTTTCCTCAACTCAGCCGTCATGATCTTGAGCATTGTGATTGTGAAATCAACGGGACATCGAGTGGGGTCAACATAATGCGAATTATGTTAACCGACTTCGATGGCTTCACAGAGCGAAGAACTTTTCTGATGGTGATTGGTCGTCCACTCACGATGATACTCGGCACCACGCGCGTGTCTGATTGTCAAGCAGGTGTAGCCAACACCCGCAATCAGGGAGTTTCGGTGTGAAGCAGAGTGTGGTGATCGAGGCAGGTCGGCTCCCCTACCCTGAGAAATCAAGCCTCTTCGATCAACCGCCCCGCTGTCTTTTGTGACCCAATGTGCTGACGACACGTCGTCAGCCTCACTTTAAGTGAGAGAGATCCATGAGTGACAGACAGCGACAAGTCACTACACACGCTGCAAATGGCTCACTACCATGCCGAGCGGAATCATCAGGGACTCTCCAATTAGTTGATCGCACCGCAGAATCAGGGTGAAAGTTCAGCAGGTGAGGTCCAACGCAGCGAACGGCTGGGCGGTCTGCTGCGGTACTACCACAGACGTGCCGCCTGATGCTCTTCGATGTCTGATGATCGACGAATGACGCCGGTTGAGTGTGCGCCGTTCCGCAGGTTCGACCGTCAACAGCGATCGGTTGAACCGAGAATCTGCTACCGCAGCGGTCAGTGATCCCCGACTTTTCCTCTCCCTGCAACGAAGAATCGGTTCTGACTGACTCGGATTCCCATCGGATCAGTTTTTTGACCATAAGGGTGCAACACCCAGCCACAATGAAACGAACGCATGTTCTTTCATCATATCGCAAAATAAGCTTCACGGCGTTATACGCCACACGGCTATCTGACACTTCATGTGCAATCGAAGAGTGAAACTGTACTCACTCCATTACATCGGTAACACTCAGCAAACAACTGGAAAACGTCAAAATAGTCTTCTGGCCTCTTCGACATGACGTCGTCCACCTCGACTTGATACGAGAATACGACCGCAATACGTACCCATTCGTTCTTACAAGTCGGGCAGTGCCAAGTCCTTCGAGGCCCGCTACCACGCATCGTTGTGTTTGAACCTATCTCACCGTTATATCCGTGGACTTCTGGGTCCATGATCTCAGATTCTAAACTACACGTGGAACATTTCATTCCCAATGGTCCAACAAATATCTGTTTACCATTTGCAGCATCAGAGTTCACATAGTATCCAAGGACGCAAACAATATCATTACCGCACGGGCATGACACTTCTGCGCAAAGAGAATCATCTGGTCGTGCCAGCCGCAATGCGAATTCCGAGTTGAAATCAACATTCAACTGCCGAATGCAACGGGGAGTATTGTTCATGAGGCAGGTCAGGGAAAAACGTGGGGCCAGTTTCCGAGTTGGTCGATTATGATGATGTCACCTCGAAGGTGTTTCGGCAACTGTTCCCAAATTGATCGATTGCGTGTCAAAAGATCGAGTAACGAATCGCTTTCTGATGCGATTTCAATGATGTCAATTTTTCCGTTCAGGCGAATTCCAGCGATATCCGGAAGGCGGTTTGGCAAGACATTCACACCCGATCCTCTAAGGATTGTTGACCATTTTGAATGCATGTAAACGGAACGGTAGCTTCCTGATTCGGCCATTGTTGTCGCCATGTTGAAAATCTTCTGGGCGTGTCCAGGTCCAGTGACCTGAGGTCGACCATAGATTGGCACATCTCTGTTCCTGGCGAACTCCTCGAGCACTTCGTTGACTTCATCCAGGACTTCTTCAACTTCTTCCTCTGCAACTTCTTCCCATCCATCATCAGTTTTGCGAAAGATTTGAAAGAATTCGCCGAATTTGTCGACTACGAGTTTCCATCCCCGTTGGCCGAGTTTGGTGGCGAGTGCTCCTTCAATGACCAAGTCCTCCGGACCAGGAACGAAGAACAAGGCGGCGGCTGTTACTGCTCCAGTTCCTTGGACGGTCCCATCCAGGATTTGATACGCGACAGATGCTCCGTTATTGAGATTGAGTAATTGCTCTCGCCGAATGACACGGAGTTTCCCATCAAGGAATATGTACTCCGACACGTCGTCGTTCTCTCCAATCGGAACGAAAATCACTTCCACACCATAGACGGTTGAAGTGAATCCAGTCGTCAGGCTGGATGCGGAATACTCCTTGTAGAAGAAGACACCTTGCTGTCCATCTCTGTATCCATTCTTAAACTTCGTGATGGTGACGGTGTAGTTCGGCGGCAGGCGTTGCGGCAGTCTATTGCCAGATGCATCGGCCAGGAGAACAGGATCACCGTTCTCATCGAGGACGATGCGGCCACCGCGACTGGCGAGTCCGAGCTTGTTCTCGATGTACTTGATTCTGTTGGCAATTTGTTCCGCTTCCGTTTGCGGCGGGTAGAGGCCGTACTTCCAGCCGGCAGCGGCGCGGCGGGCGCGTTCGGCCTGGCGGTTGCGGTAGGGGTTGGAGTCGTTGCGGTTGAGCACGCCGTCGCCGTCGATGTCCGGGTCCTCGCTGTCCGGAATCCCGTCGTTGTCCAGGTCATCATCCTCGTAGTCCGCGATGCCGTCCCCGTCCACATCGTACGGCTGCATGCTTTGCGCCAGATCGTTGGCCGCTGTGGCCGGTTCCGCCGCCTTGGGGTGCGAATCCTCTTTCTTCTCGCTGAAGTCCTCGGTGACGTCCATCACCGGGCGACCGAGCGACTTGTGGGCACCGGTGCGTCGCTCCAGCAGATGACCGTTCGCATCGTAGTGACGATGGTCGTAGTAGAGTTCGTTGGTGTAGATGATCCAGTAGCCGCCCTGCCCGTCGGACACGTTGGCCGAAACCGGGTCCGCCATCGGAGCGGCGGGCGGAGTGACGCCACCCAGCGACAGGGCGACTGCCAGGGAGTTGATCCCCCCCGAACTGTAGAAGGGGTACATGCTGCCCCCCAGTTGGTAGTTGAGATCCGGGTTGACGGCCTGGCCGTAATCGAGGGAGCCGCTGGTCTCGTCGTAGGTGCCGCCGGTCCCCCAGGCGCCGGGTTGGACGTTGCCCTGCTCGTCCTCCTTGTGGTAGGAGACTTGATGTTCCCCGTCGAATTCATCGTCGGCAGTCCAGCCATTCGCCCCCAGAACCCGATGCAGATGGAACGTCACTCCGGACGAGTCACCAAAATACGTGATCCAGTGGTCGGTGGGAGTCCGCGTGTGTGTGACGGAGGACAGGTCGGATTGATTGAATCCATCGACCGTTTCTTCCGTGAGTGTGAGTTCCTGAGTGCTGTCGTTGTTACTGGAAGCGACGGTAGTCGTCTCTGTCTGAGTGTCCCCCAACGTCAGGTCCATCTCGTACGTCAGCACACTGGTATTTCCGTTCGTTGACGTCGTGTCATGGACGATCTCCTCCCGGTCGAGAGTTTGAATGGTTTCGAATCGCCCCTGGTGAAAGTCGGCCAGCAAATCGATCGATACGGTGATTGATCCCCCGGAGCCGCCTGTCCCCCCGCTTCCGCTGACGTGGAGAGTTCCGCTGACGAACTGATTGTTGGTCGTCAGCGACTCTTCACTTTCCGTCTCTGTGCCATCAACAGCAATCGACTCATCCACCGCAGCGGAGACGTTGCGGCTGCGAGTCTGGGTCGTCACGTAGGAAAGTCCGAACGATAACCACCCGGTGGAAAATCCGGCGCTGTAAGCATTTTCCAGGGTGTCTTGCTCGGTAACGGTGTATTCCGTGTGCCGTTCGACCGTTTCCTCGGTGGCTCCGTCCGCTGGGGTGTTGAAATTGACGGTCTCCTCGATCAGCGAATTCAAGGACGACCCGCCGCTACCGGTCAGCGTGATGTTGGTATTTCGGTCCGTCTTGTGGGTTGTGCCGTCGAGCGTGAAGGAACGACCGTTGCTCTCGTTCACCGTCGTATCGATGGTGCCGCTGGAAGAGCCGTCCGCATGGAGATCGGAAGCCAGGATCACCGTCTGGTTCGACGAGAAGTTGCCGTCTTCGATATAAGTCTGATCGTCGTAGACCCCCGAACTGCCCCCGATGTAGAATCCCGTTCCGGTCGTCGGCTTCCAGGCGGTGGTGGCCTCCCAGGTTTGCACTTCAACGTGATAGGTGGAGTTGTGAATCTGCGAAGTCGTGACGTCCGTGGTCCCAGAGACGTCGTTCCCGCCCAGAAAGAAGAAGTCTTCCTGTGAGTTGAACGAGGAAGAGTCCTGTCCGCTGGTGGTGCTGATGTCCTTCTGGCCCTGCAGATGGTAATAGAACGGCCCCGCATAGCCGGGCTGGTTTTCGACGGTGAGTTCGTCTTCGTCCTCGTTCATCGCATCCGTTGTGAAGTCAGCCGAGTCGCTGAGGTTGATCGTTGAACTGGTGGTTCCGGTGGTGCTGAAGTCGTACTCATCACTCCCCGCTTGCGGCGTCCCGATCGTGGTCAGATGGACCGTACTGGACACCAATGCACTGCTGGCGCCGTTTTCCAAAGTCGACCCTGCATGTCCCTTCGATGTGATGACGGTGTTCGGCTGAGACTCATCGGTGATGTCCCAGGTGACGTTGTCGGAGGCATCGTCGTACGAATGGCTGGTTGTGTTTGACAGAGCGTCGATGGTGGACTGGGTCGTTTCGTCTGCGAGGAGTGCGTCAGATGTCAGCAGCGTATCGCTGAACGTGGAGTTACCACTGGAGGTGGACGAACGGTTGAGCGTCGTGATGCTCGTGACGTCCGGGACTGTCGTATCCGTTTCGGCAAAGGTGGTACTGGCCGACGATGTGAAGGCACTCCCTCCGCTCGAAGTTGTGTTCAGCGTTGCGAGCAGGGTCATGACGACGACCTCGTCCGGGTCCTCCTCCGGCTCCGTCAGGCTGCCGCCGATCAGATCGGTGTCGTCCACATCCAACGTGACATTGCTCGTAGTGCCCAGGGTGTAGATCGAGGCGCCGCTGTCGTCGAAAGAGGCCGTGTCGTTCAGTGTTTGCGTGAGGGTCCCGGCCGTGTTGGTGCCATCAGCGGTGGCTGTGAACGTACTGCCGATGACGTAGCTGCTGTTGCCGGATTCGTCATACGTCGCGGCATCGCTGGTCGACAGGCCGATGATGATCTGCCGTTCATCCTCTTCCAGTGTCCCGTCCACATCAGCATCAGCTCGCGTCTCGGAATAGTCAGCATGGGACGTGCCGCTGGCCGTGGACGACCAGCTGTCGATCGTCGTATCCTCCATCAGGCTGTCGTTGCTGGAGAACGTCCGCTGGATGCCATCATCGTCCTCCGTGACACTCACGATGCTTGTGACCATCAGGCTGGACTCACGGTTCCCCGTCGCGTTGTCGGTATAGCTGGAGTCGTCGATCCCGGAGAGCACGTTCGCACCCGCCACGAGATCGGGGTCCTCGACAGTGGTGGCCGTCCCGATGCTGGTCGAGGCGCTGCCCCAGGTCGAGATTCCGCCGTCGCTGATGTTCAACGTGGACACCGAGTGAAGCGACACATCCGGATCGCTGTCGTCATCGACGGTGGTACTGGACGTGCTGGCAAAATAGTCGCTATCGGTTCCGGAGGCAGAAAACTCGGAGCCGTATGTCTCCGTGACGGCGATGAGGCCCACCAGTTGTGTCGTCACGAGAAGACCGGTGTATTCATCATTGCCGCTGAGCGTGATCGTTTCCGTGTCGTGAATGTCCACCGTGACCCCCGGCTCTGAGATATCGTGAGCCACAAAGTCACTGGCTGAGCTGAGGTTGTAGCTCCCCAGGCCGCTGTCCTCGGTCTGGGCCTGGCCCCCGTCCTGGTCGCCCGAAGCAGTCGTGGTGGAGAGTGCCGAGTTCTCCAGGAGCACATGATCTGTCAGTTCCAACGTTGACGTGCCGTGCGCACTGGACGTCGTGACGGTGATATCGGTCGTCTCGTCCACATTCACCGAAGAACTCGCAGTGGTTGCAGCTTCGTACTCGGAAGTCCCTTCGGGATCGGCCAGCGTCGTCAGGGCCGACTCCCGCAGGCTGTAGCTTGCGTGATCCTCGAATGTCGACAGCCCCGTTGCGACCACCACCGACGTGATGGTCGTCGTCAGTGTGTACAAAGAACCGTCCGGTCCGGTGAGAATCTCATCAACGGTCTCAGTCTCGGTCTCGTCCAGATCCGTCGTGACGGTTGATGTGTAGTTGTCGTAACCCGACGCATACAATTCCGTCAGGTGATCGTTGGTCGGAACGGAAATGGTCGAACTGATACTGAAGGTGAAGCTCGGACTGGGCGACGAAGCCAGCTGCCAGTCAGCCCACATCGTGGTTTGTTGAGTTCCCACAAGCGGTACAGGCGCACCGTTCGTGTTCCAAATAGTCGCCAGGTTGACCGGTCCGCTGGCAAGTGCCCCTTCGTCGACAATCGTTTGCTCATCGTAGCGCGTCCAGCCATGACTTCCGTCGGCGAGGTCCACGGACACAATCGTCGAGCCGCTGGGGGTCGTCAGCGTGGTCGTGATGTCACTGTTGTACCACTCCCGCGAATAGGTGGTCGTGCCGATGTACTGAACACCGTCCGACGTCGTTCCTCCCTGGACACTCGTTCCCTGTTCTCCGGCAGTGTAGATGATCCCGACAACAGTAACCGTATCCCCGTCAGCGTCCGTCTCCGTTGTGTTGATATAACGCGTGTGTTCGTAGGAATCGGTCGAGTTTTGACTGAGGGTCGCCGTGGTGATGCCCGTAGTCGCACTGGTAGTGACGGTCAGCGTGTATGAGACACTTCCGGTCTGAACAAGGACGTAGTCCTCACCATCGCCGGTGAAGATGCCGTCTCCATCTTTGTCACCGTCATCCCAGCTGGTTGTGATGGTGTAGGTGCTGAGCAGGGTTTCCGTGTAGTTGGTGCCATCTCCCACGCGGGTCAGCGTCGTTTCCCAGACGTGGTTGACCGTTTTGCTGTCGCCATCCGTACCGGGAATCACATCGGTCGTGTCATCCCCATCGGTGAGGGTATCGTTGATGTTGAGTGACGTCGCACTGATCAGCTGAGTCAGGTAGGCGTCCAGATAGCCCGTGAGGTCCAGCGTGCTGATCGCTCCGCCGAGTCCCGGGATTTCGAGATCGAAGCCGATGGGATCAACCGCGAAGGTCGCGTAGTCATAGGAGATCACCTCCGATTCCTCGACCGTCACCGTGACGCTCGCGGTGTCCTGCTGGCCGGTCGCATCTTCGATGGTATAGGTGAAGACGTTCACACCCAAAAAGCCCGGATCGGGCGTGTAAACCAGCTGATTCCCCGATTGGGTGACGGTGCCGTCTGCGGGTTGCGTGAAGGACAAGATGCTGAACGTATCCCCTTCAGGATCGGTGTCGTTTGCCAGGACATCGATTGACACCGCCTGATCCATGTTGGTCAACGCTGTGTCGCTGACAGCTGCCACGGAACCACCACCACCCGACGATCCTGTTTCCACCGTGACCGTGACGGTCGCCGTGCTGAATTTGCCCGTCGCGTCCCGAATCGTGTAACTGAAGGTGAACACGCCCTCTTCGCCGCTATCGGGTGTGAATACCAACTGACCGTTGGATTGAGCCACTGAGGCATCATGGGGCTGTGTGAATGAGTAGATCGTAAAGGTGTCGCCTTCCGGGTCGCTGTCATTCGCCAGCACATCGATCGAAACCGGCTGATCGGTTTCCGTCACGGCGGAGTCGTCCACCGCCGTCACAGAGCCGCCTTCGCCCCCATCGACTTGCGCAACAGTGACAGCCACGATCGCTGTGGCCAGCCCCCCTTGGTCATCCTGAATGGTGTAGGCAAATGTGTCGATCCCGTCAAAGTCCGTATTGGGGACATACTGCAGCAGACCGTCGATCTCGACGACCGTGCCGTCCTGAGGTTGCGTAAACGATGCCATCACAAAGGCATCGCCATCCGGATCGCTGTCGTTCGCCAGCACGTCAATTAACAACGATTCATTGACATAAGTAATCACTGTATCATCGGTCGCTGTCGGCAGTTGATTAACGACATTGACCGTGACCGTCCCTGTGGCCGGTAAGCCGTACGGGTCTGCCATCGTGTAGCTGAACGTGTCCGTCCCCACGAAGTCGACCGGTGGTGTGTATTCGACATTGTAGGTGTACGTCAGTGCCGGATACTCAGCCGCCGCAAACTCGTCAAACGTTCCGTAGCTGTTCTGGCCTGTGGTGTTCCATGAGTTCCAGATCGTGTCACTGACGTCAGGACGCAGAATCGCCGTGCCGTGTTCGGGGGCGGTGATTGAATAGAGCGTCAGCGTATCGCCGTCCGGATCAGTGTCATTGTCCGTCACGTCGATGATGACGGAATGCTCTTGCGTCGTCGTTGCCACATCATCGACCGCGACCGGCGGGCTGTTGATGCTGACCGTTACCGTGGCCGTGACCGACTGGGCGTTGTCGTCCTCAATCGTATAGGTAAAGAAGTCCGTCCCCTCGAAACCAATGTTCGGCGTGTACATGAGCTGTCCACCGATATCGATCACGATTCCATAGGCCGGAGCGGTGAAGGAGACGATCGTGAGTGGATCATCGTTCGGATCGCTGTCGTTCGCCAGTGCATTGATCACCACAGGTTGCCCGGCATTCGTCGCCACCGTATCATCAACAGCGATTGGCGGGCTGTTCTCCACCATAGTGACAGTCACTGACACGACATCCTGGGCCCGTTTATCGTCCTCGACCACGTAGGTAAAAGTGTCGGTCCCGATGTACCCGCTCTCAGGTGTGTACTCGACGTCATACTCCAGTGAAGTGGAGCCTCCATAGTTCGTTTCGTACCAGTCCTCAAAAGTTGCAGACTGTCCGTTGGTCAGCCAATCCTGCCAGATGGTATTATCAACACGTGGACGGATGATTGCCGTGCCATGAGCGGGATCAGTGAGCGAGATCAGGCTTAACGGGTCTTGCGTGCTGTCTGTGTCGTTGGCCAGGACATCGATCACAACGGGGGAGTCCATTTCTGTAGTGGCCGTATCATCTCCTCCAACGGGATGAAAATTGCCTCCTTCACCGCCATTCACATTGAGCGTGACTTGAGCAGTCGATCGGACTTGGACATCGTCTTCAATCGTGTAGTCGAAAGTCACCGTCCCCGTTTGAGATGTCAGAACTGGCGTGAATACCAGTTGGTCACCGCCGGGATCGATCGTAATGAGCGCCGCCAATGGCTGCGTGACCTCAACAATTCTCAGTCCGTTCCCAATGTCGTTGGCTAAGACATCTAACTCAACACCGTTACCGGTATGGTTAAACGTCAGCGAATCGGAAACAGCTTCTGTGAGCGAGACAGGTGTGACCGTAACGACAGCCTCGGCAGTTGCCAGTTCGCCCTGTCCGTCTTCAACGGTGTAGTTGAAAGAATCAATTCCAATGAAACCCGTATCGGGCTCATACTGAAGCTGGCCACTGACCTGTGTGACCGTGCCATTGACCGGCTGTGTAAATGAGGCAATTGACACGTCGACTCCCGTGTCGTTAGCAAGGACATCGACCAGAACTGACTCGTCCATCTCCGTCGTGGCGGTATCGTCGTTTGCGTTAAGACTGGCGAGGACACTGATTGTCAGCGGCGCCGTCGAATCGGGTGAGCCACCTACCGTATTATCATCCACAACGACGGACACATCGATCTGCGGAAGTAGGTTGGCGTCGAAAGTGGTGCCCGCCTTCAGGAATAACTGTCCGTTCTCAATCTCAAACAACGTTGCATTTGGCCCGCTGAGGCCGAGCACATTGGTCCCAAATGCATCGTCGACAACCGTGATGTCGGCCACGAGAATTCGGCTGGTGGTGTCGGTTGACTCCGACAGCGCAGTGACGGTGTTACTGAGACTCACCGTGGGGATTTGATTGCCTGCCGCAGGATCATTGACGATCGTCGTCGACACGGTGGATGCATCAATCGTGGCCGTTCCCGCTCCCGTACGACCAGCACTCGTGAGCTGGATGCGATAAGATTCATCGGATTCTGATGGCGAATCGGCAGTCACCCCCAGTGTGAAATCGAGACTGGTGGGTGCACCACCTGCCACCGAATAGGAAACTGAAACTTGAGCGGTGTAGACACGGTATTGGTCTCCGTTGTTATCGCCGACGAGATCGATGATCATCCCGAAGTTTGCAGAGTTCACTTCGGCCGCCGTCCACGTCGTACTCCATAAATCCGCAGCACCTCCGATCGAGATGTTTCCGGTCTCCCACGATCCTGTGGAACTTGCTGGTGTCCCCACGGCAGTGATGCCGTTCTTGGTCAATCGGATGCCAAGACCGTTATCAGGATTGTCGGAACCGGTCGTCAGCAGCGTGACCTCGATCCCTTCGACGGTCGCACTGTTAGGAATATCCAGGTTGAAATCCGTCAGTCGCAGAGAATTGGTTGTGTCGTTGCGGTGAGCATTCACGTATGCGAATGTGGAGGGAGTGTCGCCAACAGCACTGGAAAGGCTTGTCCAGGCATCATCTCCATTCGTCCCTTGCGAGACTGTCCCGACAAACGAAGAGGCCGTCACAGACGCATTACTGCTGACATTCTCGAACGACAAGGTCATTCCGTCGAACGTCACATTGTTGGCACCCGCGGCGGCTGTGGTGATTGACGTCGCAAGATCGCTGGTGAAGTCACTACTGTCCGTATCATCCAGGAGTCTCGCAACATTGACGCTGACGGTTTCCCCAATTTCGGGAGTTCCGGTGTAGCTGATCGTGTAAACTGCCTCATTGTTGTCGCCATCACTGACATCTTCCGTCACCGTCGACGGGCCTGAGACCGAAAATGTGATCCCATCGAGCAATGTGCGGACTTCAAGGCTTTCGACAGCTGAATGAATTCGCCGGGATCGACGACGCTTCAGACTGCGACCAAATCGACGATGAAAAGCGAGACGATTCTGAAACTGACGCAGCCAGTCGGTCACGAGCATCGGTCCTACTCCTTTGACACCCCGACCATCCTGATGATGCCTGTATCAGCAGACATGTTCAGGGCAATCGTTGGTGGAGAACCGGCCGAGAACCAATCGGGAGTGCAAGAGAGAGAACGGGCCAACGGTCGGGGCTGAAATCAAACAGCCAGGACCGTGTTAACGACCATCAACAGCAACTCCTTCGTGGCCGACCGATCCGGGGAATAACTTGAAGGTGTGGGATAAATTTTTCGATCGGTTAGAATCCGGAATGATTGATTTCCGGTCAAGAGTCCTGCGTCCTCAATTCTCCAATTATTCCCGCAATGAAGACGGCCACTTCGCATCAATATATGCCGATCCGTCGCCAGATGTGATTTCAGTTCCACGACTTAAAAACACGGGTAGCTAACACATCAC
>JAGQQG010000148.1 GCA_020426325.1 Planctomycetaceae bacterium | reverse complement strand
CAGAGGGAAGTGTTCGCTTCATCGTGTACGCAGATTCCGAAACTGAGCCCGAGTCCACTGGCAATCTCGTGGATTGGCCGGCTCCCTTCGCAGGGAAGAAAAAACGTCCCTACGTGGTCGATCAGACCGAGGGCTACAAGCAGAATCTCAAGATGATCCAGTCCCGCGAGCCGGATTTCATCGCCATCGCGGGAGATCTTGTCGAGAAGGGTGGTCGACAACTTGATTGGGATGAATTCTGGAGGCACAACGCCGGTGAGTTCAGCGACATTGCCGGGTCAATCCCGATCCTGGCAGCAGTCGGCAATCACGAGAACTTTGCCGGCTCTGACGGCGGTTATTCTGTCGCGGGCGCACGACGGGCGATCGACAAGTTCCAGACTTATTTTGAAGCACCCGACAACGGTAGCGGCAACACTGCATTTCAGGACCGGTACTATCGCATCGACTATGGTCCCATTACGTGGATCACCCTCGATTGTACAAACGGCCTGCCGGACAAGTCAGCCGCAGATACAAACTTCATGCTGTTGGGGGAGGGAGAAGGGGGCGATGCCCCTGACTTCAATCCGGGATCAACGCAATATCAATGGCTGGAAAAGCAGCTTGCCGATGCCCAGTCGACAAGTCAGTTCACATTCGTGACCCTGCATCACATGCCGTTTTCTGTCGGACCACACGGATTACCAGCTGGCGACAGTGATGGGGAAGATACGCAGTCCGGCCAACCAGTCCGTGTGCTTTCGCCGCTCTTTGAAAAGTACGGCGTCGATGCTGTGTTCTGTGGTCACGATGAATTCTATGAGGATTCACTGGTGAACGGCATCCATTACTACGACGTCGGCATGGGGGGCGACGGCCTCCGAGGTCCCAGCACCGGTCGGGACGGTTCCAGTGGTCTGCCGAGTTCAAATCCGCACCAGGTGTTTCTCGCCCACGTTGATGCCCCGGAGATCTGGGACGGGCAGCGCCTGATCGACGGCGGCAAGCACTACGGCCACATGGAAGTGAATGTGTCTGCTGACGAGAACGGCCATTGGACAGCCGTGATGACTCCGGTCTACGCATTTCCGATCATGAACGAGTCAGGCAAAGTTACCCGTTGGGAACGTCGAATCTACGACGATGAAGTTGTGCTTCAAAATAATTAAAAAAGTGGCACCCAACACGGGTGAATAAGCAACTCAACCAAGACGATCGTTGAATTTGGCACATGTGAGTCACTGGGCTAAGCGGATTGAGTTCTCTTGGCGTTTTGACCTTTGCTGGAGTTGATTCGCTCGCAGTTTCTAATCTGCCGTGCCACACGACTCCGACCTACCGTGAGTCACAACCCAACCGTCAGTCAGCATCAAGCCTCCCTCCTCCTTGCGGCATCTGCGCGAGCATTTCCACTTCGTCGACTCCAACTCCTTGTGCCACGCAAAATGTTCTCCGACAAACCAATAACTGCCACTTTTCACACCAACCTGGGGTCCTGCATCTTACCACCAGGTCACCAACCATCGCTGCTGCGCCAGATTCAATCTTTCACGTGACCTAATAAGCGTCCTGTGAATGATGTCTGCTCACTTGCCATTCACACCTGCTCACGTAGCAATGTGTGCAATACATCAGCTATCCACGCGACCGAGTAGTCGATTTGGGAGCTCGAACCCTTGAATCGTCGCACACAACTGCATTCAAGACACGTACTTGGCACAGTCACCGAACAACAAAGCCAGCAAGATGGAAGTGATTGACTGACCATTTCTGGCAATGTTTGTCACCCGCCGCTCGAAAATGGAACTTGTCTCATTCTGGGGTCCGGCTGGTGACTCTGAAAATGGGACACCGGGACACTGTCCCATTTCGACGGTCGGATCACTGCCGCACATCATGACTGAGACGTCGCGGTTTGCGTGATATGGAGATCACGCGTGAAGCCACCGCGGCTTCCCCTTGAACACTTCTTTGCCATGCCACTCCATCTACTATCCGTGCGGCACAAATTCCGGTCGCTGAACTTGGGGGAAACCTGCATAAAGGCAAGAAGTCCGGATTTGAATTCCGGGAAGACCTGAGGAAAGCCGAGCAGTACCGCGAACCCGTGACATCCGTTTGGCTTTCGGACAGTGATAAGGAGGCTCTCAAAGATGGTTTCGAGGAGGACGAGACGGGAGTATTCGAGTTCTTTGAGCGCCAAGCTGCTGACATTGCGGAGTGGGTGAAGAAGTGTAGGCGTTCACGGGATGCTGATCTTTTCCGGAGCCATCTCAGCTTTGCTTGCAGTGAGGCATTGCTTCATTCACAGGGAGTCGAAGTCTCCCCGGGGGTCTACAAGCTCGACCTTAGCACCTGGGAGGCTGAGGTTGCGAAACCGTTGTGCGAATATCTGAGGGAAGTGGGAGAAGAGATGGAAACCAAGCTGAGCCCACCCCCACCGCAAGCATCGCGAGACCGTATCGAGGTGAATGTACCGGAAAGCCGAGTGCGGCTTGATGACACGTGGTACGAGGTGATGACTGATGAGGCAGAGCGGCTAAGAACTTCTCCGATCGTCTGGTGACCGGAGCTTTCCGTGTTGGCTCCTCGTGATTTTTCTGTTCGACACATCTGTTGCATCGGCGGGGTCATCATCCTCATCAGGGAGAAGTGGTGCAGTGAATTTGGTCGTCGCCAGTACGGGGTCGTTTGCCGTTTCAGAAGCTATGGTGCTCTGATTGGTGACGTTGTTGGTCAGGCGGAGGGTGGGGCTGAACCGTTGCAGCGAGTGGAGGCTGCTGGGGTTTTGGCGGGGGCTGGTTTGGCCGTCGCCGAGGAGTGGGGTTTCGATTGCTGCTGGCGGACTCGTCACCGAGAGTTGGTAGTCTTCGATTTCGCCGTTGGGAGCGAGGCCGAAATACGAGTAGCCTGCCGTCTCGGTGAGGCGGAAGCGAGCGATCGGTGAGGCGACCGAGCTGACCGGAGCTGTGATGCTCAGCACGTTGGCTCCGTTGACGTTGGCCACATTGACGAAGACGTGCTCGCCCGGGTCGTCCCAGTCGCCGTCGCCGTTGAAGTCGATCCAGCCGTTGATGACCGCTGAGCTCGGCACGTTCGCGGTGAGTATCCGTGTCGGCACTTGATTGCATCTCAGGAATTGCAGGGACCGGCTCAAAATGTCACGGACTGTGCAGAGCCGCACAAGGTCACGGGCCGCTGCCCAGAAAATGCATGAATTCAGCGTGTAGAGGGCGAACCGGTCGGAACAACTTCATTTATCTCTTGCGCGCACGGATCATTTCAACAAATGGCACGTAGTTCTTCCGTAAAGTGTTTATTCGATTTGACATAGTCAAGAAGGCCTCTCTTGCATAGATGGAGTTGTCACAAACCCATCTCAGACAAGGAGGCCTCACGATGTTGTTTACTACCGGATTCGTCACCGACCGATTCTGGGAGTACCGCGAAAACATGGGAAACAATGCACTTGACGATCAGCGAAAATTGGCTCATGACCTCGAGGTCGCAGGTTCGAATATTGCCCGCGTCACTTTAAAACGACCGCCCCTGCCGGTCGTTTTTTCATGCGCCCTTCGTCAAAATGCAGTGAATCGCTTGGTTCAGTGACGGTCACCTCCTCACTCACATCATTTGTTCCTGTTATTCAGCACTGCATTGCAATGGTGTCCAAGATTCGCCAATTCCTGGAGTTGATTCGCTTCAGCCACACGGTCTTTGCGTTGCCCTTCGCATTACTTTCAGCAGTACTGGCGTGGCGAGAGACCCCGTTTCGCTATCGCGACCTCTTCGGGATTCTCCTCTGCATGGTGTTTGCTCGGTCGGCTGCGATGGCCTTCAATCGGCTCGTTGATCGGAAGCTTGACGCTGCCAACCCACGCACAGAGGGCCGTCATCTCCCGGCTGGTCTGCTCAGCAAAGCATCGGTCTCCGCCTTTACCGTGCTGACTTCAGTCGGATTCATTGTGTCCACCCTGCTGTTCCAGCCAAACTCATGGCCGTTGTTCCTTTCAGTTCCGGTACTCCTGTTTTTGTTGGGCTATTCATTCGCCAAACGCTTCACCTCATGGTGCCACTATTGGCTGTCCGCAGCTTTGATGCTTTCTCCAATCGCCGCTTGGATCGCAATCACTGGAAGGATTGATGCGGTCCCGCTTCTGCTGGCAGGTGCGGTATTTTTCTGGGTGGGTGGGTTCGACATCATCTATGCCTGCCAGGACATCGACTTCGACCGTGAACATCGTCTCAACAGCATCCCGGCACGCTGGGGAATCCCAACTGCTCTGCGTTTGGCGGCACTCAGTCACCTGGGCACCATCGCCTGTTTACTCGCACTCTGGCAGGTTGCCGGCCTCGGAGCCGTGTTCCTCACCGGCGTGGTGATCATCACGTTGCTGCTGCTTTACGAGCATTGGCTTGTGCGTCCGGACGATCTCACGCGAGTCAACATTGCCTTTTTTCAAGTCAATGCCGTCATCAGTATCGGGCTTCTTATCGTCGGTGTGCTGGATGTCTGGATTGAACGATGAGCTCGCTGTTGGCACTCTGGAAGACGTTGCGTCAAACGCGTCAGCAAATCTGGTCGACTCTCAAGATGTCGGTAACAGCGACTCTATGGCTGTGACGAGTTCAGCATACTCGAATGGCTGCGTGAGATAACGACACCCCTGTTTGGCTGATGAACTGTTCGCATGGGTTTGTCCAATCACCACGCGTGGCACGTCGTCCCAAGGGGCAGACACAGTGCGTTGCCTGAATGTGAGGCCTGTACTTCTCTCAGATTCATGCACGACGACGACGCTTGGCACACCCTGCGAAGCGGTTGAAAAAGTTGACCGCGTCGAGCGAACACGAGTCACCTGCGTGCCGCGCGGCTCCAGGACACCCTTGAGAACCTCTTCGGTCTCAGTCAGACCGTCAACGAGCATCACACTTGTTTGATTGACCAAAACGCAGTCCTTGCTGAGAGTTAAACCAGTTACTGCGATATGCAAAACCTCGCAGCCACTCTCTCCCCAGACATTCATATCAAAGGGAATTTCCGCACAGAATCCACAATGGCGACAACGAGCGACCGGCCTGCGGGTTCGCTCAACCCTCAATGCGGGGCGGAAAGATACTCAGATCATCCGGACGTGTCAAAACGAATTCTGGACTTCCGAGTCTGAATCTGGTCGCGAAATCTCCGATGCTGACCAAAGACGCCTCTCTCAGCCGAGTGCGCTATCGAAGCAAAGAAGACCGGTGGGGCGGACATTGCTGCCTGCTCCTCAATTCCTGCGTAATTACTGAATTGGCACAGACGGAAATGTCAGTACCAACCTGAGAGTGAGGATTGAAAAGCGTTAGCTGGACGCGGCAAAGCTCGTTCGCATGAGTTTGGCGAGTCGCGACTTCGTCCGTGCGGCCTTGTTGCGATGAATCAGATTCTTGGCAGCGGCCTGATCCAGGGTTTTCGCGGCTGTCCGAAATGCTGTCTCAGCCGCATCTTTGTCTTCAGCTGCGGCGGCGGTCCGGACCTTCTTCAACACAGTTCGAAGCGTGGAACGCTGCGTTCGATTGCGAAGACGACGGCTGCGGCTTTTCCGCAGTTCCTTTTTTGCGTTTCTTGAATTGGGCATGTCTGGTAGTTCAAATCCAGTCAACTGGCTCGATCAGGGCTACTCGATGGTCTGAGGTGACAGCACCGAGTAGCGAGCCAAGTAGTATAATGTGGGGTCTGCCTCAATGCCAGTGGGTCGATCACAACTTTTTGGTATCATAGTTGATGGGCCGAATGGACTTTTCGCCTCTCAAAACGACTAAAGTAACTCGGGCTATCGCAATTGACTGCCGAATCCCCCTATTCTGACGGCGAATTGGCCGAACGTGGCCTCGTTCGTGAGCGACTGCCGCGACATGTCGCGATCATCATGGATGGCAACGGCCGTTG
Organism: Planctomycetaceae bacterium; assembly: GCA_020426325.1. GTDB lineage: Bacteria > Planctomycetota > Planctomycetia > Planctomycetales > Planctomycetaceae > JAHBXU01. Next base: position 8,231 of record JAGQQG010000148.1, on the reverse strand, counting down.
GGCTCGCTCACGGGGTCTGCCCCGGATTGAAGGACATCGCCGAGGGGTCGTCAGCGTGCGGACAGTCGTCGAGGAATGTGCCCGCCTGCAACTCGATCAGCTCACGCTGTATTGCTTCAGCAGCGAGAACTGGAAGCGACCGCCACGCGAGTTGGAACTCCTCATGAGCCTTTTGCGGACCTACGTCGTCAAGGAACGGGACGAGATCATGCGGCAGAACATCCGTTTCTGTACGATCGGTCGCAGCGACGGGTTGTCCCCGTCAATCCTGGCCGAGGTGCAGGAGACGATTGATCTTTCACAGCACAACTCGGGAATGCGGCTCTGTCTGGCTCTCAACTATGGCAGCCGCATCGAACTGGTCGACGCCATGCGAAGGATCGCCCTGCTCGTTCAGGCGGGAGAGATCGATCCCGAGACGATTGACGAATCGACCATTTCCGATCATCTCTACACAGCCGGCATGGGCGACCCGGATCTCGTCATTCGCACTTCGGGCGAAATGCGGGTGAGCAACTTCCTGTTGTGGCAGATCAGTTATGCCGAACTCTGGGTGACCGAGAACCACTGGCCCACCTTTCGTGAAGCCGACCTTTATCAGGCCTTTCGAAACTTTGCCAGCCGTGACCGTCGCTTCGGCGGTCTCTCCGATCCATCAAACGAAGCGGAGTAATTCATGCTCGGCTGGCGACTCTTCCTCTCCGCCATCATCGTTCCCTCACTCGTGGGGCTGATGGTCTGGGATGCCCGACTTGGTGCCGCCGCTCCAGTGCTGTTTGTCCTCTGTTGGCTGATTGGACTCAGGGCCTCGTGGGAATTGCTGGCCCTTGTGAAGCAGAGAACAGGTGATCCTCGGTTTCTGCCTGTGGCCGTCTGCGTGACAATTCTCATGCTTGCAACCTGGGCGCCACACTGGCTGTTGGTGATCAATTCGTCTCATCCGGCATGGAACGCACTCCCCTCGCTGGCTCAGGTGTTTGCAGGCTGTGTCCTGTTGCTGTTCATCGTGAGGGTTTTTCGCTTCCGCGAGCCGGGGGGACAGGTCGAGGGGCTGGTCTTCGAGCTACTCGCTGTGACATATGTAGGACTTCTCCTCTCGGTCACCGCACACCTTCGATGGTTCGGACCGGCAGGTAACGGATACCTTTCCCTCGGAGCATTGGTCATCTCGACGAAGATGGGAGACATCGGCGCCTACACTCTCGGTCGGCTGTTTGGTCGACGAAAAATGGCACCGCATCTTTCGCCCGGAAAAACATGGATGGGGGCTGTCGGTGCTGTCGTCGGAGGAATTCTGGGAGCTGTCCTCTGGTTGCGTCTGGCGTCACCGCTGTTTGATCTGACCTGGAATTCGAACTGGTGGATCTCAGCGATCGTGTTCGGCGCCGTGATGGGGGTCGTGGGCTTGTTTGGCGATCTGGCGGAGTCTCTCATCAAGCGGGATGTCGGCGTGAAAGACTCAGCAGCCCTCATGCCCGGTTTCGGCGGCCTGCTCGACCTGTTGGACAGCATCCTGTTTGCTGGTCCGGTCGCAGTTGTGATCTGGCCATTTCTGTTCGCGATGAATGTCCCTTGAGTAAGCAAGACAACAGAACACACATCAACTCGCGAGACTCTGACGGAGTCAAAGTTCAGCGAAAGCCCGTGATCCGGAGTTGCATGCCAACCATTCCGAATGCGAGTGAATCTTCCGAGTCCACCCGCATTCCGTGGGTGAAGCTCGTCGTGCTAGTATCCGTCGCACTGCTTGCTGGGGGGCTGTACGCCCAATACGGTGATTCCCTCTCACTTCGGTCGCTGGCAGACCGAGAGTCGCAGCTGCGTGAGTTCCAGTTGCAGAACCCCCTGCTCGTTTATGGAGCCGCATTCGCGATCTATGCCACGGTGACCGGACTTTCGATCCCCGGTGCCGTCGCGCTGACTCTCATGTATGGGTGGTTCTTCGGATTCTGGCGAGGTGTCATCCTGGTGAGTTTCGCCTCCACGACCGGGGCGACAGTTGCATTTCTGCTGGCCCGGTTCCTCCTGCAGGATGTTGTTCAGGCCAAGTTCGGTGATCGGCTCAAGGCATTCAATCAGGCATTGGAACGTGAAGGAGCCTTCTACTTGTTCACGTTGCGGCTGATCCCGTTGGTTCCGTTCTTCGTCATCAATCTGGTCATGGGCCTGACTCCGCTGCGTGCCTCCACCTACTGGTGGGTCAGCCAGTTGGGGATGCTGCCGGGGACCGCTGTGTACGTCTATGCTGGCTCATCCGTGCCCGATCTGGCAACTCTGGCCGACCGGGGAACAAGCGGCATCCTCACGCCAAACGTGCTGATCGCTTTCGCCCTGCTCGGCCTCTTCCCGTTAGTCATCAGGAAGATTTTCCAATGGACGGGCAAGAAGCCGGCTCTCAATGCAAACTCGAAGGAAGACTGAGCATGCTGGACGTCGCCGCTCTGCAGCCATGGGATGAGAACAATCAGAAGCTCGCAGCCAACGTGCATCCGTCTGACTGGGTGAATCCAACTCCTTCGGGGCGCTACAACCTCGTGGTGATTGGAGCCGGGACCGCAGGACTGGTCACGGCTGCCGGTGCTGCGGGACTCGGCGCAAAGGTCGCTCTCATCGAACGTCACCTGATGGGGGGCGATTGCCTCAATGTGGGATGCGTCCCCTCCAAGGGGATCATCAGTGCCGCCCGTGCGGTCGCATCCGTGCGCGGTGCTGGGGAATTCGGAATCAAAGTTCCGGAGGGAGTGAAGGTCGACTTCCCTGAGGTGATGGAACGGATGCGGCGGCTGCGAGCAGGGATTGCACATGTCGACTCCGCTGCCCGGTTTCGCGAGCTGGGAGTCGATGTCTTCCTCGGCGAGGGCCGGTTCATCAACAGCGACACCGTGCAGGTCGGCGATTCGCAACTGAAGTTCAAGAAGGCCGTCATCGCCACCGGCGCACGCGCAGGCGCTCCGCCGATTCCTGGACTGAATGAGGTCGATTACCTGACGAACGAGACGCTGTTCTCGCTCACCGAATTGCCGTCACGTTTCGCGGTCATCGGCGCAGGACCCATCGGATGCGAGATGGCACAGACCTTTGCCCGACTGGGATCGAAGGTGTTCCTCATCGAAGCGGCGCACGGAATCCTGCCGCGTGAAGATCCCGACGCAGCGGCCATCGTCGAGAAGTCGCTCAAACAAGATGGAGTGGCTCTCCTCTGCTGCGGAAAGTCGACAACTCTGCGTCAAACCGCTGAAGGGATCCGTATCTCGTTGAGGTCACATGAGCAGACATACGACCTCACTGTCGACAGGCTGCTCGTAGCGGTCGGGCGTACTCCGAATGTCGAGGGGCTGGGACTCGACGCGGTCGGGGTGAAGTACGATGTCCGCAAAGGGGTAGAGGTCGACGATCGGCTGCGAACGACCAACCCCAACATCTATGCGGCGGGCGACATCTGTTCCAAGTACCAGTTCACCCATGCGGCCGACTTCATGGCCCGCATCGTTATTCAGAATGCCCTGTTCCTGGGCCGGGCCAAGGCGAGTGCCCTTACGATCCCCTGGTGTACCTACACCTCACCCGAACTGGCCCATGTCGGCCTGACAGAAAAGGACGCGAAGGAAGCCGGTGTCTCCATCGACACATATGAACAATCGCTAGAGGACGTTGATCGGGCGATCCTCGATGGTGAGACCGACGGGTTTGTCAAAGTGCACGTGAAGAAGGGGACCGATCAAATCGTCGGTGCTACCATCGTGGCCGCGCACGCGGGTGACATGATCAGCGAGGTCACGCTGGCGATGACACAGGGGTTGGGTCTCCGGAAGATCGCCAGCACGATCCATCCCTACCCGACTCAGGCCGATGCCATCCGCAAGCTGGGCGACCAGTACAATCGCACGCGGTTGACTCCCACGGTCAAGAAGCTGATGGAGAAGTGGCTTTCCTGGACGCGTTGACGGTCAGTTCATCGGATAGACCGTCACACCAACGAGAACGGCTGCCAATCCTACGACACCCATGATCACCGACATGGGAGTGATGAACTTCAGCCCTTCCGACTCCGTCATGCCGCTCATGCGGGTAACGACCCAGAAGCCGCTGTCGTTCATCCAGGCGACGGGCTTCGACCCGCAGCCGATCGCGAGCGCGAGATACACCGGGTGAAAGCCCAGGTCTCCTGCAGACGCAAGACCGGAGAGGATGCCGACCGCTGTGATCATCGCGACCGTCGCTGACCCCTGAGCCGTGCGGATGGCTGCGGTGATCAGCCAGGCCATCGTACAGATGATGGCGGGTGATGTCCGTGGCAGGTCATTGATCAGCCCGGCGACGTTCGTCTCCCGCAGGACTCCGCCAAATGCACCCCCGGCTGCCGTGATGAGGATGATCACACCACCACTCGCGAGCGCCCCCTGGATCGCATCCCCCAACTCTTCGCGAGAGGTCCGCTTCTGCCAGACAAGCGTGACCATCGCCACGATGGCTGCAAGCGTCAGGGCGATGGTCTTGTTTCCTAGAGTGTTGATCGCCTTCGCGATTGGACCGGGTAACTCCATCACACTTGCCAGGATTGGTTCCCCTGCGATCAACAGCACCGGCAACAGAATCGGCAGAAGTGAGATCCATAACGGCGGGAGCTGACTTTCATCCAGTTCAGCTGCCTCCTGCAATTGTTCCAGCGACACATCGGCCGACTCACGTAACGGGAGAGTCCATGTGCGATTCGCGATGACTGCAAAAAGATAACCTGCCAGTGCTGCGAACATGCCGACAAGACTACCAGCGATCATCATCGTGCCGATGTCGACTCCCAGTTCCTCAGCGACAAACATCGGTCCCGGTGTCGGCGGGACGAGGGAGTGAGCCATCGTTGCCCCGCAGACAATGGTCAGCACATACAGCAGATAGTTGCGGCCGGTCCGCAACTGCATGGCTTTGCCGAGCGGAATCATCAGGTAAAACACCGTGTCGAAGAACACAGGAATGCCGAGCGTGAATCCGCTAAGCAAAAAAGCGAAAGGAGCTGCTCGTTCGCCGAACCAGTTCAGAGCGGTCCTCACAATCCGGTCCGCCGCTCCGCTGTCGAGCAAGCACTTGCCAATGATGGCCGCCATCGCGATCAGGATACCGATCGATGTGCACGTGTCACCGAAGCCTTGTGCGATACGTGCACCAATTGTCTTTCTGGCTGCCTTACGCGCATCGTCCATGTCAAATCCATGGATGACCAGATCGCCATCCTTAGGAGGATTGGCGGAACTTGAGTGAACTCTGGATCGAATCTTCAGCGATCCCTTGTCAAAACTTGAAAAGTCGAGATCGTCGATCTTCCTGTACGTTTCGATTTCTGGGTCGTAACGCACAAGCTCGTATCGTTGTAAGGTGGATACAGTGGAACGGAAATCGACATACACAAAACCATCGTCGGTGATCGGATCGATTTCGACTGCAGAACGCTCGACAAAGTATTTCTCAATCGATGATCGTGGCGTGAGTGCAGCAACGACAATCGCTCCAAACACGAGCGCGAGAAACGCGTGAAGTCGAAGCCAGAGGACACTTCCGACCACGATCGCTACGCCGGCAAGAATGACCGCCAGCGTCACCCAGGTGTCGCTCATGCTGTACTCCGCTGAGAGAAGAGAGAGTGACCCATTCTGGGCGCACGACCTCAGCGGTGCAAGGAAGCTAACTGCTAATGGGCAAACGAACTAGCTGACACGAGACTCATAGAGCTTGGCGATGTCGTCAGCAGAGACGGTGATAATGCGGGTAAAACCGGTGTGAGCCCGCTCGTACTCGATCTGCCCGGCCAATTGCGGATTGCTTTGAATGGCCGACGCGACCCAGGCACGGTCTTCGGGAGAGAGATCACCCACGTCACTCCCCCACAGGGTCTTCGTTTCCACAACGAGGGAGTCCATTCGAGGATCGTACTTCTTGCCGGCTGCCATGGGTTTTCGTCGATTATGCTTGGATGTGTCAGGTCGATCTGCAGTTTATCGGGGCGACCGTGGAAATCAACGATCACCCACAGTCCCCCCTCTCCAAGTGGTGAGGGAATTGCTCTACTCGACGATGATGTCCCGGACGGTGCCGCCGCTGGGGATCATGGGAAGGACGTGCTCTTGATACGGACAGACGACGTCGAGCAGGTAGGGGCCATCGTGATTGATCATCTCGATGAGGGCAGCCTCCAGATCGGCCTTTTTTCGGACCTGTGATGCCTTGACGCCGCAGCCTTCTGCGATCTTCACGAAATCGGGATAGGTGTCTTCGTAATGTGAACCGTCCCCTTCGCCGAGAGCTTCCGGATGATCGACCGGGCCGAGATACGTGTGGGCACGCCGGCCTTCCATGAAGCGGTCTTCCCATTGGACCACCATGCCCAGGTGCTGATTGTTGAGCAGCAGAATCTTCACGGGCAGCTTCTCGCAGTGGAGTGTGGCGAGTTCCTGAACGTTCATCATCATCGAGCCGTCACCGTCGATATCGATGACCAGACTGTCAGGATGCGCGGCCTGAACCCCCATTGCCGCCGGGAGGCCGAAACCCATCGTCCCCAGTCCGCTGCTGCTCAACCAGCGGTTCGGCTTGTTGAAGCGGAAGTACTGGGCAGCAAACATCTGGTGCTGGCCCACTCCCACAGCAACGTAGGTGTCGAGGTTAGCCGTCAGTCGCGAGAGCTCTGCGATCGCATGTTGCGGGAGAATGAAGTCGTCCGTTTTCTGATAGGCCAGCGGATATTTCTCCTTCCAATCCTGAATCTGCTTCATCCACTCAGCAATTTCAGGTTTGTCTTCCTTTTTGAAGGCAGCATTCAACTGCTGCAGGAAGAGCTTGACGTCGGCCACGATCGGGATATGGGCCTCCTTGTTCTTGTGCATCTCGGAGGGATCGATATCGACGTGCACGATCTTGCCATGCTTGGCGAACTCTTCCAGTTTCCCGGTCACGCGATCATCGAACCGGACCCCCAAGGCCAGCAGGAGATCACATTCATTGACTGCATAGTTGGCGTAGACGGTCCCGTGCATGCCCAGCATGTGCAGCGACTGCTCATCGTCGGCCGGGAAGGCACCGAGGCCCATCACGGTCATGGTCACCGGAATGCCTGACTCTTTCGCGAACCGGGTCAGTTCCTCAGCTGCTCCCGAGTTGATCACTCCGCCCCCGACATATAGCACGGGCTTTTTGGCGCGGCGAATCTGCGCGATCACTTGTCGAACCTGCTCGTCGGCTGCAACACGACGCTCCGGTTGATAGCCCGGCAGATAGACGGGCGGATCGTAATCAACTTCGTCGGGGTCAATCGTGGCCAACTGGATATTCTTGGGGAAGTCCACCAGCACCGGGCCGGGTCGTCCTGTCCGGGCGATGTAAAACGCCTCTTTGATGATCCGGGGAATCGACAGCAGCGTCTCTTTCACCGACTGTGGACAGTACGGATCAGGAGCCGTGATGAGGTAATGATGCTTCGTAATCTGCTGACAGACGGAGACAATCGGGGTCTCCTGGAATGCGTCCGAGCCAATCACCATCTGGGGCACTTGTCCCGTGATGGCAACCAGCGGCACGCTGTCGAGTTTGGCATCAGCCAGAGCTGTGACGAGGTTTGTCGCTCCGGGACCGCTGGTCGCCATGCAGACTCCGACCTGATTGCTGGTCCGCGAGACCCCCTGAGCCGCAAAGCCGCCCCCCTGCTCGTGACGCGGGAGAATGGTCCGGAGACGGTCACGATGACGACGCAGAGCCTGATGCAGAGGCATGCTCGCACCGCCCGGGTAGGCGAAGACCAGTGGAGCGTTCTGTCTGATCAGTGATTCAACAAGGACATCGGCCCCATTGATGAGAGCCGCCTGAGTGGATTTTTGGGTAACTGTGGACACGAGTCCGCCTCTTGGTCGTAAATGCAGGATTGCCGGTTGATGCTCAGTAGACGCACAGCGATCGCAAAGGTTCGTGTGCAGTGAAGAGCGGTCCCCAAGTGTACCCGATGAATCCGGGCCTGACGAGCGAAACTCGTGTGGTCTGAACGTGTTGGGTGTCGGAACACCGGTTTCGCAGTTTCCCCATGATCATATGTGCCGGATGAGACGGATCAGGCGGATTCTCGCAAATGTGTCGGGCGGCTATACTCAGCCAAGAGTTTACGAAGAGAAGCTTAGAACGCGTTTGAAAAGTGGTGTTGAGGTGATTTGATGTTCACGTTACATCTCTGGCATGGCAAGGAAGCGATACCC
>JAGQQG010000147.1 GCA_020426325.1 Planctomycetaceae bacterium | reverse complement strand
CGCGAGCTGTGCTGTTTTGGCCCTCGTCTGTATAGAGGCAGGCGAGGAGGTACAGAGCTTCTGGGTGCCGCCAGCGCTTGATGTGGCCTTCGAGATGAGTGCGAGCCTCATCCGATCGGCCCAGTGAGTGAAGTGTTTTCCCGTACATGAGGGAGACGTCGCCGAATTTGTACGACGGATCAATCTTCAGCAGCTTGGCGAAGCTGTCGAGGGCTGCTTCGAATTGCTTCGCACGAAACTGTCCACACCCGGCCCCCCAGAGTGCTTGCGGGTTTTCGGCATCCTTCTGTAGAGCTTTGAGATAGGCGTTGAGGGCCTGATCCCACTGCCCTGTCTCACGCAGCGCGTCCCCCAGTTCGATGTACTGATGGGGATTTCCGATCTGCTGCGCCGCGATCTGCAACCGGTTGATGTCCCGTTTCCGGGTGAGTCGGTGCATGAAACCGGGTGCTTTGACGTTGGCACCCGGGAGCCAGCGTGCAAAGAAGTAGATGACTGCACCGAGGGGGCGGAAGAAGATGATCAGCCACATCCACAGGTAGCGCTCAGGATCATTTCGATAGCAATAAATGCCCATCCAGATGACGAATGCCAACGCTGCATAATTCAGAAGGGGCCAGGGCGTCCATCCGTAAAAGAGGAAATCCCACAGACTGAAGCCCGGTTCCCAGGCGTCGTAGGGGGCCTCAATGGGGACAGAGTCGTCGGCGAGAAGGAACGGAGCCATCATGGCATGATCAGCAGAGATGCAGGATCGGGCGAATTAGCGGAAGTGCATCCCTATTGTGGCAAAGTGGCTCGTAGATGTCATCCGCTGTCTGGTTGTCGCCATCAGGAGGCAGGCATGTCTTGCAGAGATTCGGGCACATTGGGATCGACAGTGGTCTGCCTGTGGATGCAGGATGCAGATTGCGGGGATGTGGCGTTCAGTTGTGCTGAGGTGTTGTGATGGATGTCTCGCTGATGGTCGAAGTGGCGGCTGGAGCCGTTGCAGCGGTCGCTGTGATGCTGGTGGTGGTTTCGGCTTATCATGAAGGCAAGCGGGTGGGAGAAGTCGCGAAAAGTGATTCCTTCGATGGAGTCAGGACGGCATTGGCTCTTGGAGGGACCGAGTGGTCCGTCACCTATGAAAATGCAGGAGAAGATGCCGGTAAGCACGAGATCACGGGACGCCTGCGGTTTCGACAATTGGGCAGCCGTGTGATCGGCGAAGGGGAGACTACGACTGGCGATGTCTGGTCTGTCGAAGGATCAGCTCAGGAACGGCGACTGTGCTTTTTGTACCTGGATCGAGAGCGTCGATTGACCTCTCTTGGATCGGTGATGGTCGAGGCAGATTCCCATCAACGGGAGATGCTTGGAGTACGAACATCATGGTCCGAGACATTTGGCGCAGTGAGTATGCAGCCGATTCGTCTGGTACGTGTCCGGGCATGAAGTGTTGTTGAGCAGCAAATCAGCACAGCTTGGCTGACCGATACTTCCGGCACATCCGTCATGTCTTTCGCAATCCAATAGGAGACTGCCGAGGGAGTGGCAAGAGTCGTGGACTCACGTACTTCCCTGCCCCTCTAATCGAAATTGACGGCAGGGATTTCTCATCCACAGGGGAAGGTTCTGCTGCGGGCCTTTTTCGTTGTCCCCGTCACTTCAGGCATATCGTTCTCCAGGAGTTTGAGCATGTTCGGCAACAAGTCGCAGAAACCATCCGCTTCGTCTACTCAGAAAAAGCAGAACCCCACGACCGATCGTCCGCAAAGCGAGACGAAGCCGTCTTCAGCACCTGTTTCCAAGCAGGAAGCAGACGACGATTACGAACCGGCCAACTACATCTCCGCCGGCACCGTCATTGAAGGCAATATTGTGTCGAGCGAAGACCTGCAGATTGACGGCACGGTCAAAGGGGACATCAAGACAAATTCGAAGCTCATTCTTGGTGAAGACTCGATCATCGAGGGGAACATCATCGCAGAAGAAGCCGAAGTAGCCGGTCGCATTCAAGGGACCGTGCAGACCAAGGGACTGCTCGCGATCAAGAAGACCTGCGTGATCGACGGCGACATCGTGACCAAGAGCTTGAACGTCGAATCCGGTTCGTCATTCAACGGTCGCTGCAAGGTGGGAGCGGGAGCAGATCATTCTGCGACAACCGGTGGATCGGCGTTGACCAGTGGTCCGGCGACGACTCACAAGTCAGAAGTAGCCGTGAAGCCAACCGTCACCAGCACGGTTGTTCCGGCCAAACCGTAGCCGACACCGAGCAGATTTTTGTGACCTTTCTGAAGGTGTCTGTCGGTCCAGTCCCGTTTGAAGTGCCCGAGTGAGGACGGCATTGTGAAAGCCAACTTCGACGAATTGAATTATCGGCTTGATGAACTGGCCAAGCGACGAGAAAGGCTGGCCGATCATCTGGAGTCGGTGGCAGATCGTCTATCGGATCACGGCGAACGCCCTCCGAATCAACTCCTGACGGATCTGAAATCCTTTCGCTCGGAGTTCTGTTCCGTTGCGAATGAACTCGGCCTGATCGAGTCTCATGATGCGGAGGACATCGGTGAATTGTCGTTAGGCATCCTGCGCCGGCGGCTGGACTGGTCACGACGGGTCGAGTCATCGCTGCGCATTCTTGAACGAGTCCTGAAGTTGCGGCACAGGGATGGTTCGGTTCCGGGAGAACTTCACGCGGTCTTTGACGATGCGGGCATCATCAAGGAGCGGTTGGAGTCCTGGCCGGATGTCGATCCTCAGGTTGTGGAAGAGTTGTCAGCCGGAACTCACCCGTTGGCCCAGTTGGTCCAACTGGCTGACAACTCGGGGCAGCTGACCGATCAGCAATGGCACGAATTCGTTGAGAACCTGTGTGATGCCTACGGCCGTGAGGTGTCTGTCGTTGCCGCACGCGGACGACTGACTCTTGAACCAAACCAGAGTGAAGACTTCGGCTGAGTGTTGAATTCAAGCTCCCCGACCTACTCGCCCCAATGAATAACACGCCGTCATCTCTGACGGACTTACGTTTGAGGACACTTTGATGAGCTCGCACAAGTATCGCAAACTCCTGACCAACCTGCCGTCGATGGCAGCGGTGGTGAATTCCTTTCAGTCACCGGAGGTCCAACTGGAAGTCTACCGCTTGCTGGTCAGCGAATTGGAGGAGGCGACGTCCGAAAGCTCCCCGACACCATCGCTGGCGATGTCAGGCGTCACGAACTCCTTGTCGGGCGGTCAGAGTGAGGGAGAACTGGCCCATCAACTGGTTGATGGTGAGAGCATTCATTCGATCTCGGCTGAGGATGAAGACGACTGACATGGGGCGATGCCAATGCATGCGACAGAGTTCTCGCCATTGAGGGGATTTGGCAATCATGGCACGGGATTACGTGACAATGAAGATTGAATTCATCCGGATTCAGCAGGATGCGCAGCGTCTCGCCGGACGGCTGAAAGAAGCGGGGCGGGTTCTCCGGGGCACGGGCAATCTCGACGGGGAGATCGAAGGCGAACTCTCACAACTTCTGCATGACTGGGATACGCTGGCGCACTCCTTGTTTGCTGATGACGTCGATTTCAGCGAGGCTGATTCCCGGGAGTCACATCAACTGAAATGCTTGGCCGAGAAGCTTGAACATCTGGAGCGCCGCGAACGAGCCAGAGCCGTTCTTGGGTGTCTCCAACAGGTGACTTTTGTCGACGGCTCCGATTCATCAGAGTTGCATGGTCTCCATCGTGATGCGAGGACTCTGGAAGACTCCCTGAATGATGCTGAGTCGGGTCCCGTCATGGCACGGCTGGTGGAAGGAAAACATGCGGGCAACTCGTTGCTGGCTTTGATTCGCGACGGAGACCGATTGTCTGATCGAGAGTGGGCCGAGCATCAGGCGAGAGTGACGGAAGCGTATGGAGCCTCAATCGCGACCGCTGCCGTGCGCGGCCGCCTGACGATTCGAGGTGATGCGCCGTCACGGACTGATCAAGCCGAAAAAGGCTCATCAACAAGTCGCGACGTAAAGGTCTTCTCCGTCACACGCGATGGAGAACTCATCGATGATATGAGCATCACAGAGAGCGGAGGATTCGTCCGGCTGTCGATTGCCGCCGAAGATGAAGTGGTCTGTGATGAGGATGAATCACCGGAAGAATCCACGTCATCAGCGGAGATGCAGGAAACGATCAGCTTTCAGGACAATCACCCTCACTTGACGCTGCTGAACACGGATATTTCCGCAGTCATAGAGGATGAGGCAGAGAAACGGGGAGTGTTGGAGGAGGCGGTAGACGACTCGATCTTTGATGCTCCGGACGATGCGATTCCATCGAAGGGGCCGGCATTGATCAAGGAAGCGTCTGCGGAGTGGCAGGAACTCCGGGCCGCGGTGACACACGAAGATGTCGACGTGGAGTCGCCTCACGACGATTCCGTGACGGCGAGATCCGACGTGATCGACGCACTGCCAAAGAGGTATTGTTTGGAGAACGGCCCCATTCAGGAAGCTGCACGGGCCGCTCGTACTGATGCAGTGCTCCATCGCGATCAACATGTCTCTGAGGTTATCCTACATCTTGCAGCTGATGATCGGATGGGAATGGCAGCTTCCGTGGCACGGGGTCAGGAGGCTCGCGGGGAGACGCAGGTGCCGTTTCTGCCAGTATGGCTGCTGGAGGCACTGGCGTTTTCCCCTCACGTGACTTTTGTCCGTGGACGGCTGGCAGCCATGATTGAGTCGGCGCTGTCACATTGTCACGAGCGCGTGTGGCACGACTTGTCTGATGACTGGCGTGAAGGTTTGGGATTCTTCGTGCGGGCAGCCACGCTCCGTCCGTCCGTCGTTGCTCCGGGAACGCGCGCGGCTGCCATCCTGAGATCGTTCGCACTGAATGGGGAATGTACCGAACTCTACAACTACTGCTCACGGATTGCGACGTTCGGCGAGCGTTTGCAGGGATTGATGCCGGCGTTGTTCACCCAGCGGCAGTCTCATCTCAGCCGGGAAGATCACCTGCGAGTGCTCCAGGCTGAAGTTCGTCAGTGGTGTGAGGTACTCCGTGAACGGACTATCGAATACACGCCTGCCAAACAGCTCTTTTTGCATGCGAACTGGAGTGTGAAAGCGGGGACATCGGTTCGGCATTCGTTGCACGTCCGGAGATGGCAGAAGTGGCAACAGACCTTGCGACTGGCCGACAGGATCGTCAGACCGGTGCGTGAGGGAAACAGTGAGCTCGTCCCTGAGGTGAAAGCAGAGGTGCGACGGTTGTCAGCCTGCCTCCGTGAAGGAGCTGGCGTGGACTGCGACTCCGAGATTGACAGCGATGCAGTGATTCATCTCCCCCTGCCTGCCATGCGAAACGTGTTGCGTGAGGCCATGGCCTATGCTCAACGCTGGGTGAGTCTGCAGTCGAGCTCAGAGGAGGACGCGGACTTTTTCCTGCCTCAGGCAGCTGAAGAACTGCGGGCAGAGGTCCTCGATCGCCACGATGCGGTTGTTCGCGAACTGGAGTGTGTCAGGGATCAGGCTCAGTCACTGGTGGTTGCAGCCGGCGTGACCTGTCTGTTGCGAGCCGTGCATCAACTTCGAGAGATGGTGGACCCGTCGGGGCCGGTCAGTCCGACAGAGTCTGATCCTCGCCATTTGCTGGGAGCGGAATTCCTCAAGATCCCCGGGATGCAGTTGGACGAGCGATGGGAACCGACGACGGACCCCGTCGAGGTGCAGAACCGCGTCCTGCGATTTCTCGCCGAACCACAACCGGACTGGACGACAGCGTTTCAACTTCGTTGCGAAGCAGGCGACCGTGTTGGGACTGAACGGCTGCTCGAGTTAGACGTTTGGGATTCGACGGAGCAACGGGACCAGTTGAGAGAGATTCGTGACCATTACATCCAACCCACTCGAGCTTCGCTGATGGCGGAACTCGTGCAATTCGAACAACGGCTGCAGGAGATCGCAAAAGCTGAGAGCCTGGCCGACGATCAGCAGGAACTCGACAAGCGAGCCCGGCGCTTGCGGGAGGCACTTGGCTCGGAAGGTCCGAGTTCTGCTTCCGGTTCCACGATTGAATGGTGTCGGACCGAATTGTCTGCCTTAAGAAACGGAATCCGGGCCTTGCAGTTGGGTGTGTCACCTGACATTTCCCCTGCGTCGCCCGAACCCGAACAGGGACTGCCGGATGACCATCTTTTGCATTGATGCACGGGGGCCATTCCCCACTCCGGCCGAGTTAATCAAGGCATTTATCCCCATTTGTGGTGGCGAACCTGTTGGGAGACGCTGCCTGATCACGTTATGATAAGTAACGCGGCCACAACTGCTCAGATTTCAGTCTCGAACAGACCATTTTTCATGCAAGTTTCCGATCGTCCTGTTGTGGGTCGCGATCAGCTGTTGACGCAGATGCGACAGCGGCTGGAGCAGTCAGGGCGTGTCGTGCTGGGGCAACCGGATGACCATGGCGGCAACGGTCGCACCTTGGTTGCTCATCAATATGCCGATCGCTACGCCGCTTCCTACGGGCGGACCTTTCGGTTGCGGTGCGACTCGGAATGCGTGTTTCGAGCCGGTCTCGTCGAAATCGCCACGGAGCTGGGACTTCCCGAGAGATTTGTCCGTCAGCCGGGAGACCCGTTGTCGGGGGTGCTCCTCTGGCTGCAGAGTGAGGGCGACTGGCTGCTCATTCTGGATGATGTGCAATTTTGGGAGCATGCAGAGCAACTTCTCAATGCGAGTCAGCGCGGACATGTCATCATCGTGCCTTCGACGTCTGCCCCACCTGATCTCAAGGTCGGCGATCCCTTGGCCATGCCAAGGTTCAGCGTCGATGAGGCCTCCGTTTGCCTGACTGCCGCAGTTGGAGAAGCGGCACGATTGGATCAAAAACTCGCGCATCGGCTTGCAGACTACTGTGGTCGGCATGCCCTGTCGATCAGCCTGATGGCGGGAGCCCTTCGCGGCACACAAAGAGACCCGGCAGAACTCCTTCAGGAACTCATCGAAGTTGCTCCCCTGACAACCGCGGAGATTCCCTCACCCGATCAATCGGCTGCGGCTCGCATTCAACGCCGAATTTGCCGAATCGTGGAGTTCTCAGCAGCTCAGTGCCGTGCGCTTTCGCCTCAGGCAGAACTGTTGCTCCGAGCCTGTTCATTTCTGGACGCCGAACGGATCTCGGCTGACCTGCTGGGGAGTCTGCTCCCTCGTGAAATGGCCGCGGATGTCGAGTCGCTTCGACGCAGCCTGTCGATTCTCAACGACTTTGGATTGCTGGAGGAATCTCCCCTTTCCGGGGAATACTCGATTCACCCACAGGTGCAGTCCGTCCTCAGGGATCAGTTCAAGGGGAGTGAAGAGCGCAGCAAGATCATGCCGACTCTGTTGGCAGGTCTGATTCAGGGACTTGAGCTGTCCGAAACCGATCCCTCTAACCGCCGGATCTCGCTGACATTGCATGCTCAAGCTGTGTGCAATCGCCTCACGCGGAAAGAGGCCCCGCTGCAGGCCGCTCCCCTGCTGTCACTCACTGCCAATCGATGTGCAGCAATCGGAGCGACCGGTGCAGCGGTTTCGCTGAGCCTGGCAGCCCTCAATCTTCATTGGTCGATTCGCGGAGAAAACGATCCGCTGGTTGCAGATGAACTGGAACGGGTCGCTGACTTCTATCGACAGCACCAGCAGTTTCGTCATGCGCGGCGGGGATATCGCCAGACATTGTCGATCCTCAGAGCACAGCCCACACTTGACTCACATCGCGTCCTCCACCTGACCCTGCGATTGCTCGAGACAGATCTGTCGGAGAGTCTGCTTGATCGTGCCCGAACACGTCTGGAACGGGCTGAGATTCAGTTGCAGCGACTGGATCATGCCTCCGACAAGGAGCGGGGAGCGCTGTTGTCACTCCGCGGAAGTTATCTGCTGGGTGTCAATCAGTGCGATGAAGCGATCTCGACACTTGAAGAATCGTTGAAGCTGCTCACGAGAGTCCTGCCGGAAGACGATCCTCAGGTGTTGAAAGTGAGGACGGTGCTCGGTCGGGCGTATTTTGCTGCTGAGAAGTATGGTGATGCAGAACGGATCTTACGTGAGGATCTGAGGGTTCGGGATGCCTCGGAGTCCATCGGAGAGTCCAACACGGCTGTCCCGACCAATCTGCTCGGCGAACTCTATCTGGGACAGGGGCGCTTTGCCGAAGCAGAGCCGTTATTCGAACGAGTGCTCCGCGTTCGTGAGGCAACACTGGGGCCGAATCACCGTCTCGTGGGAGAAGTGGCCAACAGACTGGCAGTTGTCAAGGGGAGTCGCGGGGACTATCTCTCCGCAGAGCCGCTGTTCCGGCGAACGATCACGATTCATGAGTCCGTCTATGGATCTCATCACCCCGAGGTGGCCCGGGTGCTGAATGATCTTGCGGAGATGCTCTATGCACAGGCCAAGCATGATCCGGCTCGACGATTGCTTGAACGGGCTTTGATGATCCAACAGAAGCGACTTCGTCACACGGACGCACAGCTGGCACGAACGCGGAACAACCTTGCAGCCGTCTATGTCGCCAAAGGACTGTTCGAGGAAGCCGAGTTCCAGTTCCAACGGGACCTCGACGCGAAGCGGCAGGCCAAGGAACTCAACAAGCCCGGAATCGCGACGGCGCTCAACAACTTGGGAGATGTGTGGCGTGCTCAGGGACGCTATAGCAGTGCGGAGGATTCGTTACGAGAAGCCCTCGCACTTCGGGAGGAGTCGCTGGGTGATCAACATCCCCTCGTGGCCCAGAGTCAAAGCAATCTGGGTTACGTGCTCCTGCAGCGACGGAAACTGGATCAGGCTGCCAAACTCTTTGAGAAGTCACTGGCCATCCGCGAGCGGTGTCTCTCGGCGTTGCATCCGCACATTGCGGCCACATTGAACAATCTGGCAGAGGTTCGGCTCCGTCAACATCACTTTGATGCGGCCAGGCAGTTGCTGGATCGGTCTCTGGAGATTTGCCAGAAGGTCTACGGGGAGCAAAGTGCTCAAACGGCTGCGGTTTACACGCAGCTGGGACGCGTTGAACTTCAGGGAGGGAGCCGTGCCAAGGCGGAGTTACTGCTGCTCAAAGCCCGAGGCATCCAGAACCTCAGATTAGTCCCGCATCACCGCCATCGAGCACGCAATGCGATGGCATTGGCGGAACTCTATCTCATTGAAGGAAAACGCAAGGAGGCCGAAGAACTCCTCGTGTCTGCCACGTCCGCCCTGCGGGATCAACCGGGGGGGAATCCCCTCGATAATGCGGAAGCCCAACTGCTGCTTGGTCGACTGTATTCGCAGACAGGCAGGAACGAGTCGGCTGAACCCATCTTGCGGCAATGCCTCTCCGCGCTTGAACAATGTCACGGACCGGATCACCCTCAAGTGGCCGAATGCCTGAGCGAGCTGGGAGCCGTTCTTCACAACCGCCGTGCATCCAATGAAGCCGAAAGACTCCTGACGCGTGCCCTTTCGATATGTGACATCCCCGCTGGCTGGGATCGTCCCGCGGTGGACATCGATCTCTATGGGGAGACCCTGGGACGGATGGCTGATGTCTGTTGCGAGCTGAAAAACCCCAAGCGGGCGGAGGAATTGCTGGCAAAACAACAGCGGCTGATCGAAGAGAATTACGGAAAGGACGATGATCGCATGGCGCCGGTGCTAAGCCGATTGGCGTGCGTCTACTATCTCATGGAACGCTATGACGATGCGGCACCCTTGCTGGTCCGTTCACTGGAACTGACCGAACGCAAACACGGTCCCGACAGTCCGGAGACGGCCAAACATATCGAAAGCCTGGCGGGTGTTTATGCCCTGCAGAAGCGTTATGACCAGGCAGAGAAGCTGATGCAGCGGTCAGTCCGCATTGTCGAGAACAAGTATGGCCCCATGCATGATGATGTTGCCTCAGCCTTGGAAAAGTACGCGGATCTGCTGAGAAAGGCAGACCGACATCGTGAGGCAGCGCAACAGAGTGAACGGGTCGAACAGATTCGCGACCGCAGCTCGCATGTGCTTGATGACCTGTTCTGACGGAAGCTGGCACAGACAGGAATGTCTGTGCCACCGGTTGGATGGCCAACCTCTGGTGGGCCAGACATTTCTGTCTGGCAAGCAGATGGATCCCCAGTCAGCGGTGCATGGCGTCAAAGCTGACGATTTCCACTTCCAGCACCAGGGTCTCGCCACTCAACGGATGATTGGCGTCAATGACAGCCTCACCCTCACCCACTCGCTGGACCCAGACATCGAGGCCGATTCCATCGACCGTTGCGGTCAATTGATCACCCGCCTGCAAATCTTCGGGAAGAAGTGAGAGCGGCGTCGACTGAATGAGGTCGGGATTGTGACGTCCGAACGCCAGCTCAGAGGAGACTGTCAACTCACGAGATTCGCCGACCGCCATGCCGATGACACCATCGCTGAGTCCCGAGATGACGTCGTCCGCCCCGGCTGTAAACTCCAAAGGGTCACGATGGCGCGACGTCTCGATGACACTGCCTTCCAGGGATTTGGAGGTGTAGTGCACGCGAACACGATCCCCCTGTTGGATGATCGTCATGAATTCATCTCCCGAGTATTGGACGGTCTGATCATTGATAATCTGCGTGGTGACGCAGTGGAATCCGGGATCATCCAACCGTGTCCCTTCGTGGAGGAGTTGATCAAGGCTGTGACGATTATTCCTGCTGAGGCGATCCTGACGCGAGTCGTTCGTCAGGTTTGGCTCGATTCCACATTGCAATGCGTTGCGGACAGGTCAAACAATGAAGAGTCAAAATAAATCGGGCCTCACGGGAGTCGGTTTCAAAACAAGTCGCCGAAGTAGCAGTACTTCGGGAAATCATCGAGAATGTTGGGTGCCTCCGGGATCGTGAAAGTCCGGATGCTCTGCCTCTTGACGTTTTGAAGCCGGATCAATCGACTCGGACTCTCCGCCGGTCCGGTTGGTCACGTGATGACAACCTTTGGAGAACGATGACTCGCTGGAACGGTGTGCGATGGCCATAAAACTGACTCCCGACTCATTCCTGGCAGGCATTCGCCAAAGTGGGCTGGTCGATCTCGATCGGCTGGACGCGGTGCTCCGCGAACTCAAATCCTCCGATGTACATCTACAGGATTCCGAAGCCATCGCGGAGGCACTGGTTGAGCGTGAGTTGGTGACCCAGTGGCAGGTGACCAAGCTCCTGCAGGGGAAGTTCAAAGGCTTCATCCTGGGCCGCTACCGCTTGCTGGATCTGCTGGGCCGCGGAGAGATGAGCTCGGTTTATCTGGCCGAGCATGTCATGATGAAACGCCGTTGTGCCGTCAAAGTCCTTCCCGCACATCGGGTGAAAGATACGTCTTACCTCGGACGATTTCATCGAGAGGCCGAAGCCGTTGCTGCACTTGATCACCCGAATATCGTACGTGCTTATGACGTCGGTCAGGAGGATGAAGCCGGGACCGAAATTCATTTCCTGGTGATGGAATACATCGTCGGGAAGAGCCTCGAGAAACGACTCGCCGAAGAAGGCGAGTTCCCAATTGTTGAAGCGGTCGAGTACATCCGTCAGGGGGCCGAAGGTCTGGCGCATGCCCACGAGAACGGACTGGTGCACCGAGACATCAAGCCGGCCAATCTGCTGATCAACAAGAAAGGCGTGGTCAAACTTTCCGATCTGGGACTGGCGAGATTCTTCAAAGTTACCGATGAAGAGTCCCTGACGATCAAGCATGATGAGAAGGTGCTGGGCACTGCCGATTATCTGGCACCGGAGCAGGCGGTCGACAGTCATGCGGTCGATGAGCGGGCCGACATCTACAGTTTGGGATGCACGCTGTACTTTGCTCTCACCGGTCAGCCGCCGTTTACGGATGGGACACTCGTCCAACGGTTGCTCGCCCATCAAACGAAAGCTCCACCTCCGGTTCAGCGACTTCGTGAAGGTGTGCCCGACTCACTGGCTGAGATTCTCGCCAAGATGATGCAGAAACAACCAGAAGATCGTTTCCAGACGGCAGCGGGCGTCGCTGAGAAACTGAGTCAATGGCTGATCGATCACGCAGACGAAGACTGGAAGTACACGCATCCGGAGATCGTCGCCCGGCTGCAGGGCATCGATGCCGTTGTGCGACCGGTCGCCACATCTCAGCCTGAGATGAAGAGTGTCCCCCTGGCAGTCCGCCACGAGCCCGTCATTGAGCCGCACATTCGCGAAGTCGCCAGCGAACCGGAACCGCACGCTCCGGATGAGATTGCCGTCAAGCCTGAAGTTCCAGTGAGAGAATCACGGTCATCCAGAAAACCGGCTCGTGGTCGCAGACGGTCTCAGGTGCGGGAGCAACAGAAGCATGCGGAGGAGGTTGCTGCTGTTGATTCATGGGACGACGATGCAACTGCAGAGGCCCAGCACCGCGACGGAGAATGGGACACGTTTTCCTCCATCGATGCCGAGATGGACGACCAGAGTTACATCCTGCCCGGCTGGAACATGGCAGGCATCCCCATCAACGCCAAAACGGCACTCATTGCCGCGACACTGCTCGCGGGCATGATGCTGGTCTTTGGCTTCGGTTACCAGATGGTGGCCAAAGAGGCCGCAGAGTTGGTCGTCCCCAACTATCAGGGGGAGTTCAATCTGCCCGGCGGGAACGATCAACCGACGATCGCACGCCCTCACTGAGAGAGACGCAGTGGATCATGCGGATGTGATGGGCTTGAGCAAGTCCAGAGCGACGTCTCCAGCAGAGCTGTTGTCACCGGGCGAGGGGAGTTGCAGCTGCATCTCTTGAAGCAGCAGCTCAGCACGTTCGGGAGAGCAGAACCGCTCGACTTGTTTTGTGAAGGTTTGAAAGTCTTCATCACGGAGCGCGTCTGCGAACGACGCATAGTGACAGACGATGTGCTTGGGCGTCTCGGACGTGATGATCTCATGACAACGTGTTGCGACGTCCGGCCAACCGGCTCGCGTGGCGGCAATCCCTGTGAGCACCAAGAAGCGGTCCCGTCCGATGGGCTGTTGCTTGAGAGCCGCCACCGCGGCCAGGCGAGCAAATAACCGCATCGCTCGTTCGTCGTTGCCGCTCATCGCACCATCGCCTCCCCTCCGTGTGGTTTATCCCTCGAACTCAAACAGGATCTTCTGGCCATCGTAAGCCAGTTCGACGCCGTCAGGCAGTTGGGCATTTGTCGCTTCGTACTCGAGTTTGTGCGAAACGTGCGTGAAGTAGGTTTGCCTCGGTTTGACCCGGTCGACGACAGCCAACGCCTCGTCGACGGTGAGATGGGTCGGGTGCTGCGGCTCGTCCCACAGACAGTCGAGAATCAGCGTATCCAGTCCCTCCAGCAACGGCCAACTCTCCTCAGGGATGACTTTACAGTCGGTGCAGAAAGCCACATTCCCGAGTCGGAAGGCGAGAACCGGTGTCCCTCCATGTGAAATCCGGAATGGTCGGATCGGTAGCCCCAGCAGCGTGAACGGTTCCGGACCGATCCGACGGAAGGACAACTGCGGGGCGGAGTGCTGATTCTTTCGCTGTTCCGGAGGGATGAAGGCGTAGGAGAACACCGATCGCAGCGTTTCCTCGACGTCTGCCTCACAATACAAGGGGACCGCAGCCTTCCGTTTGTAACCGAAGATCCGCAGGTCATCGAGTCCGAGAATGTGGTCAGCATGTGCGTGCGTGAACACGACCGCATCGATCATGTGGACATGCTCACGGATTAGCTGGATTCTCAACTCAGGTGGGGTGTCGATCAGAAAGTTCCCCTGCGGAGCTTCGACGAGCACTCCCGTGCGGGTCCGGTTGTTTCGCGGATTGGTCGACAGACAGACCTCACAATCACAACCAATCATCGGCACACCCATGCTGGTGCCCGTGCCGAGAAGTGTGAGTGAACCGATCATGAGATGGGAAGGATGTCGAAAGTTGGGTGCCGAGTCGACGGACAGTTCTCCGGTAAACCATGGAAACCATAGACCTTCGACCTTTAACCTTCCACCCTGCCCTCAACCAGCGTACTCGCTGACCCCGTCGGGGCTGACGAGCAGTAACTGATCGCTGAGCGGATGATCCATTTCTGTTTGATCGTTGCGGACCCGTTGACGCACGTGGGCCACCATTTCGTCCGATTGCAGATTGACGGCCACGAAGAAATCACGTCCGGGAATGCCGATCGCGAACGGGCTTCCCATCAC
>JAGQQG010000146.1 GCA_020426325.1 Planctomycetaceae bacterium | reverse complement strand
TATTCGATATCCTCGGGAGCCGGATGGTCCTTGAGGTATTTCTCGAGCAGCACCTGATGGATGAACCCTGTGTAGCCGGTCCAGTTGTCCTCAGGCATCGGCTCGGAGAGGGCGATGTTGAACTTGAAGTTGGGGTTCTTCTCTTCCAACTCCCGAAACTCATCGACGTAAAACAGCTCCCGCATGGAGCGACCACCGTACCAGTAGGAGATCTTGCGGTCGGAATGACGCTCTTTCAGCAACTCGAAGATGTGTGACCGCAGCGGCGCCATGCCAGCACCACCGCCGATATAAATCATCTCGTTCTGGGTTTCCTTGATGAAAAACTCGCCGTACGGGCCGGAGATGGTGCACTTATCCCCCGGCTTGAGGTTGAAGATGTAAGATGACACCTTTCCCGGCGGGGTCCCTTCCGGTGCTCGCGGGGGAGGCGTTGCGATACGGACGTTTAACATGATGATGCCATGTTCGCCCGGATAGTTGGCCATGGAATAGGCGCGGAAGACCGGTTCGGTCACAGTCGACTTGAACCGCCAGATGTTGTACTTGTCCCAATCCTCGTGGTACTTCTTCTGCACGTCGAAGTTCTTGTATTCGACCGTGTGGGAAGGGACTTCGATCTGAATGAAGCCGCCCGGTTTGAAGCCGACGGCTTCTCCCGGGGGAAGTTCGAGGACCAGTTCCTTGATGAAAGTGGCCACGTTTCGATTCGAGCGGACGGTACACAACCACTTCTTGGTCTCGAAGACCTCAGGCGGGACTTCGATCTTCATGTCCTGTTTGACCGCGACCTGACACGACAGTCGTAACCCTTCGCGAGCCTGCTTCTTGTTGATGTGGTTCCGTTCGGTCGGCAGGATGTCTCCGCCCCCTTCGTGCACCCAGACTTTGCATTGTGCACAGGTACCACCGCCGCCACAGGCAGAGGAGACGAAGATGCCATTATCGGCCAGAGCGCCCAGCAGTTTGCCACCGGCCGGGATACTGAGCCGCTTCTGATCATTGATCAGGATCGATACATTGCCGCTCGCCACGAGAAAGCGTTTGGCAATCAGAATCACCACGACCAGCGTCAGCACGATGGCGGTGAAGAACGAAACTCCGAGAATGATTTCCATAGTGAATAGCTGTTGGCTTTCAGCTGTCAGCGTTCAGTGTCTGATCGAAGTATGAGGTTACTCCCGACGACTGATTGTTGATGGCTGATCGCTAGATATCGATTCCGGCAAAGGCCATGAACGCCATAGCCATCAGGCCCACAGTGATAAATGTGATTCCCAGCCCTTTCAGGCCGGCAGGGATGTCGCTGTATTTCAACTTCTCGCGAACTCCAGCCAGGGCACAGATCGCCATGGCCCAACCGAGACCGCCGGAGAAGCCAAAGTTCAGCGCTTCGAGTGGAGAGTAATCCCGCTCGACCATGAACAGCGTGCCGCCGAGGATCGCACAGTTGACGGTAATCAACGGGAGAAAGATGCCCAGCGCGTTGTACAAGGGCGGGTAGAACCGGTCGAGTGCCATCTCCAGAATCTGCACCATGGCTGCGATGGTACCGATGTAGCTGATCAGTCCCAGGAACCGCAGATCGGTCCCCTGCAAACTGGCGACACCTGTCCAGTTGAGCGCATTCTCCTTGAGCAAGTACTGATAGATCAGGCAGTTCACCGGAACCGTGATCGTCTGGATGACGACGACCGCGATCCCCAGCCCCAGGGCTGTCTTCACGTTCTTCGAGACAGCCAGAAACGTGCACATCCCCAGAAAGAACGAGAGCGCAAGGTTCTCCTCAAACAGTGAGGTGAAGAACAACGAAAGATGATGTTCAAGCATGGGAGTCGTCGGTGATCCGTTTTCAATCTTCGGTCGGTGCTTGCCGCCAGATCCTTGTGACTGAGAACTGGCTATTCTGTTTCCACTTGTTCCGGCTTCAGCGTTCGGAGCGTCCAGATGAACAAACCAATGATGAAGAACGCACTGGGTGGTGTGAGCATCAGGCCGTTGCGGACGTACCATCCGCCATCACTCACGAGTGGCAGGACGGTATGCCCCAGCAGAGTCCCGGAACCGAACAACTCTCTGAGGAAGCCAACGACGAGCAGAATCACCGAGTAACCCAGACCGTTGCCAATTCCGTCGATAAAACTGACGAGCGGGCCGTTCTTCATGGCAAACCCCTCGGCTCGTCCCATCACGATGCAGTTAGTGATGATCAGCCCGACGAACACGGACAGTTCTTTGGCAATGTGTGGAATGAATGCCTGCAGAAGCAGATCGACCAAAATGACCAGCGACGAGATGACGGTCATCTGCACGATGATGCGGATGCTGGTCGGAATGTAATGGCGGAGTGCAGCGACCGCCGCATTAGAAAAGGCAACGACCAGCGTGACTGCGATCGACATGACGATGGCTTTATCCAGCCGAGTCGTCACCGCCAGCGCTGAGCAAATTCCCAGTACCTGCAATGCGATCGGGTTGTTCTTAAACACCGGATCGAACAGGACTTCTTTTGTTTTCGGTTCAGCCATGGTCGTTGAGTTTCAGTTGCAAGTCATCAGTGTTCAGTGATCGTTGCGAGCCGTTCATTAAATGACTGAAAACCGAGTCCCCTTTTACTGAGCAGTGAGTTCGAGGTCGCCCTTGCGATAATGCTCCAGGAAGGGGCCGAAGCCATCGGAGCCGAGCCAATAGTTGATGAGTCCTTCAACCCCGTTAGATGTAATTGTGGCACCGGACATGCCGTCGACTTCGTTCTCAGCATTGGCCTGTCCAGGTTTAGTCACTTCAAGGACCGGCTTCCCGGCGGAGTTAAGAAGTTCCTTTCCAGGCCACTGCGCCTTCCACTTGGGATTGTCGACCTCGCCTCCCAGTCCGGGGGTTTCCGCGTGTTCATAGAACGTAATGCCCGTCACCGGCATGTCTTTCGGATCGTCGGCTTTGAGAGCGAGAAAACCGTAGAGCGTCGACCATAGTCCTTTGCCGTAAATCGGCAGGACAATCTGGGTGATCGAACCGTCTTCGCTCTTCACCACATAAGCCGTCGTGACTTTTTCGCGACGTTTGATCCCGGCTTCGTCAAGGTTTGCCGGGATTGCCACACTCTCCTTTGGATCCTTTGCAGCCTTACGTGGATCATAAGTCGCCAGATTGAGATCGTGGTTCAGTTCACCCGCGTTCTCATCGTCGACATTCAGCGCCCCATCGCCGGTCCTGCCAGGCAAATTGACCAGCACGGTCTCCACGTTCTCGAACATGGCGGGGATTTGTGCATCCTTGTCGACTGCCTCATCAAACAGTCCGGCTGCTACCAGCACGTTCCGCTGCATGTTCAATCGCTTGTTGGCTTCAATCTGGGGGCGCAACAACACGGCACCGCTTGAAACAAGCAACGAGCAGATCAGGCACAAGCCGACCGCAACGATCAGCGTGCCGCTAACCGTGTTGGGCTTGAACCCACCTCCGGCCGCCTCGGGGCCGTTTGTCCCACCCTCGGGTGCGGACGTATCAGTTGTGTCAATCTCAGCCGACACTGCGTGCCTGTCTCCTCTTGATGTTTGCCTGCACCACAAAGTAATCGATCAGTGGAGCGAACACATTTCCTAACAGAATCGCCAGCATGATCCCTTCGGCATATCCCGGATTGATCACACGGACCATCATTGTCACCACACCGATGAGCGCACCATAGATCCATTTCCCCGTGTTCGTCATCGCTGCCGAAACCGGGTCAGTCGCCATAAACACCAGGCCGAATGCGAAACCGCCGACAACCAGATGCCACCAGGGACTCATGTGAAACATCGAGTTATCGCTGTGATCACGCAGCATCCAGAAGAACAGAGCCGAGAAGAACCCGCCTAACAGCACCGACACCATGATCCGCCAGGACCCAACTCCGGTCGCAACGAGTATCAACGCACCGATGAGGCAGCAGAGAGTGGACGTCTCCCCCATCGATCCGGGAATTGTCCCCAGAAATGCCTGAGTCCACGTGATGTGCAACCCGTCGGTGACGGCCTGCATGTTGACAGCCAGAGGAACCGCAGCGGCTCCTTCAGCGAGGGTGATCGGTGCGGTCGCCATGGCCCCCAGCGGCGTCGCAGCAGTCAGCCCGTCGACAGCCACCCAGACTGTGTCGCCTGACATGGCGGCTGGATAGGCGAAGTACAGGAATGCCCGGGCCGTGAGCGCCGGATTGAGGAAGTTCTTTCCGGTTCCGCCGAACACTTCCTTGCCCAGCACCACCCCAAAGATGATTCCGACAGCGACCTGCCACAGGGGAATCGTCGGAGGCAGAGTCAAGGGAAAGAGCATCCCCGTGACGAGAAAGCCTTCATTGATCTCATGCTTGCGAATGGACGCAAACAGCAACTCGCACGTACCGCCCGCAATCTGTGTCACAAGATAGACAGGAATGAAGTACATCGCCCCGTGCAGGATGTTCCCGAAGAATGAATTGGGGTCGTACCCCACGTTGCACCATTGCAACACATCCTCACGCCAACCCAGAGTCGATGCCTGACGTCCAGCCTCGGACATCTCCTGCAGGGCCAGATTTGCCTGCAAGCCGGTATTGTACATGGCCATCAAAATGCATGGCCCCAGCGCGATGACAACCATGATCATCATCCGCTTGAGATCCATCGCATCTCGTACATGCGACGGCCCTGCAGTCACGCTTGCCGGCGTGTAGAGGAACGTATCCGCAGCTTCATACAACGGGTAAAGCGGTTTGAGCTTCCCGTCCTTGAAGGTCGGTTCGAGCGAGTCGAGAAATTTTCGCAATGGCTTCATTGTCAGCAAACAGCGAGTAGCAAACACGAGCCGCCGACATGGCTAGGCCCGCCCGATTGATCGCCGATCACCCTTCCCTCTCAATGGTGTTCAAGATTGCCCGAAGGAGTGGGCCGAAGTCCGACTTGCCGGGATCGACAAACGTGCACAACGCGATGTCGTCTTCGTCGAGTTCGAGTGCCCCCAATGCCTGAGCCTGATCGGTATCTCCCGAAAGCAAGGCCCGAAGCAGAAACGTTGGCAGAATGTCGAGCGGCATCACCTGTTCATACATGCCGATTGGCACCATCGCCCGATGACTGCCGTTCGTATTCGTCGTGAAATTGAATCGACGAGAATCAGCTGCAAAACCAGAGGCATACACCGGCTTGACCGAAAACTTGTTGAAACCCGGCATGTGCCATCCCAACAACTCCCGATCACGCCCTTCCCGAATGACAGATATCTGTACGTCGTATCGACCGAGATAATCTCGCGGGCCGCTTGCAATTCGCCCGGAAAACACTGACCCGGAAATCACGCGATTGTCGCCTGCCTTGAGTTGACCGGCCGTAAGATCGCTGACGCAAGCCCCAAGACGAGTCCTCAACAAACGCGGCTCATTGACCTGAGGCCCTGCCAGCGACACAACCCGGTCGACAGGCAGCTTGCCCGTGACAAACAACTCGCCAATCGCCAGCACATCCTGGTAGCCAATGTACCAGACACTTCGACGGTCGCTGACGGGATCAATGTAGTGAATGTGCGTCCCCGGCAGGCCAGCCGGATGAGGACCTTCGAACTCGTAATGGTTGATGAAGCCCAGCGATTTCCCGGGAATATCCGCACCGGGAGATGTACACAGGTAAACGGCTCCATCAGTTAAATGACGGAGCACGTGCAGACCGTGCTCAAAGTAGGGGGACTTCTCGCCGATCACTACCTTGGGATTGGGAGCCAGCGGATTCGTATCAATCGCCTGAACAAACAGAGCATGCGGCTTGGCCGAGGGTGAGGGAATCTTGCTGAACGGCCGACGACGCAGGGCCGTCCACAAGCCGGATTGAGTGAGATTCTCAACCACCTGATCCCGCGACAATGTCGATAGCTGATCTGTCGAAAAGCTCGCGAACGACACCTCGTCACTGCCATTCAGCTCGACCACCACCGACTGAAAATGTCGCTTGGCACCCCGGTTGATTTCGACCACCGTGCCGCAGCCGGGTGAGGTGTAGTGCACGCCTTCAGTTTTTTTGTCGGAGAAGAGAACCTGCCCGAGCTTGACCGATTCCCCTTCGCTGACAGCCATCGTCGGCTTCATGCCCACATAGTCGGCAGCCACAATTCCGACACGCTTCACGACAGGAGCCGGATCGATCCGCTGTTCCGGAGCACCTGCGATGGGCAGGTCTAATCCACGTTTAATGGTAATCTTGGGCACAACAGGAATGGCAAACGCGTACAAACAGAAATGCGGCAGGCTACACAACCTTGGTAGCTTGGTTCGGCACACACGGAACCCGAACGCTCTGCTCGTTCGATGCGCGCATGAGGTTGTAGTGTTCCGAACGATCCATGACAAGCTGCCTCTGACCAGAAAACCATCATTCCAAGAGTTGAGAATCCACTTCTTGACAAATCTAACGAACGAGTATTGAGAGACCTCAAGTGAGTTCAGTTCGCAAGTTTAAGTGAAAGACATGCTGATACCCTTTCCACGGAGAAGATGCACGAAGTTGCACATTCGGCTGAAACCTGCATGAAATAAACACCTGAAGTGTAAGCTCCCGCTGCCGTCGCTTGATGAAGTCGCATTCGCTACTCTGAGCCAACACGCATCGCCCCTTGAAGGATGCCACATGCAGCACGCTTCGCCTATCAACGACGTTCAACAGAAACTCGAGCAGACTCGCGATCAACGGGTGTCGGAACTTCAGGAACTGCTGCGCATCCCCAGCGTGAGCGCCGTTTCGGCCCATCACGATGACTGCCGTGAAGCCGCGAATTGGGTTCACAAACAACTCGCAGCATGCGGTTTCGAGACCGAGACGGTCGAGACCGACGGCCTCCCCATCGTGTCTGCCGAATGGACCAAAGCCAAGGGAGCCCCGACGGCTCTCGTCTACGGTCACTACGACGTTCAGCCTCCTGATCCGCTCAATGAATGGACGACTCCTCCATTTGAGCCCACGATCCGTGACGGCTGCCTCTTTGCCCGTGGTGCGACCGATGACAAAGGGCAGGTGTTTACGCACATCAAGTCCGTCGCTGCCTGGCTCGACGCAACGGGCAAGCTGCCGATCAACGTTAAATTCGTCATTGAAGGTGAAGAAGAGGTCGGCTCGAACAACCTGGAGAAGTTCCTCGAATCGCACAAGTACCGACTTGCGTGCGACATCGCAGTAATCAGCGACACGGCCCAGTATGGCAACGGCATCCCCGCTATCACCTACGGTCTACGGGGCATCCTTGCCTGTGAGGTGATCCTGCACGGACCGCATCAGGATCTGCACAGCGGCGTCTTCGGTGGAGCCATCACCAATCCTGTCAACGCTCTTGCCAAAATGCTGGGCACGCTGCACGACGACGACGGCCGCATCCAGATCCCCGGCTTCTATGACGACGTCATCCCGTTGACTGACGAAGAACGACGGGCCTTCGCCGACTTGCCCTTCGACGAGCAGGCCTACTGCAAATCACTCGGCATCGACGCCGTCGCAGGAGAAGCAGGTTACACGACGCTCGAACGACGCTGGGCCCGGCCAACCTGCGACATCAACGGCTTCTTCGGCGGCTATCAGGGAGAAGGGCCCAAGACGATCATCCCCGCCAAAGCCACCGCCAAGATCACGTGCCGACTCGTTCCCGGACAGGATGCACACCAGCTCACACAGGCGCTCGAACATTTCCTCCGCGAGCAGTGTCCTCCCGGTGTCCGTTTCGAGTTCAAGACCTATCATGGCGCCCCGGCCGTCTTGTGCGACACATCCAGTCCTTATATGGCCGCTGCCCGTAAAGCCGTCGAAGCCGGCTTCGGACAGACCCCGGTCATGATTCGAGAAGGGGGCAGCATCCCGGTCGTCGGCTCCTTCAAGCAGATTCTCGGAGTCGATACACTACTCCTCGGCTGGGGCCGCAATACCGACAACCTCCACGGCCCCAACGAACATTTCCACCTCGAAGATTTCCACCACGGCACCCTCGCCAGCGCCCACCTGTGGGCCGCATTGAGTCAATAATTACCGCAGAGGAATGGCAACTCGTCTCGTTCTTTGAATCGGAACCAGTCCTCGCATATCCTGATGTCCCGTGGCCTTATACTCGTGCCGAGTTTGTCAGCCAGTCAGAAGGGGCAATCGTTCGATGTACCATACACCCTTCCTGCAATGATGTGACTGTCGACATTCAACACGCGGATTTCAAATTCACTTTCTCAGCACTCGCATTACGCGACATCGTGTATTCGGTGGTGGATGGAGTCGAAACATTGGAATTGAAACTCACTGAGCACATCTCAACATTCCTGACTTTGCGTCCTCTCATCACGATCCGTCAAGAACGTCGTGGATCGCGTGAATCCCAATATGAAAACTGATATACCGCAGAGGACGCAGAGTTCGCAGAGAAGACGATTGGAATGCAACCCTCTGCGAACTCCGCGTCCTCTGCGGTTCAATTCGAACCCAATAAACCATGCTCGATCTCCAGTACATATGTGACAACGCTGTCGCCATTGAGGCCAACTGTAAGAATCGGGGTGTCGAATGCGACATCGCGGCCATCGTGAAGCTGCGGGATCAGCGGAGTGAGTTGATCTCGGCTGGTGACAAGCTGCGTCACGAGGCGAAGGAGACGGCCGGCAAGATTCCGAAAGCGACGAGTGAGGAACGGCCTGCTCTCATCGAGCGAGGCAAGGAACTCAAGGGTCAGGTCGCGGAGAACGAGGCGGCCCTCAAGCAGGTCGAAGCCGATCTCAAAGTCGAACAGTCACGCGTCCCCAACCTCACGCATCCGGACGCTCCGATCGGTGCAGAGGCGGAGTTCGTCACGTTGCGGGAAGTCGGCGAGAAACCGGCGTTCGACTTTAAGCCCAAAGACCATGTCGAACTCATGCAGTCGCTCGATCTGCTCGACCTCGAAGCGGGGTCGAAAGTTGCAGGGCATGGGTTCTACTTCCTCAAGAATGAAGCCGTCCTGCTGGAACTGGCCCTCATTCAGTACGCAGTGCAGAAGGTGCTGAGCAAAGGCTTCACGCTGTTCACCACCCCCGACTTGGCGCGGGACGAGGTACTCGAGGGGATCGGCTTCAATCCGCGTGGACCCGAAGCACAGATTTACTCCATCGAAAACAGCGACCTCTCACTCGTCGCGACTGCCGAGATCACGCTGGGCGGGTCGATGAAGGATGAGATTGTCGATGTCGAGTCGCTGCCGCTCAAATTCGCGGGGCTGTCACACTGCTTCCGCACCGAAGCAGGTGCCCACGGTAAAGCGACCCGTGGCATCTACCGCGTGCATCAGTTCACCAAAGTCGAGATGTTCGCCTTCACCGCTCCCGACACGGCTGCGTCAGATGCGGTGCACCAGGAGATCGTGAGCATCGAGGAAGAAATCTTCCAGGGCCTCGGTATCCCCTACCGCGTCATCGATACGCCCACGGGCGACCTCGGCGGACCCGCTTACCGGAAGTTCGACCTCGAAGCCTGGATGCCCGGTCGTGGCGAAGCGGGCGAGTACGGCGAAGTCACCTCCGCCTCAAACTGCGCCGATTATCAGGCCCGCCGCCTCGGCATCCGCTGCAAGTCCAAGGACAAGAAGGGAACCGAGTTCGTCCACACCCTCAACGGCACCGCCGTCGCCGTCACCCGAGCGATGATCGCCCTCCTCGAAAACAATCAGCAGGCCGATGGCAGCGTGGTAGTGCCGGAAGCTCTGCGGCCTTGGGTGGGAGTCGATCAAATCGGCCCGAGGTGACACATGCGACCGTGCCCTCATTGTCGTCAAGCAATCGGCAATGCTGAAAAGGTCTGTCCGCATTGTGAGGCCGAAGTTGTGGCAACAGTGGGGCTTGACGCTCCGCCACCGCAGACTTCCGCAAGGAAGCCTGCCCGAGAGAGTAGTGGCGAAGGGCAATTCTTTCTCATGCTGTTGATCCCGCTCCTTGTGATCAATGGTCTCATCGCAGCATTAATTTGGAATTTGACTGGTGACAGGGAACAGGCTACGAAGTGGTTTTTCGGGCTGATGTTTGCCGAAGTACTCATTGTTCGAGTCTTGGTCTACGGGGGTATGTAACTGGTACCTTGCTGAGCTCGAATGAGTCTCTCAAAAACTTCCGTAGGTATCTACGATTTCTGCATTCGCGGATCAAACCGAAACGGCTTCTCAGAGAATTCATCATCCCTTGGTCACTTGCCTTCCCATCCAAACAGGTGAGCCGACCTGACCACTGATCGTGTCACCAGCCCACTGACGATTTCCCTCTCGTCATCAGTCCGGCCTGGCGACCCGTCGCACAGTCACTGGTACCTGCCTGACCGTTTTGGGATATAGTGACGTAGGGCGGGGTGTCATGTGTTGATCGTGTGTTTGGGCGCGAGATTCACGTTGCTCAACATTCAGCACAGAACCTCGTTGAAACGCTCCACCGCATTCACCTGCGACTCACAAGACCTCTCTGCGAAAGTGATCCATTGAGCATTGATCCCGAATCGACGAAGCTGGGCGACAGGGCGATTGGCTGGGAGCAATTTCGTTTCGCAGTAGCCGCTTTGTTGATGGCAGCTGTTGGCGTCAAGATCTTCAACATGGCACAGATTCTGACCGGCGGTGGCTTGCTTGGCGCGATGCCGCGTCTTGTTGCCGTGACGGCTTTCGAAGGTGCAGCAGCGACCTATCTGATCGTCGGTAATCGCGTCCTGTCCTGGCTGTTGACGCTGGCGACCTTCGCGATCTTTGCAGCAGCGACGGTTTACGCCATGGCGACAAATCAGTCCTGCAATTGTTTTGGTGAGCAAATGGCCCCCGAGACGATGTTGGTCATCGACATGGGCGTTCTTCTGTTGAGTGGGTTTCTGCGACCAAGTCACTTGCGGATGAGTTCACTGACATTGATTCGACAAATGATCATCATTGCCGTGGTGGGAGGTCTGATTGCAACGGTGGCGGTTTGGCACTACGAAGTCCTCTTGAGTCAGGAGAGGTCGCGATTACTGATCGCAGACTTGCTGGTCGGTAAGTCTTGGCCCCTGACCGGACAAATCGACCCGCGGCTGTCAGAACTCAGCGATGGCAAGTGGATGATCCTGATTGCAGATCAGAATTGTGTTCACTGCCGGAACTTAGTTTCACGATACTTCGCCGATCCGGAAGCTCATCGTCCAAACGAACGAACGGCCTTTTTTGTCTTTGGCGGCGATGATGACCGATGGCGGTTTCAATTTGACCTGGTTACCTTCGATCTGAACGACGAAGCCTTGCTCAATTGGCCACACGGAAAACCGTATGTAATCAACCCGGCAGTCTTCCTGGTGGATGACGGCATCGTCACGGACGCTGTCGAGGGGACGAAGACCGACCAATTCCTGGGTTCAGTATTCAGCGGTCCCGAACCATCGACTCCTTAGCCAATAGCAGTGACAGGTAGGAAGGAAAGTGAACGTAGCCAATCCAATCCTGTACTGCACAGGATTGCAGAGTTGATCAGCCAAACCGCCTCCGTTGTGACGGTCGGCAATGGTGCTAGAAGAACACTTGTGCGATCGCAGTCCGCTCGATCATCTTGTCTCAAACGGTTCATCTCAAACCAATGAAGTCTCATGCACTTGTGATGAGATGCGTGTCGCATGCTCTCACACCATAAACGGGTGAGCGTGTTCAGACTGGCCCCCACAACATGGCGACCCGGCTAACGTCGTGGCATCGTCCTACCCTCCACCTGAGGACGCGTAGCATTGCACAGTTTGGCAGTTGGTGGTATCCGGCAGTTGACATAGTTCGCTGCTGATCACAACATGGCAGAGTGGGACGGAAGTATGCACCACGACCGCTGGTTATGAACGGTCCCAGATGGGTGACGGAACTTCGTCCACATCTTGTTCAAGACGGCTTAATACCCTGTGGTGAATGCACACGGCAAACGCATGTTCAGGCGGCTTGAAATGCTTGGTAGATGCCGTCGAGGATGGCTTCGTCCCAGCCGGCTCGGAGTCGTTTGCCGCGGATGTTCTCTTTGAGGGAAGTGTCCTGCTGGAGAATGTTGAGGGAAAGTCGGCGGAGGGCGGCGGCGATTTCCGGTGCCGATCCTGTCCCGATGCGACTGGCCTCCTCTGTAAAAACGACATCCAGAATGGAGTGCTCGCTGTTCTCGATCGTCCAGAGATCCCGCAGCAGCTTGTTGAGTAGCCGGACGCGGCTCGCTCCCCCGCATGCTCGACAAACGGGGCCTGTCACTGCAGGACTTCGACTACTACGAAATCCACGAAGCCTTCGCCGCCGTCGTCCTCTGCACCCTCAAGGCTCTCGAATCACCCGAATTCTGCCACGACAAACTGGGCCGCGACACCCCGCTCGGCAGCATCGACCGCGACAAGCTCAACGTGAAGGGCAGTTCCATCGCGACTGGCCACCCCTTCGCCGCCACCGGCACCCGCATCGTCGCGACGCTGGCAAAGACGCTGAGCGAATCAGGCAACGGTCGAGGCCTCATCTCAATCTGCGCCGCGGGTGGTCAGGCAGTGACGGCAATTCTGGAGAGGTGAGCGGTCGCTCCCCGGTCCTATAGGGGGGGGCTGTGCCCACCATCTTGAAGACGGACGCATTCCTGTAGCATCCCGTTCGACGACTACAGGCACCCGCCGGATTGCACTTCATGGAACTTTGCCAGATGTCAGAGTAACCTATCTGTACAACTTCAATATTTCGGAGTTCGACCGTACAGGAGAGTCGCGTGTCTAACCAAGCGTCCGGGAAATGTAGCACGTGCAAGGGAACTGGTACGACCTCTGGCATCACATGTGGAACGTGCAGAGGCACTGGGCAATGCATACAATGCAAGGGCTCTGGTAATCAAGGAGGCCCAAGTAGTTGGCCCAAATCGCCATGCACTTCCTGCGCTCGATGACAAACAATAGGACAGGCCTAAATGAAAACGACAGAATCAGAAAACAACAGTAACGTTTGTCCGACTTGCAATGATGAACTCACGACAGATCACAAAGGAAGAGGCTTCGTCCGTCATAAAAGAGATGGTCAGTGCCAACACGGCAATGGCGAAAAAGACCATTCGTTACGCAGGTCACCTGTGAGCCAGCCAAGCACAAACGTTCCGAACGATTCAGCAGAGTGAATGACTCTCGCTGACGAGCACCGGACTTACGATGCTGATCTCAGATCACGGGTCGTGTTCAACACTGTAGGCTGAAATGGGACAGATTACTCGCGTTCCCACCAATCACGAGCGGCACCATAAGCTTCGATTCGATCGAGTTCCTCATGGCTAATGTCGTACTTCTTTGTCAGCGTTTTGACCAGACCCTGATCTCTCCTCCGCATGTATGACGCAGCAGCGGACTTGGACATCCTCGACGTCTTCTTCAATGCTGCACCGCGTTGTTTGGCCCAATCGCGAAAGATCACCTGCATTTGCTTTTCTTCGTCAGTCAGCTCTTCAACGGGATCTGGTTCCTCCTCAGGACGTGAAGCCTGTGGGTCTTCTGCGACAGGTGGATCCTCGACATTCGACCTTGCATCCAAGACGGGGTACTCTGCAAGTGCCCTTGCCAATGACTCGGACTCATCAGCCTTTGCTTGTTAAACTACACCATCATCTACGGAAGTAACCAATGCCTGAATTATCTCAAGGATTTCATAGAACTGAACATCCAAGGAGTCAAGACTTGCAGAGAGTGCAGCCATAGACTGGCCCAAAAGTGCTGAATCCTGATCAAGGCTTAAGGAAACGTCGTTGCCTTGCACTATGACGTGCTCGAACCACACAAGCTTTTCCTTTGCAAATGTCTTTTGCTCGGACAGGAACACGTATTCGCCACTCTCTATGTCAAACTCATATCTACCATCACTGTTGGCTGTAGTTGAAAGAGCTGAACTCAAAAGCTGCGTCCGGATCTCCTCGATCTCATGTAGTCGCGGCCTGTGATGCTTTTCAAGATAGTCATCTACTTCTGCCCCATATGCAGCGGCTTGGGCTGGTGCTTCGGGGAATCGACTGGGACTTTCAATGTATTCCAGCGTATTAAGCTTGTCGTGCTGCGGGTATTTATGTTTGAGGGCGGCTCTGAACTGTTCGAGGCTGTCGTCAAGAGCCAACCATCGCCCCCAAGCCTTTGCAACCAGCTCTTTCGATTCACGAGCTAATGGAATCAAATAGACGCGTACACCCGCGCCCCTCTTGACATCGCCTCCTTGAGTTGTCGCGAAGATTTCACCGGCGACCTTGAAGGACGCCTGAGAGTCAACTTCCGGTGCGAGAGCTTGTAGCATCGCTAGTGTAGCGTCTCACTTTTGGGCGGTCTTATTTTGGTTGTGTGGTGTTTCATCCTTCAGGAAGGGAGGATCACATCATGCGAGTGGCAGTGGCGATTGCATTG
>JAGQQG010000145.1 GCA_020426325.1 Planctomycetaceae bacterium | reverse complement strand
CTCGTACTTCGGCCTCGCCCCGAGTGGTGAGGTGGAAGATTACCAACTCTCGGTAACGAGTCCGCCAGCAGCTATCGAAACCCCACTCCTCGGCAACGGCCAAACCAGCCCCCGCCAGAACAACAGCAGACTCCGCTCACTGCAACTGTTCAGTAATTCTCTCGTTCTGAGGAATAACAACAGCACTCTCGGAACCTCAAGCTCCGAGTCGACATCCAGCCCCGCACCAAATAGCACCGTCTTGACGCCCTCGCTTCTCGCAGAGAACGACGACACTGCTGGTGCCGATGGAGTTGACTCGACAACGGTCTCAATCCCTGCCGGCAAAGGAAAAGGGAAATCGCGTCGCGATTGATCTCGACCGAGTTGCATCCACTAAACCTGAGCCAGTCTGGTCAAACCGATCAGACTGGCTTTTCGTTGCATGACCAACGACTCCAAGTGAATCTGTGTCAGCGATTGGTTGATGAATAAGGAGAGATATCCAAAGCAGTAGCCAGGTGTCCTTGACTTGCGCATTGAGGTCGTTGAGAATAAATTTTCCGATACTCGAACGTTCTTCTCAATCACACTTTGACGTTGCAAGGGAGCAAGATGATTGCTGGCCGCGATGCTCTACTCTTTGGTTTGCTGATTTCCTGCCTCGCTGCATCAAATGCCTCAGCTGATAATTGGCCCGGCTTCAAGGGGGCCTCGGGGCGCGGCGTTTCGAATGAGACGAATCTGCCCACGAAGTGGTCCGAGACCGAGAACTTGGCCTGGAAACTCGACCTCCCCGGACGAGGCGCCTCGTCACCGGTGGTCACTTCCGATCGGGTCTATGTCACCACTCAAACTGAGGATGACGGGTTGTGGGTCATTTCTGTCGACCGAAAGAACGGGCAGATCGTCTGGGAGAAGAACGTCGGTCAGGGGGTGCTTGTCGGGTATGGGCCTCCCAACCTGTTTCGACACCGTCATAACGGAGCAACGCCCACTCCCTCAGCAGATGAGAACCACGTGTGGGCCTTCTTTGGCACGGGTCATTTGGTTTGTCTCGACAAGGCAGGTGAGGTGGTCTGGCAGCGGGACATGGCTGAGGAGTTTGGCGCCTACGACATCAAGTTCGGGATGGCATCTTCTCCACGATTGTGGGGCGATCTGATTTATGTCTCCTGCATGCACAAAGGCCCCTCCTATGTCGTCGCCTTCGACAAAAACACCGGAGACGAAGTCTGGTTTGCCGCCCGAGACCTGCCGGCTGTGGCAGACGGAGTCGATGCCTACACCTCTCCTGTCGTCTTGGAATCAGAAGAGGGAGACCAGCTGGTTGTTGCCGGGGCCGACCATGTGAATGCGTACGACTTGCTGACCGGTGAGCAAATCTGGATCAGTGCCGGACTCAAAGTGAAAAGTGAATACGGCAGGCTGAACGCCTCGCCCGCCGTTGGAGACGGGGTGATTGTCTGTGCGACGCGAGGAGAAAGCTGTATCACGGTCAGAACTGGAGGCAAGGGAGATGTGACAGAAACTCACCGCCTGTGGGATTATACCAACCTGGCTGATTGCCCAACCCCCACGATCCACAACAGCATCGTGTATGTTCCCCGAGACGACGGGACTGGTCGTGCATTTGAGGCCGAATCCGGCAAGGAACTCTGGGAAAAGCGACTCGGAGGAAAGGAATACCGTGCCTCACCGATCGTCGCTGACGGGAAAGTCTACATGCTCAGCAAGGAGGGCATCTGCACGATCATCGAGGAGGGACCGAAGTTCAAAATCGTGTCCAAAAATGAACTCCCCGGCGATTTTTACGCAACACCTGCTTTCAGCGATGGCAACATCTTTCTGCGGAGCAACACCCAGTTGTTTGCCGTCGGCCCTGCGAACAACTGAAGAAGCCCTACCTCATTGAAGGTGGCTGTCATAACTCACTTTTTTATCTGATCACGGAGCCTTAGTGATGCAAACTCGAAGCGTGATGGTCAGCGCAGCACTCTTTCTGACAGCGGCACTCTCGTTTGCTCAACCTGGACATGCAGGCGAGAAGATCGACTTTGATCCCGTGATTGACCTGCTTCAGGTTCCGGGCCATATCGTGTTGGGCGGCGTGTCTGGAGTCGCCGTCAACAGCAAAGGGCAGATCTACATGCTTCACCGGGCGGAAAACCCGGTGGTTTGCTTCGAGCCCACCGGGGAGTACGTCTGTTCGTGGGGGACCGACCTGATCGGCTCCGGGCATGGGTTGCGGATCGATCGGGATGACAATGTCTGGGTCACCGACACAGACCATCATCTTGTGTTCAAATTCGACCCCCAGGGCGAGCTCCTGATGACACTGGGAAAAATCGACGAGCCGGGACTCGGCAACGACCAGTTTAACAAGCCAACGGATGTCAACTTCGGCCCGAAAGGTGAACTCTACGTGACGGACGGTTACGGCAACAGCCGTGTAGTCAAACTCTCTGCCGACGGAGAGTTTTTGTGTACATGGGGTGAGCCCGGAGAGGGACCCAGCCAATTCAACGCGCCACACGCGGTCGTCATTGACAGTCAGAACCGAGTGATCATCGGGGACCGGGACAATAACCGCATCCAGATCTTCAATCCGCAGGGTGTGCTGCTGGAGACTTGGACGGGTTATGCTCCGTTTGGACTGGCGCTCGACCCGGACGGAGTTCTGTTTGTCGCTGACGGCAAAGCCAACAAGATCCTGCAACTCGATGATGCAGGGAACGTCGTGCGCGAGTGGGGTGGAGTCAAAGGAACTGGCCCTGGCGAAATGAGCACGCCACACATGCTGGAAGTGGATCGGGATGGCAACCTGTACGCAGCTGAAGTGTCCGGCAAGCGGGTCCAGAAGTTCGCCCGCAAACATTGAGATTTGAGGTTCTCGTTAGACTCGCTTTTCAAAACCGCAGTTCAACGGACGACCTACCGGTCAGTCAAAATTTCCGAAAAAACTCTCGCAATGTTAAAACTGTTACAGCGAACATTTGACTTTTGACGTCCACATCGGCAGACTCAAATATGTGCTGATCTCGAATTTCTTGATGACATGCACCCTCTCGTTTTTCTCAAAAATCAATTGCAGCAATGGTCTCGAAGGTGTTCTTCGGGCCAACGTTTTAGTGACTGTTCTTATCATGGGAGACTACGAATGATGAGAAGTAAGCGTGGCTTTACTCTGATCGAACTGTTGGTGGTGATTGCCATTATCGCCATCCTGATCGCGCTGCTGCTGCCTGCCGTGCAGCAGGCTCGCGAAGCGGCCCGTCGAACGCAATGCAAGAACAACATGAAGCAGTTGGGCTTGGCGTTCCACAACTACCACGACGTGTTCCTGATGTTCCCGTCCTCTGCCATTTTCGATGCGACCATCAACGATTCGTTCGACAGCACGTATGGTGGTGGTAACACCTGTCGGCCCGGCGGATGCGGCAGTTGTACGGATTTCAACCGTGCCCCGTGGACGGTGAGGATTCTGCCATACGTGGAGCAAACCGGGCTCTACAATCTGTTTGACATGAGTGCGCCGTTTTTTGGCTGGACATCTCACACCGGTAGTGGTGCTCCTTGGGATACCATGACCCAGAACTACGCTGTTCAGTTGATGGCATCCCCGGTCGGCTACCGTTGCCCGTCCAATCCCAACTTCAATTCGGACAAGTATATCAACTGCTACAATGCCTGCATGGGTGGTGGCGGCCCCGAGTTCAAGGTTGATCCCGATACTGGCGCGCCAGACGTTGATGGTACGATTCCTCCGCAAATTCCACTCGACAACAAGCCTTATGGCTTCAATCCGCTGATGCCTTGCTGGAACTCGAACTCGGCGCAGACTTTGCCGTTCCTCGGTGTGAACTCGAACTGGCGCCCACTCTGGAATAACGGAATCAGCCACCTCAACTCATCGAATACTGTCAGCGCTGTTCGCGACGGGACGTCCAACACGGTGATGCTTGGTGAAACCATGTATGTCGGACTTGCGACGAACTACGGAGCACAGTATCCCGGAACAGGTGCCTACTGGACATGGGCTTCTTCCGTTCGTCCACGGACCACAAATTCCAATTCTCTCTCGATTATCTTTAACACCACCGGTATTCTGTGCGGCATGAATAAGCCGCAGATTGAATACACTCTTGCAGAAGCCAAGGGGCGTGGTGGTGCTGCCAACGGCCACAGTATGATCATGGAAGGCTACAGCAGCTGGCACGATGGCGGTGGACACGTCTGCCTCGCTGATGGCAGCGTGCGATTTATCGGCGAGAACACGGATCTCAGCACACAGCGACTCATGGGTGCAAAATCCGACGCTAAGATTCTTGGCGAGTTCTAAGGAACGACAGGCAGCCTTAATGGTTGATAGTTCCAGTCCACGGCACTCTTTCGGGGTGCCGTGGACTCTTTTCCTGACAGACCATACCTGTCAATTGACTTGCGGAAGTAAAATCTGACACACTGCTTAGCAACCTCTGGACGCTTCTATTGAAAGAAATGACTCGAATGACCTACATGTTCTCTCGACAGACGACTTTCACAGCGACTTTGGCAACTCTCTCGCTTGGTATGGTCCTGCTTCTGGCAGGATGTGGCGGCGGTTCCTCCGATAAGGGGGGAAGAGCACGGATTCCGACATCGGGCAAGGTCGATGTCGACGGCCAGCCAGCGCCGGCTGGGATCGTGACATTCCTCAACCCAGAATCAGGAAACACCGTCATTTGTCAGATCGACGATGGGTACTACGAGAGTCCCTCGGGTGAGGGAGCGGCCACAGGAAACAACCTCGTGCTTGTCGAAATCTGGGAGAGCCCCGAGGGACCTGCGAAATACGCAGCTTGGAAGAAGGAAGTACAGGTCGGTGACGCTGACTTCACTGAAGATTTTGCTCTCAATTCAAGTGAGCTGCAGCCCGCTGATCCGTCAAGTCGCGTGGCTGAGGACGGCCTCTAAGCGAATCGATCTCAGCTGAACGCTCTGCTTATCAGGTCTGTTCCGTCATGAAGGGGTTTGATATCAGTCCGTAAAAGATTTCAGCGTTTGCAGATTTCTGGCCCAAGAGAGTGGTTAGCAGTCGTCCCAATCGAGCGGTGTCCTTACTTGAGTGATTCGTTGCCGAGAGGACTTTCGGCCTAGAGTCAAATTCGCCCTGATTGCACGATCACGGGTTGTCATCAGGTTGGACAGTCTATCGATGTCGTCACCTGACTTTTCGCTCACGATTGTTTGGGAGACCGGTCTTCACCTCCAAGATAAGTTTCAAAATGGTATTGCCTGCATTTTATGGCGATGTCTCAATCCATAATGAATACCTCGAAAGAAGCTAAGGCAGTCTCGACCATGCAATATCTCTGCCGACCTCAGTTTTCGATTCTTCTCGCTCTGTGCTTGATGGCAGCATCCCCTGGCCCCGTTGCTCGAAGTGATGACCCCGCCCAGGTCTCCCGATTCTCGGCACTCTCTCCGACCTTGGTGAACGTTGGCAAGACATCGATCGGCTTTGCCGAGATCGAGACAATCACGAATTCTATCGGGATGAATCTCGTTCACATCCCGGCAGGAGAGTTCATGATGGGAGCCGCTGATGATGATCTTGAAGCCCGTGAGGATGAGAAGCCCCAGCATCAGGTGAGAATTACCAAGCCGTTTCTCATGGGCCAGTACGAAGTGACTCAGGCTGAGTATGAAAAGGTCATGGGGACAAATCCCAGCTGGTTCTCATCGACAGGCGCGGGTCAGAAGAAGGTCATGGGACTGGATACGAGCAACTTTCCGGTGGATAACGTCTCGTGGGATGATGCGATGGCATTCTGTGCCAAACTGTCGGAACTTCCGGCTGAGAAAGACGCCGGTCGTCGTTACCGCCTGCCGACCGAAGCGGAATGGCAGTATGCCTGCCGTGCAGGGACGACAACCCCATTTCATTACGGCGATTCAATGACTTCGACACAGGCCAACATCAATGGCCGTTTTCCATTCGGCGGAGCGCCACGAGGTCCGTATCTCGGTCGTACAACGGAAGTAGGATCGTACGAGCCAAATGCTTTCGGGCTTTATGATATGCACGGCAATGTTGCAGAAGCGTGTGCGGACTGGTTCGGCCGTGAGTACTACAATGAGTCGCCGACCGGCGATCCGCAAGGCCCTGCGGAGGGGGCTGACCGCATTGTGATGGGGGGAAGCTGGAGCGCAGACGCATTCCGATGCCGCTGTACTCATCGCCGCAGTAACGCCACATCTGGTGCTGCCCAATACTTCGGGTTCCGAGTAGTCTGCGAGCAGCAGTAGTAGCAGCCGAATGGTCCCGTCGTCGAGGTTTCACGCCAGAAGTTCGTGGATGACTTTGCCGTAGACTTCCGTCAGACGGAAGTCTCGTCCTTGAGTCCGGAACGTCAACTGCTCGTGGTCGAAGCCCATCAGGTGGAGGATGGTCGCCTGCAGGTCAAACACCTCGGTAGGGCGTTCGACAGCCATGAATCCCAACTCGTCGGTCCCTCCGATCGTCAAGCCCGGCTTCACACCGGCTCCGGCTATCCAGAATGTGCCTGCAAACGGGTGATGGTCACGTCCAAGCAACGTCGCCTGGGGATTCCGAGCCTCATCAATCGGGGTGCGGCCAAACTCGGCAGCCCAGACAACGAGCGTCTCCTCCAGAAGCCCCCGCTGCTTGAGATCCCGCAACAAACCTGCGATCGCCCGATCGACTGACAAACACTGATTGGGCAGCGCGTGCATCAGGTCACGTTTTTCCGTGTCACCGTGGTGATCCCAGTCGAGATCGACGAGTTGCACAGTCCGAACGCCACGTTCGACCAGCCGCCTCGCCAGCAGACAATTGTTTGCGAAGGACTGCGCGCCCGGCTCGGCTCCATACAGCTCAAGTATGTGGCTGGGCTCCTGAGCAAGATCGACGAGTTCCGGCGCCGATGTCTGCATGCGATAGGCAAGTTCGAAGGAGGCAATGCGAGTATTGATCTCCGGGTCACCTGACAGGTCATACCGGAGTCCATTGAGGGCGTTAATTGTTTCGACCGATCTCCTTCGCGCGTCGGCTGAGATTCCCGGAGGGTTCGCGAGAAAGAGCACAGGGTCCCCCTGACAGTTGAACGGGACCCCTTGGTGGACCGACGGTAGAAATCCGGAACTCAGGATTCCGGAACCTCCACGCGGTAGCAGATTCGACATCAACACGACAAAGGCAGGCAGGTTGTCAGATTCACTGCCAAGTCCGTAGCTCAACCAGCTGCCCAGACTGGGCCGACCTTCGAGCGGTGCGCCGGTCATGAGGATCAGTTGAGCAAAGGGATGGTCGAAGATCTCTTCGTTGAACTTCATTCCCTTCAGGAAGGAAAGCTCGTCGACCACTCCTGAAAGATGAGGCAGGAGCTCTGACACAAACGC
The DNA here is from genome assembly GCA_020426325.1 of Planctomycetaceae bacterium. Taxonomy (GTDB): domain Bacteria; phylum Planctomycetota; class Planctomycetia; order Planctomycetales; family Planctomycetaceae; genus JAHBXU01. Next base: position 7,595 of record JAGQQG010000145.1, on the reverse strand, counting down.
GCCGGACTCTCCATACTGTTGGAATTTGTAGGGCGACCCAAGCAGCCTGGACGGTTCGTTCATATTGCGTGGACGCAATTGTGAGAATCGAACGTCCCCCAATAACTCGCGGTCGGCTGTTTTGCCGTGAAACTCGTTGAGTTTCGGCTTGTAATCAAACAGATCAAGTTGCGACGGCGCCCCCGCCATGAACAGAAAGATCAGGTTCTTCGCTTTCGCTGGGTAATGGGGGAGTTGCTTATGAGGCTGAGTGCTATGGGCATGAGTCTCAGGGCTTGCCTTTAGGAGTGATGCCAGTGCGACAGTCCCCATGCCGACACTGCTGCGTGACAGAAAAGCCCTGCGGCAAATCGGATCCACAACTGATGTCGAATGATCTGACATGACAGTTACTCTCTGGTAATCGTCTCGTCGAGGCTCAGAAGGACATTCGCCACGGTCGCATACGCAGCCCACGAGGTCACGTTTCGATCAGGATACCGGCTCAGTGCGTCTACTCCAATGAGAGCAAGAGCAGCACCGACATCCGCCGTTAATCGCTGAATCTCCGAGTCATGCAGGTTCTGTAGAAGGTCTACTTCTTGAGAAGTCGGACGCCGTCCGACACACAATCGAAAACCACGATTGAGGGCCGCAGTGCATGAGCCATCCGATTCGTCCAGCATCCGTCCGCCGAGATGAACAGCAGCTTCGAAGAAGGCCGGGTCATTCAATGCGACGAGTGCCTGAAGCGGATTCGTGGTTCGGCTTCGACGTGTGCAGGACGACGTGCGATTGGGAGCATTAAACGTGGCAAAGCTGGGATAGAGTGTTCTTCGCTTCCAGAAGGTGTATAGTCCCCGGCGATAGCGATCTCCCCCGTCACTAAGCTTCCACGGGAACGAAGCGAACTCAACGTTCTCGGAGGTGCCCGGCGGTTGCCAGGGAAACACGCTCGGCCCTCCCAGATTTGTGGAAAGTAGTCCCGAAGCTGCCAGGGTGATATCACGCAACAACTCAGCATCAACACGGAATCGCGGACCGTGCGTCAACAGCCGATTCATGGGATCTCGCTCCTGCATATCCGCTGAGCGATGTGAAGACTGTCGATACGTGGCCGAGCAGACAATCAAACGGATCAACTGCTTGGTGCTCCATCCGTTCCGCTGAAACTCGACTGCCAGCCAGTCGAGAAGTTCCGGGTGCGACGGACGTTCGCCCCGAACTCCAAAGTCATCACTAGTGCGAACCAGTCCGATTCCAAAAAGTTGCTCCCACACACGATTGACGGCAACACGTGCCGTCAAAGGGTTGTTCTCATCGGTCAACCAGCATGCCAGAGACAGTCGGTCGGATTCGCCACAACGGGGAGTGTGCAGGAAACCGGGAAATCCCGGCTCGACCTGTTCACCATCCGCATTCGGAGAGCCGCGTTCCTTCAAATGGGTAACCATCGGCTCGTCGCGATCCTTCAACGCTAATGTCGTGGCGAGTTCACCGGTCAATGGGGAAGAGGCTGTGATTTTCCTGCCTGAATAGCTGACTCCTGAGACCTCATCAATTGAGTTATTGAGGATCGCATACAGTTGGTAGTACTCTCGCTGAGTCAAAGGATCAAACTTATGGTCATGACACTGTGCGCAGTTGAAGGTCATGCCGAACCATGTCGCCCCGAGCGTATTAACCCGATCGACCAGCATGTCGAATCGATGTGTGAGCGTGTCGACGGGGACAGCCGAGTTTCGCAGAAACCCTGTCGCAACCTGCTGCGAGACGGCAGCATCCGGCAGAAGATCGCCAGCCAACTGCTCGACAGTAAATCGATCGAACGGCATATCCTGATTCAAAGCGTCGATCACCCAGTCGCGGTACAGCCACATCTGACGCGTGCCATCGAACTCAAATCCGTTCGTATCTGCGAATCGAGCCAGATCGAGCCAGCGAATTGCCCATTTCTCACCGAAATGCGGTGATGCGAGCAAACGATCGACCAAGCGTTCGTAGGCGGTCCGAGAAGTGTCCGCTTCAAACGCATCGACTTCTTCCGGAGTGGGAGGCAAGCCGAGCAGATCGAATGACAACCGGCGAATCAGGGTTGCACGATCGGCTTCGGGTGAGTGCGTCAGTCCTTGCCTTTCCTGCCGAACGGCAACAAAGTGGTCGATCACGTTGCGAGACCAGCCAACTTCATGTGGTGGAGGTGGACTCACTGCGCGTGGCATGACGAAAGCCCAGTGCTGCAAGTTCTCGGGCCAAGGTGCCCCACTGGAGATCCACTGTCGCAAGAGAAAGATCTCTTCGGATGTCAACGGGGGTGCATCCGGGGGCATCCGCAGAGAGTCATCGTCAGTGCTGACTCTAGCCAGTAGTTCCGAATGCACGGGATCGCCAGCGACAACAGGAACCACTCCAGAAGCTGTCTCCCGAAAGACCGTGTCTCGCTGATCGAAACGGATTCCTGCCTCCTGTCGATCAGGCCCATGACAATGATAGCAGTGATTCACCAGAAGCGGGTGAATGTCTTGTTGAAATTCCGGCGAGAGGCCCGGATGGTTGTCAAGCTGCGATGTGAGAGTAAGAAAAGCCGACTCATCCTGAGAACCTGAATGGGGATCTGGTCGAGCAGAACTCGAATTCCTGCGAATCAGTTCGCGGCAGGCTACACGTGTATCAGCAGGCACATCGACGACCGGCTTTGGAGTAGCACGACCGGAAGCGAGAGACTGACCAGTCCTTGGACATCGAACCTCAGTCGGCCACAGAGATGTTCGTCCCCAATACCAAAAGAGCATACTTCCAGCGATCACAGCACCCAACAGGACACCGCTTCGCCACGTGATCCAGCGACAGTCGGATGGCCTCCAAGCCACAACGTTCTCCCAAGGACTTGAACAATGGAGAAAGAGACCGGCAAATCTCAACCGAGATAACAGTCCTCGATGTCGGACATCAATGCTGATACATCATCTGATTGGTTGAGATTCAGCTATCCTACCACGTCATCGACACGCCCGTCGACCAAGTTCTCACTATCGAGTCAGTCTTGGGGCATCCGTTCTTGTTTCCAGTGGTTACCCCGAAGATCTCAAGGATGGCTCGCAGGTCTGTTCGACATCGACAAGTTTAGTGCATGCATTGAAGGGGATGTGGCTACCTTCCTTGTGCGGATCTGCACATGCCGAGACATCTTGGTCAGCCCATACTGACTCTGCCCCGCGATCAAGTGCCGATACTTCGAATTGTTGTTCTGCGATTATTTCTGGACTTCGTTCGCTTCGCTGAACGTATGACGATCTCTGTGTATGCCATCCGTTTCATTGGCATACCCTTTGCCCTCCTGAGGGTCGTCGCGCTCTCGCCTTCGTGATGGAGATCGCGAGTTAGACGGCAGCGAGCGTGTGATCGACCCCTGATTGACTTCAGTTGATGAACGGGCTCAGACATGTTGATGGACTGGCTGCAACGTTTCCGTGAGGAATTGACGACCTTCTCTCCCTTGTCGCGTCAACGCCGCAGACGCGTCCGCCACGGAGCCCGCGGAGTTCAGCTTCGAGTGACTGAAGCCCTTGAATCTCGCGTGATGCTTGCCGGCTCAATCGGGGAAGTCACCTCCTTCACCAAGATCAGCGACACCGTTGGTGGCTTCACCGGTGTGCTGGATAACTTTGACCGCTTCGGGAGTGCAGTGGCAAATCTGGGAGACCTCGACGGCGATGGTATTGTAGATATGGCCGTCGGGGTTCCTGATGACGACGATGGCGGATTCGAACGTGGCGCAGTGAATGTGCTGTTCCTGAATGCAGATGGCACGGTGAAGTCGCACCAGAAGATCAGCGACATCGAGGGCGGCTTCACCGCCACACTAGCCGATGGAGACTTCTTTGGCAGTTCAGTGACGTGCTTGGGGGATCTTGATGGTGATGGAATTAACGATCTGGCTGTCGGGTCCTACTTCGATAAAGACGGTGGGAGCTATCGTGGGGCCGTGTACGTTCTGTTCCTGAATGCTGATGGCACTGTCAAAGGCAACCAAAAAATCAGCGACACAGAGGGCAACTTCACCGCCACGTTGGATAACGATGATCGCTTTGGCATCTCGGTGTCGAGCTTGGGGGACTTGGATGGCGACGGTAACGTTGACTTGGCGGTCGGGGCTTTCCTTGACGATGATGGAGGGTTCGATCGTGGCGCGGTGTATGTGCTGTTCCTCAATGCCAACGGCACTGTCAAGTCGTATCAGAAGATCAGTGACAATGTGGGCAGTTTCACTGCCGTGCTGGATGACGATCACTTTGGCCATTCGCTGGCAAACCTGGGTGACCTGGACGGCGACGGATTCATCGACTTGGCGGTGGGGGCCACTCTCGATGACGATGGGGGCAGCACTGGAGATGCAAACCGTGGTGCCGTATATGTGCTGTTCCTGAAGGCCGACGGCACTGTCAGATCGCATCAGAAAATCAGCGACACCGTCGGCAACTTCACCGCCACGCTGGATGATAATGACCGCATCGGCAGTTCGGTGTCGAACCTGGGTGACCTCGACAGCGATGGCATCAATGATCTGGCGATCGGAGCGATTGGTGACGATGATGGCGGCGACTCTCGCGGTGCGGTGTACGCGCTACTGCTCAATGCGGACGGCACGGTCAAGTTGCATCAGAAAATCAGTGATACCGAGGGGAATTTCACTGCGATTTTGGACAACTCGGATCTCTTCGGTCGTTCGCTGACGAACTTGGGAGACGTCGACGGCGACGGAATTGCTGAACTAGCTGTCGGAGCAGACTTCGACGATGACGGTGGGTTGAACCACGGAGCCGTGTACATTCTGAGTCTGGAAGGGGTCACCCCGCCGGGCGTCGTGACCGCCACCCGCAAGATCAGTGACACCGCTGGCAACTTCACTGCCATTCTGGATAACTCTAATCAGTTCGGTAGTTCAGTGGCGCGACTCGGCGATCTGGACGGGGACGGCATCGCAGACTTGGCGGTGGGAGCCGAGTTTGATGACGACGGCGGATCTCGTCGTGGGGCGGTCTACATCCTGTTCCTTGCGTCCGATGGCACGGTCAAGTCATTCCAGAAGATCAGCAATACGGCGGGCAACTTCACGGCCACGCTCAATGATGATGATTTCTTTGGCAGCTCTCTGACAAACCTTGGAGACCTGAACGGGGACGGCGTCGTCGATCTGGGCGTTGGAGCTACCGGCGATGACGATGGTGGAGGCGATCATGGAGCCGTGTATTTTCTGTTCCTAAATGCGGATGGCACGGTCAAGTCCCATCAGAAGATCAGCGATACAGCTGGAGGCTTCAGTGCTACGTTGGATTTCGGTGACTGGTTCGGTCGTGCACTTTCAAATCTCGGTGACTTAGACGGGGATGGGATCGCCGAACTCGCGGTCGGTGCTGATGGAGACGATGACGGCGGCGACCGACGCGGAGCTGTTTATGTGCTGTTTCTGAATGCGGATGGCACGGTCAAGTCCCATCAGAAAATCAGCGACACGGCGGGGAACTTCACTGGTATTCTGGATGACGTAGACCTTTTTGGCCATTCTCTGAGCGCCTTGCGAGACCTTAACGGTGACGGCATCATCGATCTCGCGGTGGGATCGCCCCTTAGCAATGATGGCGGAAGTGATCGTGGAGGAATCTACGTGCTGTTCCTCGATGCGGACGGTACTGTCAAATCACATCAGAAAATCAGCGATATTGATGGAGGTTTTGCCGGGAAGGTTGATGACGGTGACTTCTTCGGTTTTTCGCTGACGAATCTGGGTGACTTGGATGGCGACAAGATTGAAGATTTGGCAGTCGGAGCTGACGGCGACGATGACGGTGGCCCCAACCGAGGGGCTGTCTACGTCCTGTCCCTGAATCAAGATGGTATCGTCAGGTCGCATCAAAAGATCAGTCAGACTGCCGGCGGATTCACCACGGATATCGATGACGGTGAACGGTTTGGCCGTTCACTTACGAACATGGGTGACCTGGACGGCGACGGGATTGCCGAACTGGTCAGCGGAGCCCCTCTTAATAGGGACGGCGGACCATATCGCGGAGCGATATACATTATGAGTCAGGAAGCGATCACCCCCCCGGGCGTCGTGACCGCCACCCGCAAAATCAGCGACACAGCTGGAAACTTCACTGCTACGCTGGAAAACTTTGACTACTTCGGAGGTGCAGTCGCCGATCTGGGCGATCTGGACGGCGATGGGATTGTCGACATGGCAGTTGGTGCCTACCGAGATGACGACCATTTTCCCAATACGGGGGCAGTCTACGTGCTATTCCTTAATGCGGATGGTACGGTCAAGTCGCACCAGAAGATCAGCGACACGGCGGGAAACTTCACCGCCACTTTGGATGAAAGTGACTTCTTCGGCAGTTCGCTGACGAAATTAGGGGACTTGGACGGGGACGGGATCGTCGACTTGGCCGTCGGGGCATACCTCGACGATGACGGAGGCCTGAATCGCGGGGCGGTGTACGTGCTGTTCATGAATGCCAATGGCACCGTCAAGTCTCACCAGAAGATCAGTGACACTATTGGTAACTTTACCGCCTCACTTGATGATGGAGACTCCTTTGGCAGTTCGATAACCAATCTGGGGGATCTAGATGGTGATGGAATTGCTGACTTAGCCGTCGGGGCCTTTCTTGACGATGATGGAGGCTTCAATCGTGGAGCGGTGTACGTGTTATTCCTGAACGTCGACGGGACGGTGAAGTCACATCAGAAGGTCAGCGACACTGCAGGTAACTTTGCACCCACTCTTGATGACGTTGACTTCTTCGGTCGTTCGCTGACGAAGTTGGGAGATCTGAACGGCGATGGCGTCGCCGACCTGGCCGTCGGTGTCGAACGAGACGATGACGGTGGTAGCGACCGTGGAGCAGTGTATGTGTTATTCCTGAACGCCGATGGCACGGTTAAGTCGCATCAGAAACTCAGCGACACCACCGGTAATTTCACTTCCACACTTGATGACGGGGACTTCTTCGGTTGTTCGCTGACGAACATAGGAGATCTCGACGGCGACAGAATCTTCGACTTGGTCGTCGGCGCCGAAGGAGACGATGACGGCGGAACACGTCACGGGGCAGCATACGTTCTGTTCCTCAACGCAGACGGGACTGTCAAGTCGCATCAGAAGATTAGTGACACACAGGGCAACTTCACTACCACCTTGGATGACATAGACTTCTTCGGCAGTTCCCTGACAAAGTTGGGGGATTTGGACGGAGACGGCATTGCCGACCTGGCAGTCGGGGCCCTGCGGGACGATGACGGAGGCAATGATCGTGGAGCGATGTACATTCTGAGTCTTGCGGGAGTTCCAATTGTCCCCACAAGCGTGTCAGCGTCGAGCGTCAATGGGACTGGCAATCCGAACCGTTCAGGGATACGTGAGTTGACGTTTACGTTTGATCAGGCGGTGACGTTGGGTTCGCCGACGGCTTTGAATCTTTTCAATCATTCGACCGGCTTGCCGGTTGATCTCACCAATGCGGTGTTGATGGGGGATGGAACGACCACGGTCACTTGGGTGTTGCATGATGGGCCGGGGGTGATGACGGATGTGGTGCTGGCCGATGGGCAGT
>JAGQQG010000144.1 GCA_020426325.1 Planctomycetaceae bacterium | reverse complement strand
GATCGCCCCTTCACGGGGGCGCGGATTGAAACCAATCTGCTGATCGACGCGGCGAACGCCACGCTATCGCCCCTTCACGGGGGCGCGGATTGAAACCAGTTGGCGGCAAATCGCCACAGAGACCGAATCGGATCGCCCCTTCACGGGGGCGCGGATTGAAACCGCCAGTGTCTAACATACTTAGCGCGCGTGTAAAATCGCCCCTTCACTGGGGCGCGGGTTGAAGCTTAACACTAACGGGCATGGCACCGATCTCAATGTGCAATTGCGCGTTAATCCTGTGGATAAACAATCCACTGCCTTGCTTGATGCTGCGGCATTCGAAATATCATGCCGATGTTCTAGCCACTACCTGGCATCTCAAATCCCGTGAGTTCAAGTGACGAGTTGTCATGGAGTTCCAGGCTTGAGTCGTTCCAACCCATGCTTCCCAGATTCATCGATCAAAGATTCATAGGCATCAACGAGTTTCCGCAAATCTTTCTTGGTCGGCTTCTGTGCTTCCGGTGGAAGCAGGACCATATACCCGAGGTCTGGAAGACCGACAGGCGCATTCGTGGCGCGGCCCATCCAATAGCCAACGACTCCGGCAGGTCTCTCTCGATGTTGAGGAATGAAAAAACTCGCAACGTAGACTTCCTCGATACCTTCGCTTCTTGTGTCCCACCCTCTCCAGGCTAGTTGCAGTTCTTGGTGGGGAGTCTGCGCCAGGCGACCCGAAATGCTGAACTTGAGTTGGCGATTGTCGACGGTGGTCTCATGATCGGCACGGAAGTATCCGTCGCCAGCCATGGAAATGGCAAATAAACGACCTTCGGTCCATTCCAGTTTTCCCTGAGCTTGACGCGAAACGTGCCAGAGCTGATGACTGGGACCCTTGAGTAAATCAACTGTCAGAAACGATTGTGTCTGCTGCAAAAGATACCCATAGAGCTCGTCTGCGATGGCCATTGCCACATCTTGATGACGATGACTCTGTCGTTCACTTGCTCGTTGTGGCAGAAAGACACCGTGTTGGACCCAATGCAGATCCGGCATCAGCAGTTGGGTGAAGCGTCCCCTGCGTTGGGGAGTCAATACCTGGGGAAAGCTGAGGCAACAGACATTTCCCCGCCCGCCAGCAGCCAGTGTCATCGCATGGGCATCGGAATAGGATGTGGATCGGACCAAATGAACGCCGGGAGGGAGTTTCTCATAGGGCACCTCGGGAGAGGGAGAAATCCCCTTTGGCAAGATGAGCACCATATCTTCGAGGTCACTCCAATCGACGGACGCTTGCTGAGCCAGTCGATGCCGCCGATCAACGAGGACATGGGGAGTCAGATTAACGATCCGGATCGATCCATGCGGACCGATCAACTCGGCGGCCCGAAGCTTCAATTCGTCCTTGTCCGCTGATACGGCCACGACGTCGAATTCTCCATCGACCAATCCTCGGCGACGCAGCTTCTGCGGGCTCTCCGTTTCGATTAAGACCTCGAAGTCGAGCCCCTGGTAATTGTGACGACATCGGCGGATCGCTTCAGGAAGAATCCATCGGGCGAGTTCAGGCTCGGTCCCAATCCGGATCGTGGGGATCGGAATTCGAGTGGCGCGGCTTTTACCACGCCCTGGCGTTGTGGTCACTGGTGCGAGCGAGCTCACATGCGCATAGTTTTCCAGCAATTGCTCAAAATGCTTGATGACATCAACAGCTTGTTGTGAGCGGTCAATTTCGACGGTCTTCCCGCTCCATGACACCCACAGGCGGATGCCGGTTGCTGCCTCCACATCAAGCACAGCTTTCCGGATCTTTCCCGATGAGATCCCCTCAGGGAACGCTGAATAGGCAGACTTCAAACTGACACCCGATTCGAGCAGTCGATACACACGCACGACAACCGCCAAGTCGAACATCTTGGGAAGCGTGTTTCGCGTCAGGAGGTGGTCAAGGAACTCAGGCTTCATGGATTCTTCACAAATATATTTGAAATGGAGAATGTCCGAATTGTGTAACGAATTCAACTCAAATGGGTACATTCTCCTACCTCTGGGAACGTCAGCAGGTTGACTCCTGGCAGCTTTCCTTGACGACGGCAATGGGAACAAGTCGCCGCGATGATCGGACCATCGAGTCAGATCTTGTCACACGTTCGGGGGTCGGAAATCCTTGAGGTAAGAAATGCGTTGTAAGACAAGACGACGTCAGCTCTCCGACACCAAGAAGATACCGCCATGATTGACACCTGATCGTCAGAGTTGTCGTCCCCAATTCGACCAGCCACCTTCCAGGCACTTTGGTTTGGGGATTGACTCATGGATCCTGAATATGTCGAGCAGTTAATCAATGAGTTCGCAGCGACCCGATTCGACGAATTGTCGATGGGCGCTCGGATTCTCATGTCAAAACATCTTCAACGCAGGCTTGCTCCAGAGGACATCGTGCAAGGCGTCCTTTTAGAGATCTACTCTCTGCTTCTTGCAGGCATGCAGATCGACGCCACGGAGCCACAGAAGCATCTCTTCCGATGGTCCATGCGAGCAATTCGAAATGACATTATCGACATCGGACGGAATGAAGCCGTTCGCTCAAAGCGCATGGGAAGGAAAGTCGGAAATGAAATTCTGATTGACACATTGAGAGGCACCAAGGAAAAGCAAATGGCAATTTCAGCCGATTGGGACGTCAATCATTGGATGCCCTATGTTCCCGTTCGCTTTCACCGGCTCTTCAAGACGTGGGCGGAACACATTCTCGACGGAAACCCGCTCCCCCTCAAGGTCCTTGCGATTCTGTTCCAGACAACACCCAGCGCAATTGCTCAACGACTCTATGAGATGCGAATAGCAATCCGTGAAGCGTTTGAGAGAGACTACCGAGAGTTCGATGGTGGAGCGACTTAGCTGCGACGGACTCTCGCCTCTCGTTTCATTGCGAGATGCTCGTAGAGCAGATCCATGATGGCGAGGTAGTGTATCGCCACTTGCTCGGATTGTCTCAAGAAATGACCCTCGCCGGGAGTATGGAGGATCTCCAGCAGCATCGCCTCCGATTCATCGGGGGAAAGTGGACACGCATCATCAATCATCTCCCGGGCTCGCTGACGGAGACGCTGCACTTCCTCCTCGGTGAGTTCCGGGATTTCTGCTGACTCAACGATGGCTTGTTGGACGGCACGCATTGTTTCTGGCCGTCGCTCTCGTTCACTCACTACGTCGGGGGGGAAATGCTTGTCTTTCATTTTACCACACTCGTCAATCACTGCAGTATCCGCGTTCAGGACGCGACGATCTCTACCAATCTGGCGATTCTTTCAAAAAACGACCTGATGGATCGTCCCTTCACACGCTTTGATTACTGAGTACGAAGGCAGGTTCGATTTTCTTACCTGAACGAGCTGAAGTCGAAACTGACAATTCAACCCGCAATCCGTCGTAAGTCGCGGAGGTCGATCCGGCTCATCCGCATTTGAATCGAAAGGTATCGCTGCGGCACGAAGGCAGTTAATCAACGCTAGAGAGTTTCAAACACAGGAGCAAGTCACGATGAGTCAGCCAATCTTCAAGCGGGAGTTGGGGCCACACCTGAGTGTGGCAGTGTTCGAGAATGAGCGGGAGGGTGACAAGACACCACTGCGTTCGATCTCGATTTCACGGCGGTACTTTGACCGCAACGACGAGGAGTGGAAGTCGTCGGCCATGTCCGTCAATCCGGCGGATGTTCCGGCCTTGCGGCAACTGCTGTTGCCGGTGGAAGAGTTCCTGATGCAGCCCGCTCAGTAACTGGAGCAAGTGCTGCAGTTTCTTGAAATTCCCCAAGGGAGAAGGAGGAGACGGTGCGCATTGAAATCATTGGCAGGGAATCAGCGGGGACATGTGACCTGACTCGCAAGGAAGGCATCGAGGTCTGGGCCGTGCGGCCCCGTGGTGGTGAGGTGACCCATGTCAGCACGCAACGGTTGCCCGAAGTGCTGCGACTGCTGGCGAGCGTCCCCGACCCGTCGGCACGGACACCAACGTCTGCCACGGAGAAGCCCAAAGCTGGCGTCAATCACTCTACTTCGTAGTCCCTCCCGAAGCCATGGCATGGACATCATCATCGGTCTAATTCTGTTGCTGATATTCATCGGCTGGCTCGGGAATCGTTTGTCACTTCCAACTTTTCATGACCAGGAGAGTCCCATGACTGTTCGCAAAGAGTATCGCGTGAACGGCACCGACAATTATGTGATTGATGCGGTGCCTCAAGCTGATGGCACGTATGTGGTCTATCCCCGGCTCCATCCGCCGGACAAACACGGAAGGGGTGGCGCCCATCATCACCTGATGGCAGGCGGACACATATGTGTCTCCGCCGGACGCGAGCCCCGATCGGCTGAGCAGGCCGTGAAGATTGGGCGTTGTTGGGCCGAAGGCTGGTCGGAATACAACCGCACGGGCCGATTCCCTGGTTCGTAATGCAATCTCGCGCGAGAACTCGTCGTCTGCCGTGATCCGACTCCAGGCAGACAGGGGGCGAGGGACCGGGAGTCGGACCACGCGAATAGCGAGGTGCCAGCCATGACTCGTAAACCAGTCGTGCGCGGGGTCGAGGAGCTCCCAGCCGGGACGCTTCACCAGCCCCAGTGATTCTTGAACTGCCACTGCGTGCCGTCGGCAGGCAGTGAGGCTTCGCTTGCGAAGCTCCCTTTCGCCCGCAGCCGGTTCTCCACTCTGTGAGTGTCCGGCTCGGGCTCTTCTTTCCACCACCTTCAAAGTAAACGGAGCGAACTTATGGCCGGTCTCTTTTCCGATTACATCCCCGATAAACTTCTGCCGGAACACGAATCCGACCGAGAGATACCGATCGAGCGAACTGCGAGATCAAAACGTGTCTCTCCTCAGGAATCCGAATTCGACGAAGAGCTGATGTCCCCGGACGCGATTTGTCCGGTGATGAAGATGACGCAGGCAGCCTATGCGGCCGTGATGAGTGATCTGGCTTCCGAGCCCTTCCGACGCGAACTGGGAGGTTTGCTCCTGGGACCGGATGATGCTCAGGACCTCGTGACCCGCTACGTCAAAGATGATACGGGGCTCTCGACCTACGCTACCTTCACCATTGGCCACGAACGGCTGAACCAAGTGCTGCGGCGCGTCCGCCCGGCGAAGCAGACATGTGTCGGCATCGTGCATTCCCATCCCGACGGCATCTGCCGACCGAGCGGGGGCGATCTGGCCTTTCTCAGCCGCATCTTCGCCAGTCCTGTGAATGGCAACGGCAGTCACTCGTTTCTGTTTCCGATTGTGTGCAACGGCCAGTTGTGGCCCTTCGTGATCGACACTCGTGATGTGCGGCGGGTGCTGCCCGCCCAGTTGCAGCTCGTGTGAACTGCATCGAAGACCCTTTTTCATCTTCGTCAACACAGGAGAACTCTCATGGACTTCAGTCGTATTCGAACCGCAATGGATGTGGATGCCTTGCAGACCAAAAAGGTGACGCTGTTTGGTGCTGGAGCGTCGGTTGGATTGTCGCTGGACCTGACTCGTTGCGGCGTCAGTCACTGGCAGCTGCTCGATCCGGATGTCGTGGGCTTCGAGAACCCGCAGCGGCAGGGACACGATCCGGGCCAGATTGGGCAGCCGAAGGTCGAGGCGGTCGCGACCCGTATCCGGGAAATCAATCCGTCGGCCGTCGTCGAGACGGTGCCACTGGACGTCACGGGCTGGACTGACGAGCAGACGCAGGCGTTGTTTGCCGCCACGGACCTGTTCATCGCGGCCACCGACTCGTTCGTGGCGCAGGCGTTCGTGAACCGCATGGCGCTATTACGCAATGTGCCGGCCGTGTTCATTGGCATCTATGCCGGCGGGCTCGGTGCTGAGGTGGTCTGGATCGACCCGCGACGACGGGACTGCTGCTTCCGCTGCCTGTGCAGTAAAAGGTATGAGGTTCAGAAGGAGGCGCACTCGGGCGGCAAGTCGCTCGATCCCAACAGCGAGGGGGCCGACATCTTCAGTGTCCGCATTCCGGATGCGGTGGCCGGGCAACTGGTCATCGGCCTGCTGACCCTGGGGGCACCGAACCGCTATGGCCGGTTGATCGAGCAACTGGGCGACCGACAATTTCTGCAGTTCTCTCTCAGTCCAGATTTCAAGATCGCTGGCCGTGACATCCTGAAGGAGAAGCTGGGCATCGCAAACGACGTGGAGAGTTACTTCGCCTGGAACTCGATCGCCATCGCCGACCCGGACCGGGGCCAGCTCCCGTGTCCCGATTGCGAGACCTATCGCTCACATGGCTTCGAGCAGGTGGACGAAGCGTGGCGACGTGTCAAACCGATTGAACAGGTCAACGGTACGCAGACCGCTGCGGACTTGTTTGGTGCCAGGCCGTTGGAATCCTCTGTCACCTTGTAGGAGCATTTTCATGGAACCTCTCAGTGCCTTGGGCCTGTTGGGACTGACGGGGTACGGGATGTACCGAGCAGCCAACTGGGCGGCCCGGCAGTCTCGTCTTCGCACGGCTCGTCAGAATGCGAACGTCGTTGATGATCTGCGGACTCAGCATGCTCGGCTGCGGAGTCAACGCGAGCATGCTCAGCAGAGCCAACAGTATCGACAGATGCAGCTGGCCATGCTGCATCTGGACCAGGAGCCCGACCCCGATTTCCGCCGAGCGGCGTCAGCCGCCCGAGCGGCACGGGGTGTGGCGGCCAACTTGCGTCAGCGACAGTACGGACGGCTGCGTCCCATGCTGGTCCAACACTACCGCCGCTGCCGGTCTCGCGGCACCGCTGCGGAGATCCTTTTGGAGTCGCTGGTCGAACTGGTCGAAGCGTTGGGCATGCCGGAGTACGAAGCCGACTACATCCGGCAGGAAGCCGAGCGGACACAACAGACGCGACCCACAGCCAGCCCGGTCGACTCGGTTCAGGAGTTCCAGCAACGGCTGAGCCAGGCCCAACAGGAGCATGAGCAAAGAATCCAGGCCATCCGCACCCTGTCCGGTCTGAATGACGACACTCGTGCACAACTGTTGGAAGCCGAAGAGCAACGCTATCAGTCGCGGCTGTTTGGTGGCCGTGACTCATGAAACTTTCTCGACTGAGTGATCCCCCATGTCTCAACCCGATCCCCGACCCGGACGCGCCTTCGATGTCCCGCCGCTGCTCCCGCGAGAGTTTGAGCGGCTGATCGAGGGCATTCTTCTGAACCCGAATTTAGGAGCAGGCATCGACGTCAGTGGGGTGAGTGGTGGCGGCAAGAGTAACTTCGCCGAATGGACTGCCCTCAAGAGTCTCCAGCTGGGCATCCCCTTCTTGCACATTGACCCGCATGGGCAAAGTGCCCGCAAGTTGTGGCAGATGTGCCTGCAACTGCCCGAGCGACAGCGGAAGAAGATTGTGTACTGGAAAGTGTCCGACCCAAAGCAGGTGGCCGGCATCAATCCCCTCGCCCATGACCCGGACGAGGATCAGCTCAGCGATTACGAACGGCTGTCACGGGGGCGCATTCAGGTCGAGCTGACGGCGAACATCATTCTGGCCGCGATGGGCGAAGCCGGAGTCGGGTTTGCCTTCCGCCCGGTGATGCGGAAGTGGATTACCCGCTGGCTCTGGCTGTTGTGGAGCGCCGGGCTGACGCTGGCCGATGCGTCCATGCTGATCGATCCGCATCACCCGGTCTATAAGCTGCTCGTGCAGCTCGCTCCCGACCAGATGGCAAGGCTGCAACTGGAAGCGTTGCCGGACATGAAGGTCAACGACCTGGAAGCGGAGATCGGTAGTGCCCGCAATCGGGTGGCCACGATTCTGGAACACATCGCGGCCGAGACAATGTTGTCGCGGCGGTACGACACGATCAACTTTCGGGAGATCTACCAGAACGACATGTCGCTCATCGTCGATCTGGACAAGGGGCTGATCCTGAGTGACGAGGTGCAACGGCTGATTTGCAACATCGTGTTGAACCAGTATCTGGCCGTCGTGCTGTCGACGCCCGAACACCTCCGGCGACGGCGACTTTGTCTGATTGACGAACTGCCTGTGTTTGCCGAAGCCTGTGGTCCGTTGCTGGAGCGGATGTCCACAGAAATCAGGAAGTACCGAACCTCCTTCGTCTATCTCCACCAGGGAGCCAACCGCTTTCCCGACCGCACAGAAAATCAGTTTTTGCGAACGATTTTAGATATGTGCCGGGTCAAGGTGTTTTTTCGTCACCAGGTCGACGCCGAATTCTTCGGCAAGCTGGTCTCGCTGGCCGCCCACTCCGGACCGAAGGTGAAACACGTCCTCAAGACGACGCAGCAACTCACCGTCGGGCATGAGATCGTGGAGTTGATTGATCGCAGTGCAGGCGAGCAGGAAATGCGAGGTAACACCACGACCCACGGCACCATGAAGGGCGACTCCCTGACAACCACGCTGAGTGAGGCGGTCGATGCGGCGAATCAACGTACCCGAGGACAGGCCGACGCTCGTTCGTCTCAGACTTCGCACTCCGATGCCCAGCAGCATACCCAGACCAGCACTCGCGGCATCACCTACAAACAAACCATCCTGCCCAAGCTCGTTACCAATGAGGTCGTGAGCAGTGTCCAATACTATTCGCTGGAGGAGATCGACCGGGAAGCCGCTTCTCGGATGGCCAGTCTGGAGACGGGAGCGGCATTTGTGATCGTCGATGGTCAGGGCGTGTATTTCGCCCGGACTCCGCTCGCCAAATTGCCTTACGGTCATGCGCCCCAGTTTGCGGCTCGCAAGCTGCGCGCGTGGCGTGACGAGTTGCACGCTCGTCCGGAGTTTGTCACACCCCAGCAGATTCGAGAGGAGCGGGCCGAGTTTCTGCAGGTGCTGGTCGAGGAGCTACAGACGCTGGCTTATCGGCGCTCGGCCGGACTGCTCGATGGGCCTGGTCCGGATGACACGCAGATTCTTTCACCCCGGCTGGATGTCGAGCCGGATGAGAATGGCGATCCGGAAGTCACGTTCTAAAAGGAGGCAGCCAGTGGTCGCGTCACAGGGTATTCGGACCGGACCGCAGGACGTCGCTTTTCTGACCGACCTGGGCACTTACGGCAGCCTCTCAACCGAGGATGCCTGCGACTACTACCCGGAGCATCGGCTGAACAGCGTCTACAAACGGTTGCGATTACTGGCCGCGAACGGCCTTACGCGAGCCACGAAGCTTGAGGTCTGGAAACCATCGCAATCCGCCACCACGAATGGTGGTCGGATTCCGACGCTGCACACACTCACTGACGAAGGCGCGCGACTGGTCGAACTGGAGACAGGTGAACGGCCGTTGCGAGTGCTTCGCAGCAGACCCTCGGCCATGACGTTCTATCATCGCCGTCAGATAGTGCGTGTCATGCGGGCGTTGGATCAGGCCGCCGATGCAGTCGGTCTGATGCGTCCCCAATGGGTGATGGAACAGGATGTCTGGCACGCCTCCCCGAAGTCGCTGCCACCGAACCAGCGTCGACTGTTGTATCATGACCTGGGCAATGGTCTGATTTGTCAGCCCGATCTGGCCTGTCGGTTTCGGATCAACGAGACCGAGCTCATGCTGCTGTGGGAAATCGACCTGTCGAGTGAGGGCAAGAAGCAGTTGCGGAAGGCGTCGAAAACGGACAGCTACGTGGCGCTGATTCACCGCCGTGAATATCGTCGCTATTGGCCCGACCTGGAGACGAACCGAAATCATGTCGTGTGGGTCACCCCCTCACGACGTCGATTCGCGTCACTGAAGGAAGTCCTCGGCCAGCATCCGCTCGCACCAGTCTGCCGCTTGCTGTCCGCAGAGTCGCTCACCGATCCTGAGACACTGCTGACGAGTCCGGTCTGGGAAACCGTCGACGGTCAGCCACGGGCTATGTACCGCCCCAGCGCATGAACTCAGTTCCAGGTGCTGCTGTGACTCTTCGGCTCTCGCCGTTCGGCATCCGGTACACTTCATTAATACTCCCCCTAGCCACTCCCCGCTTCCCGTTCGATTCCTCGTTGAACGACCTTCCTTAAACCGTCCAGAAACTGTCCACAAACTGGATTCGGGGTGGACGGTCGGGGGATGTCGGAAGTTGTATCCCCCCAGCGACTTGGGTGCCGGGTCTGGGAAGATTCCCAGCCCCGGCTGCTTTTGTTGAATAGGCTTTGATTTCTGAGGCCCGGACTGAACTCCCGTTGGTCGTTCGTCCTGGCCCTCTCTGATTTCCTGCACGCTCCAGGAATTCGGTCCCAACTCATCAAAAGCAGCCGGGGCTGAGTCATCACTCTGGCATCACCTTTGTGTACTCTCTGATTGGCTGGTGGCCCCAGCACCCGCAGCGAGCCATGAGGTTTCTTCCCGTGATCGGGGTGGTGCCCGAGACGGCTGCCCGAAGCCTAACTCGCCGAGTCTGCTCACAAGGTGCTTCCTGCGGACTCCACCTTGTGCTCAGTCCTGCGGCTCGTTTTCCCGCACCCAGCCGTCTCCGGCACTTTGTAATTCTTCCCCTTTCTTCCATGCTGTTTCAGGTTCGTCTTCAGTACGCGATTCATGTCGACGCCAGCGACAAATCCCAGGCCTATCGCTTGGCCTGCAAAGCCCTGCGTGAACAACCGGGGTCTCACATTGCCCGCGTCGAACAGGCTGGCAGCCCCAAGGGAAATCCGTCCCTCATCAAGCGGATCATGACCGGCCAGTGAATCCCCTCCCTTCGGGGAGCGGTCGAGCGCTCCACCGCCATCGGTCCAACGCACAGCGTTCGGAGTGTGTCGAGCAGGCTCGCTGCGTCGGTCTCTGCGAGACCGATCAAGTCGCTTCCCACCCTTTGTCGAAGGGACATTGCAGGGTCTTGTCGCACGGGCGTGTCAGACGGTGTTCGGAAGCACGTACTTGTGAGTCGTTGAGCGAGTGCGTTCTTCTTGCTGCTCAAGAGTCTCCTTCATCAAGAATATGAATAACGCTGCTCAGTGCCATTCCTCGGTCACGAAAAGTGACGGCAATCACAAGGACTGCCGTCGGGGCGAATCGAGGTCTTTCAATCGAGGTCCACATCGGCCTCGCGACCCTCGACATATTGCTGAGCCAGTTGCAGGCAGCGGATGGCCTGCGGCAGCTCGGCCAGTCCGAAGGACGATGTGTACTTCCAGTCGTCACCATCTTTGTACCGCTTCTGCACGTTCACAGAGCGGAGTGTGCGCTTGGTGTCGTCGCTCTCCACATCATGGGCGAAGACGGACGCCGAGACGTAGCCGATGCGGACGACCTTTTCAGGCTTGTTGTCGTGGGACTTGCGGGCCATCGAGTTCTCCTCGTTTTGAAAGGACAGGATTCACAGTTCTTCCGACGCCGTGCCGGAAGAAGGAACACGATGCCCCAACGAGGAGATGGGCGCAAGTATTTTTGTGAAGGAGTTGAGTGGTGTGTGCTCGGAGCCTCAGCAGCATAGCAATCCGGTCTCTGGAGGCGTCAAGGGGCGGAGCGGCCGGCGTCACGCAACGGTTCGTCCCACTGACGCGGGCGAACCGGCGACACCGTGCGGTCCCTGTTTACAGCGCGATCGGAACGCTGGGAGGCCACACCATGATTCATGGCTTATTACCGCAGCCGCACCGACCGCCTTGACCCCGAGCTGCGGATTGCTGCTGCCAAGAGGCTTCTCGCCGACCATGAGAAGCGGCTTATTTCTTTCCTTTATCTCTATGGTCAATACATCGCATGAGGCGCAGCGTCCGGCCTCACCTGAACAGGACGCCCACACATCACCGGCCCAGCGGGCCCTCAAGCTGACCGATGGTCGGCTGTCCGCGACCGTCTTTACCAAGCCGAAAGGCAAAGGCCAGGTCCATCGGTTCATCATCCCCGAGCGAGCCTATCGCAACGCTGATGAGAAGACATGGACGAACACGCACCTCCTGCACGAGGAGGACCTGCTGCCCATGGCCGCCCTGCTGACCCGCACCTACCACCGGTTGCGGCATCAGGAGCAGACGGGGGAACAGAAGTAATGTCCACTCCCCCACCCCGCCCACGGCTGGTCTCGACCGGTCGTGGGCTTTTGATTCTTACCCCCATTGAACATGAATTCTTTCAAAAGCGCAAGTGACGACCTCATCAACCAGCTGATCGCCTACGAAGAGGGCGACCTTTCAGAAACGGACACAATCGCTCTGTTTCAGCAACTGATCGACGACGGCTCTGTCTGGAAGCTGCAGGGCCACTACGGCCGCATGGCTCACCAGTTGATCGACGCGGGCCTCTGCACATTCGGTCCGACGGTCCAGCAGGACTACTACGGAAACACACTTCCCAGCCGGGATGATGTCTCCACATCCGAGTCCTCAGTCTTCTGATTCCTTTACCCCCCATCCAATGGAGCAATTCACTCTCAACAACACCGGCGAAACATCCACAGAAACCATCACCAGCGTGGCCCAGACCGTGGCCCGCATTCATCTGCAACGCGAGCTGACCGCCGGAGAACTGGCCGATGTCATCGAAGCGGTGCCTCAGTCAGAATACCGGGCCATCGAAAAGAATTTCTGGACACCGCCGCAACTGGCCCGCTTATGGGGTGTGAGTCCGGACAAAGTCCTGAACTGGATTCGTTCGGGCGAACTGGAGGCGACTGACATGGCCACCAGCCGTGCGGGTCGTCCCCGCTACCGCATCTCCAATGAGAGCATCGTGGCCTTTCAGCGGAAGCGATCGGTCGTGACTCCCCCGCCACGTGCCAAACGACGACGGCAGACTCCGTCCGATGTGATCGAGTTCTTCTGAGCCGGTCACACTCCCCCAATGCCCGCGGCTTAGCCTCATCGGTCGCGGGCTTTCTCGTCGATCTTTTTGATCGTCATTTTTGTTTCCTGTACCCTCTTCCCACATGACTTCCACTGATGACACTGCACCGGCGACCAAAGCGGACATCCGCAGTCTCACGCAGCGTCTCGATCGGCACGATGACCAGTTCGTAAGAATTCACGAAAAACTCGACCAGCACAATCGCCAGTTTGAGCAAATCAATGAAAAACTCACCCAGCATGACGCTCAATTTGAACTGCTCCTCAAACACATCGAGGACAAGTCCAAGGAAGTGATGCGTCACTTCGACGTCGTGGCTGAGCAGCTCAAGCACGACTTTCAGGACATCTTTCACGATCGTCTCGAGCAGCATGCCGACCGCATTCACAATCTGGACGACCGCCTCACGCGGGTCGAGAGGCATCTGCAATTATCCTGATCGACGGCGTTCCCAGACCGTGATTCGTTCCCGACGGGTCACGGTCTTTTTTCATGCGCTCCGGTGGCTGGGGAAGGTCATGGCGACGCGGCTCGCTGACTCCCCCGCTGCGCAGCCCTCGCCAGGCTCAGACTGCTCCGCCGGTCGACACCGGCCGACGGTCGCCTCCGGAGATACGAACTTCCAATCCGGTCTGTCCCGGTTGGCAAACAGTCCCCTGTCGGTCAGCCCGACAACAGACTGTCATCGGGCGTCTGACAGAATGTCTGTGGCATCCCGGACTCCCTGTCCTGTCATGCTGCCGACCGGCTGACACGACGTTATGACAGACGGGCTGCCAGCTAGGTGAGACTCCCTGTTCGTCCCCGTGACAGAGTGAGGGGGCGACATTCATGTTGTGGCTTGCTGATGTGGTTCGTTGGCTGTCACCCGCCCCATGTCAGGGGACAGGGTGACGGACGGTATGTCGTTAGGGAGGCGTGTAACTTGCTTGACAGACTGTCTTGTTTCGAGGCATCCTGACGCCGCTTTGATTGTCACCCCGCCGACGTTATGACACCCGCTCCCATTGCCGGCCATCTCACCAAGAAGGAAGTAAGCGAACGCTATGGCCGTTCGCACCGTTCCCTGACTCGCGACTTCAGCACAGCAGTGCGGACGGGGGATGCGGACGTGCTCACACATCTCAGGTTGCAGACGGAGGACGGCACCGAACGATCGGGGACCGACGTCTCGCTGGAGCAGATTCAGGAGTTGTCGAATCAGGGGCTGAGTCCAACCTGGTACGTCGAGGAGGAATGGGCCGCGAAGAGATACGGTCCGAAGGATGAGGTTCATCAACAGCCGCCACAGCCAGAGGCAGGGACTGCCAAACCAGAGAACGTTTGGCCAGGAGCCAGCGGTGCAGGTCAGGATGTGCTGGTTCGGAGCCTGGAGACACAGATCCAGGATCTTCAGCAGGACAAGGAGCGGTTGTACGCTGAGCTGGCCATCAAGAACGAACAGATCCGCGAAGCGAACGAACGGACGCGGGAATCGAACGTGCTGATGAAGGAGTTGCAGACGCTGCTAGGTAACGTCCAGCAGCATGCCCTGATGCCACTTCCAACAGGGGGCGACATCCACAGATCGGGTTGGAAAGACGGGATTGTCGTTGGAGACAAGCCGTCCGAAGATCGAGAGTCAACAACATCGTCACAGCGGAAGCGTCCCTCGAAATCTCGTCAGACGAAATCCAAAACGAGTCCCAGCAAGTTGACTCCGAAAACACCCCAACCGGCCAAGCCGAAGTGGAACGAGTTTCCCACGTTCAAACGGCTGCTCTCCCGTAGTGACAATTCATGATTGAGGAGACATCGTTGTCAGCGGCCGAGGTGCATCCGATGAACGTCACACGTTTCACCGGCTTCGAGCCGCTCAAGGCCAACTACCTCTACTGTCCTAACCAGTTCCTCGATGTCTGCCTGCCGCACGTGTCGCGGAGTGTGTTGCGGTTGGTGGCCTACATCCTCGATCAAACACTCGGCTGGCTCGATACAGATGGCAACCCGAGGTCCCAGAACATCAGCGTTTCCTATCAACAACTGGTCGACCGTGCCGGGTTGGGCCGGGGCGGGATTCGTCCGGCCATCGACGAGGCAATCGAACGGAAGTTCATCCGCAGGGTGCGTGAAGGTCGAGCAGCAGCAGCCGGGGCGAATGGCGAACAGGGAGCATTTGCACTCTGCTGGGATGAGACAGAAACCTATCAAGACACTCCGGAGACATTTCAGGGGTTTTATACGGGAGAGGGTCATCGCACGCCAATCCCCAATGCGTATTTCCGTCAAAT